>CAMDEF010000034.1 GCA_945895265.1 Bordetella parapertussis | reverse complement strand
TTGTTGGCAGCTTAATTTTGGCCGCCTTGGTATTTTTAAAACGCAAGTCGAAACAACCTCACGGAGACTTATAAATGAAAACGATCTCAACAGTACTCGCTGGCCTACTGGCAGCACTTAGCTTTGGTGCCTTCGCACAAACGGATCCTGCGCTGGCAAAACTCAAGCCCAAAGGATTTCCGGATCAGCCGATCGAATACACCGTCGTGTATCCGGCTGGCGGTGGCATGGATTTGACCGCGCGTATTTTGGCGAAGTTTGTTGAAAGAGCCAGTGGCGATAAGGTCTTGGTCAACAACCGTGCTGGCGGTGCTGGCATGGTTGGGCACTCGTATCTGGCAACCCAGGCAAAGCCTGACGGCTATACGGTTGGGATCTTAGCGAGTAATTTCTGGGGCGATGCGATTTTGCGTGCACCCGGCAAATGGTCGCTCGCCGATGTTGAGTCAATTGCCTACATTAATAGCGACGCTTTAGCTTGGGTGGCTGGTACAGAGGGCCCTTTTAAGGGCAAGACGGCCAAAGAAATCCTTCAGGCAGCAAAAGATAAACCAGGTACAGTGCGCGCGGCAGTGGTGCCAGGGTCGATGTGGGAATACCTCTTGGATCAGCTCGAAGCACAAACAGGGGCCAAATTTTTACGCGTACCGTTTCAGGGCGGTAAGCCTGGAATCGTCGCCTTGATTGGCGGTAACGTTGATGTCGCGCAAGGCTTTTACGGCGAATTTGAAAGTTACTTACAGGCCAAGCAGCTGAGACCGATTGCTGTTGCAAGCGCAGAGCGTGTCTTCAATATGAAAGACGTGCCGACCTTCAACGAGATTTTTGGTGCGAAGCAATTCGTCTGGAACATTATGCGTTTTGCGGTGGTGCCTAAAGGTACTCCTGCTGACCGCAAGGCATACTTGTCCGCAATGATTCAAACCGCCTTGCAAAATCCTGAGATGATGGCTGAGTTTCGACGCTTAGGGGCCTATACGGATACCAGTTTTGCCAAGTCGACCAATGTTGCAGCTGACATTCATGCCGCAGCGATGAAAGAGCGCGATTTTTATATTCAAACGGGTCGTTTAAAGCCGTAAGTTCATACTGTACCCAGTATCTAGCGCCCAGTCGCGCTGGTTTCTGGTTATCGTTAAATCTAAATTGACAGAGTCGGCGTTTCGATACTTTCTTCGAACGCCCTCTCCTCTCAAGCGGTGCGAAGCGCAAGGTGCGGTTAAGGTTTCAACCCATACATACAGAGATTGATTCATGGCAATGCAAAAACTTACTGGTCGTCAGGCTTTCATCAAATTGTTGCTTGATGAGGGCGTCACCCATATGTTTGGCAACCCCGGGACAACCGAGCTTGCCATCATGGAGGCGGTGCCACAGTTTCCTGAGTTGAAGTATGTGTTGGGGTTACAAGAATCGATTGTGGTTGGGATGGCCGACGGGTTTGCACGTGCTTCGAACAAACTGGTGGCCTGTAATTTACATTGCGCGCCTGGCTTAGGGCACGCGATGGGGGCGATCTATTCGGCTAAGTTCTCGGGGTCGCCCATCATCATTACGGCGGGTCAATATGAAGTGGGCTATGGCCTGCAAGAGCCTTTGTTGTATGAACCCTTGGTGCCCATGGTGGCGCCTTTGGTGAAGTGGGCCTTTGAAGTGACCCGGCTTGAAGACTTGCCACGGATCGTGCGTCGCGCCGCCAAGATTGCTCGCACGCCACCGATGGGCCCGGTGTTTATCAGTTTGCCAGGCTCGGTGCTCGACGAAGAGACTGAAATTGAATTTGGCTTCCCTACCGTCATCGACGCCGCGGTGCGCCCGGGCGATGCCTCGCTCAAGGCGTTGGCCGAACGTTTATTAGCGGCAAAAAACCCTGTGATTGTCGCTGGTCGTGAAATCGCAAACGCCGGTATTTTTAACGAGGCGTGCGAGCTTGCCGAGTTGCTAGGCGCCGCGGTGTACCAAGAGTCTGTTGGCTATAACGCACGTTATCCGACCTCGCATCCAACCTGTATGGGTGACTTGTCGCGCAACCAGAAAAAAGTACGTTCGATTCTTGAGCAGTACGATTTCTTGCTGTGCCTCGGTGCCGATCTGCTTCGCATGTCACCGATGAGCACGGTCGAGCCTTTGCCGCCTGAAATGCCCGTCATGCACATCACCGAGCGCGAGTGGGAGCTTGGTAAAAACTATTCAACAGAAACCGCCGTGCGCGCAGATGTCAAAGAAACATTGCTGGCGTTGTTGCCGGTGTTGCGTGCAGCGCGCAGCGCCGAGTACGCGAAGGCGGCAAGCGCACGCGTGAAGGCCTTGAGCGCCAATAACTGGTCAGCGAAGCGTGACAAGACCCGCGAAGAGTTTTCAGCTGCCGCAAAATCTAATCCTATCGACCAACGCTATCTGGTCAGTCAGTTAGTGGACGTTTTGCCTAAAGATGCGATCGTTGTGGATGAAACCCTGACGGCCTCGCCCGCGATTGCCGCGATGCTACCTATGGACAATCCCAAAGCGTATTACGGCCTAGCGAGCGGTGGTTTGGGGTTTGGGATGGCAGGTGCAGTGGGCGTGAGCTTGGCGCAACCTGGTCGCCCGATTGTGGCCACTATTGGAGACGGTAGCGCCATGTACAGTATCCAGTCGCTCTGGACAGCTGCGCACTTACGTTTGCCCATCACTTATGTCATCATCAATAATCGCAGCTATCGCATCATTAAAGAACGATTACTTGCAATGCGCGGCACAGATGCGTTTGTTGCGATGGATATGAATGATCCACCAATCGATTTTGCAGGCTTAGCAAAAAACATGGGGATGTCGTCACAAACCGTGACAGATCCAACGCAGTTGTCGGCGGTGTTGAAGGCAGCGATGGCCAGCGGTGTGCCGAATTTGGTTGAAGTGATTGTTGCCAAGGGTTTTGGCGAGTAGGCCACCTCAGCTCAGACGGTAGCCGCAGTCACTCTGCGCAAGCGCGGCCGCTTGCGCGAGTTTTTCTTGATCGCTCGCCTGTAAGACATAGAGCAAATCGCCAGCACTGACGACTGAGCCCAAGCCACACGCCAGATCTACGCCGGCGAGTTGGTCTGCAGGGGCACCAGCGCAACGCCCAAGCCCTGAAATGACAAAACCATCAATGGCCTGTACGCGACGACTGTGTTGTGCACGAACTTCGTGTTTGAGTACGCCCGACCAATCGAGTGGTGGCTGAGCACCTTGAGCCGCAATGATTGCCCGCATGGTGGTGCTTGCAGCACCACTGTTCAGCAATTCGAGCGCGCGGGCACGGCCGTTGGCAACGCTGCCGACCGCAGGGTCGAGTGCCAAGATTTGGCTGGCAAAGAATAAAGATTTTTCTAACAGATCTGCCGGCGCATCTGGATGGCGGTCAAGCACCTGTAACACATCGCGTGCTTCGAGGGCGGGGCCGATCCCACGTCCGATCGGTGCGTGGCCATCTGTCGCAAACGCCTTGACGACGAGTCCTAAGGCCGCACCCACCATTTCAAAGAGTCTAGCAAGTTCCTCTGCCGCAGGTAGAGTTTTGACCTTGCCACCACTTGAATACGGAATATCAATGACAACATGAGTCGCGCCAGCTGAATATTTCTTTGACAAAATCGAAGCTACCGACCAGCGTCGTGTATCAAGTGCCAAGGGGCGAGTGATCGCATTCATCACGTCATCAATGACCGAATGATTGAGCTTGCCGTTCCAGGCGATGCAGGCATTGGTCTGCGCCACACACTGTTTAAGTTGCTCAGGGGTGAGGTCGACTTTTGCAAGAACCTCCATTGCATCGGCGCTGCCAGCCGCCGAGGTGATGGCACGCGATGATGTTTTGGGGATGAGTAACCCGTGGGCAGCCACAATCGGAATCACCACCATCGTGACACGACTGCCAGGTATGCCGCCAAGCGAGTGCTTGTCGACCACCATGTCACGGCCCCACGAAATGCGTGGCATCAGTTCGCTGCGGCAGCGCGCGACTGCGATAAGCTCATCGTCAGATAAATGTTGTGTGCAGGCAATTAAAAAAGCTTCGATCTCAGCTCCAGAATATTGCTTTTGGTGAATGGCGGCCAGCAAAGGACGATATTCGGTTTCGCTGAGCGCGAACCCTGCAATTTTTTTATAGAGCGACCCAAGAGGCGCAGGAGTTTGCCCGAGCTGTGTAAAGAGCGACGCTAAAAAACGGATCACACCGATCGCAGGCGTTTGGTCGTTGGTGACGCGCAGTACGCGTGTGCCTTCAGGATACGGCTCAGTTTTTCGCGCCAAGCGTTTAGCAACATCACCCGCAGATTCACGGCCACGCTGCGCGAGTCGCTGCGCCAGAATCTCAGTCGGTGCGCCGATTTCAACTACGACTAAATGAGGGACGCGCGCGTTGAGCTCGGCCACCATTGCGCGCGAGCCATTTGCAATGACGTGTTGTCCGGTAGCTAGGGCATCAAGCAGACCGCTTGGCAGACCATACGAGAGGTTATGTGCTTGCCAGGTGATTAAAAACTTACCTTCCCGTTCAAGCTGAGCGAACTCAGGCTGCGTGCATGCTTGGTGGGCTTCACCACCCGAGTCGGCCGGTCGAGTGATTGTGCGTTTGGCAAAAATGAACTGAGCCGGGTCGAGCTGCTGCCGTGCCCCATCAATCAGGCTATCTTTGCCGGCCCCACTAGGGCCGACAACAAAAAAGAAATTGCCGCTTGTCACCCAACGCCTGCTTATTCGTCTAAACCGATATCAACTGCAGGTGCAGCTTGAGTGATTTTGCTGGTTGAGATGTAATCTACACCGGTCAGTGCCACGTTACGAATCGTCGCGATGCTGATGCCGCCCGACGCTTCAATTTTTGCCCGACCTGCAACAAACTTAACTGCAGTGGTCATGTCGGCAATCGACATGTTATCGAGCATGATGACATCGGCGCCAGCCGCTAAAGACTCTTCAACCTGTTCAAAGCGGTCGCATTCGACTTCAATCTTGGTCAGAATGGGCAGCTTGAGTTTGGCGCGCGCCACAGCTTTGCCGATACTGCCAGCCACTGCAATATGGTTGTCTTTGAGCATGACGCCGTTATCCAAACCTAAGCGATGATTCAGGCCACCACCACAGGCGACAGCGTGTTTCTCAAGCATGCGTAGCCCAGGTGTTGTTTTACGCGTGTCGATTAAGCGTGCGCCTGTACCAGCGATCTCAGCGTTGTAGCGCGCGGTTTCAGTGGCGATGCCACACAGGCGTTGCAAAATGTTCAGAGCAGGGCGTTCTGCAGTCACAATGCTGCGAGCGGGGCCAGATACGGTCAAAATTCTGGTGCCTTTTTCAACCTTGTCGCCGTCTTTGGCGAGTTTGGTGACGCGTAGCGCGGCGTCATACCGACTGAAGATTCGTGCGGCAACATCGATGCCGGCAATGTACATTGGTTCGCGGGCGTTCATATGAAATGTGCCAACAGCATCTTCATCAATCATGAGTTGAGCTGTCAGGTCACACGAGCCGATATCTTCGGTCAGCCAAAGATCGATTAAACGATCGGTCTGAAAAATGTCGTACATATTGGGTGACCTCGAAAGGGGGGTGGACAAGGGTAATGAAACATAAAATGTAGTGTTTGCTACATTTTCATGCTAATTTAAATCCGCCGTTTATGCAAGGGCGAAATCAAAATTTGATGTTCGGCTCAAGGCTTGCCAAGGCTGCTTGAGCCGTTCGCGCGTCTTTGAGGGGGCGAGTTCAAGCCCTTAATACTAAGCGCCTTTCAGCCACTCAGCGCATTTGTGTGCCGCCGTTGACATCCATGATGGCGCCCGACACAAAGCTTGCCGCGGGTGAGCACAAGTAAGTCAACATGCTTGCGATCTCTTCGGGCTCGCCCATCCGTTGCATGGGGTATTCGCTGCCTTTATAGCCTTGACCTGTGGTCATGCCCGTATCAATCGGCCCAGGCGCCACACCGTTCACGCACACATGATGAGGTGCTGCACGTTGCGCAAACCAGCGCACCAGAGCGTGAACGCCGCCCTTAGAGGCGCTGTAATGCGGGCCGGCACGTAACCCGCCGGTCCAGCCGGCAATCGAGCCACAGAGGGCGATACGCCCGTGTTTGCGTTCCATCATGCCAGGCAACACCGCGCGCACCAGATTAATGGGCCCCAACACGTTGACTTGCATCACGCGCATAAAAGCGGCTTCGTTCCAATCTGGCGCCATCCAGTCGTCTTCAAAGGGGCAGATGCCCGCGGTGTCGGCCAGCGCGGTAAACGGCTTGTGCCGATGCACTAAACTTTCAACCGCGTCGCGTTGCGTGACGTCGCAAGACTCGACAGCGACTGAACCCGTGAGCGTGTGTGCAAGCGCTTCGAGCTTTGCGAGGGGGCCGATATCCGTCAAGACCAACGAGGCGCCGAGCTGGCTGCATAGCCGGGCCGTGGCACTACCGATGCCGCCAGCAGCTCCTGTAATCCACAAGTGGGTACCGGTCATGTCAAAAGCTTGTGACGCGTTCATTTTTGAAAGATGCATAGCAGTCCCCTCAGTCGTTAAACCGACAGATAACGTTGTTTGATATCGGCGTTGTCGTTGAGCTCGTGGATGGTTCCGCAAAAGACATCCGTACCTTTGTCGATCACCACGGCCCGGTCGGCTAGCCCTAGGCAAAAATGTAGATTTTGCTCGGCCAAGACAATCGTTTTGCCTAGCTTGTGCAAGGTGGCGATCAAGTCACCAATCTTTTGCACCATGATGGGGGCCAGGCCTTCGCTGGGCTCGTCGAGTAGCAACACATCGGGGTTTCCCATCAGTGCGCGGCCGACAGTCAGCATTTGTTGTTCGCCGCCAGATAATTGCCCGCCCATTCGGTCTTTGAGAGGGGCTAAGAGTGGCAGCGTGTCATACACGCGCTCAAGGCTCCAGTCGTCTTCACCCTTCGCCCCTTTTTTGATGGCGATAGTGAGATTGTCGTCGACGCTGAGATCTGGAAATATCTGTCGGTCTTCTGGCACATAACCAATGCCTGCACGGGCAATTAAATGTGCAGAGCGCCCGGTGATGACCTTGCCGTACAACTCGACGCTACCCCTTTTTGTAGGATTCACACCAGCGATGGTCTTCATGGTGGTGCTTTTGCCAGCGCCGTTTCGACCAAGCAACGCCAAGGTCTCGCCTCGGTTGACTTCAAACGATAAGTTGAACAATGCCTGACTAGTGCCATAAAAGACATCAATGTCTTGCACTTTTAGCACGTGGTCGCTCATGCGTGCTCCTCGCGGGGTTTACCCAAGTAGGCCTCAATGACGGCCGGATTGTTTCGGATTTGCTCTGGGCTACCCTCAGCCAAGAGCTTGCCGTACGATAAAACGTGGATATGTTGCGAGACCCTAAAGACGATCTCCATGTCATGCTCGATCAGCACGACAGTTAATCCACCTTTTTTCCAAAGACCATAAACGGTCTCAATCATTTGCTCTCGTTCTTCAGGGCCCATGCCAGCCACGGGTTCGTCTAGCAAAAGCACTTTGGGCTTTAGCACTAGCGCCAAGGCCATATCCAAGAGCTTTTGATCGCCGTGCGATAAATTGCCGCTAATCAAATGCGCTTTGTTGTGCAAACCAAGTTGCTCCATCACTTCAAAGGCCCGATCACGCGTCTGCGCTAAGGGAAACCGCCCGTGCATTTGCGCCGAACGCCCCAGAGGCGACATCAACGCACCGCGCAGCGACTCTTCAACGGTCAGAGTCTTAAAGAGTTTGGCCACTTGAAACGCGCGACCGATTCCCTTGTGTACGATCGCGGCGCTCGTCATGCCAACGATGTCTTCGCCGTCTAACAAAATGCGACCCGAGTCGGGTTTGAGCGCACCTGAAATTAAATTAAAGAACGTTGTTTTGCCAGCGCCATTGGGGCCAATCACAGCCGTGAGTGATTCAGTCTTAAAGTGAATCGAGACATCAGAGGTTGCAACGACACCACCAAAGGCCTTGTGGAGGTTTTCGATCTTAAGCATTAGTGGCCCCTCCTGAGGTGTTGGTTTGAGCGCGTGGTACACCGCCATAGGTTTGCCAGGTCGAGCCGGCTAGCCAACCTGCGTCAACCGGCAAATTGATGCCAGTGATTGCCTTGGCGGCAGGCGACAATAAGAAGCCAACCGAGTCAGCAATTTCGTCTGGTGTGACCATGCGCCCCATGGCGGCTTGCGAGGTGAGGTCTTCGGGGTTGCGATCACCCCGATCAATCGCGGCTTGCAACGCCTCGGTAAGTACGTATCCAGGCGAAATAGCGTTGACGCGCACACCGGCGCGGCCCCACTCAGCAGCTAGGCAGGCCGTCATTGACGCCACTGCAGCCTTTGCGGGCGCATAGGCATGCAAGGGTACCGACCGCATCGAGGTAATCGAGGCGATGTTGACAATTGCCCCCACGCCTAGCTCAGCCATGCGCGAGCCAAAGACCGCGCAGGCAAGATACGTGCCGCGCTGATCCACCGCCACCACACGATCCCATTCTGTCATGGTGAGCTTATCGGGCGTTAAACGGCGTTGCAAAATCCCCGCGCTGTTGACGAGCGCCGAGATTTGACCGTGCTTCGCCTCGATCATTGCCGCTGTGTCGCGCACCGCTTGCTCGTCAGTCACATCGCAGGCGTAGGCATGTACACCCAGCTCTTTCATTTTCGCTTCAGACCAAGTACCAGGCAGATCGAGCGCAACCACTAAATCGCCGCGCTTGGCTAAATTCCTGACGCAGGCCGCACCAATGCCACTCGACCCACCAGTGACCACACTGAGATATTTTTTTGTCATGATTGCACTCGCTTCTTGGTGAGAGCGTTATACAACTCTCCCACAAAGTCAGTGATGCCGCGTTTAAAGCCAAGTGCAAAGATCAGCACGATCACGCCTAACGCTAAACCGTGATACTCGGTCGTGCGTGTAATGACGTCGTTAAAGATATTCAACAAACCTGCACCGATGATCGGGCCCAAGAAAACATTGATGCCACCCATCATGATCATAAATACGGCTTCGCCTGACATTGTCCAATAACTAAACTCTGGGTAGGCCCCCGAGACAAATAACGCCATCAACGAGCCACCGATTCCGGCAAAGGCACCTGCCAAAATAAAGGCGTACAGACGAATGCGCCACACATCAATGCCTAAGAAGCGCGCGCGATCTGCATTGTCGCGCACCATCCGCAGGGTATAGCCAAACGGTGATTGCAACACGTGGCGCATGATGAGTAGGCTGACCACGCCGATGACAACACAAAACCAGTACAGCGTATTGGGATCGGCCACATTAATGCCACCCCAAAAAGGTCTGCGTGGAATGCCACCCATTAAGCCTTGATCGCCGCCCGTCAGCGAAGTCCAGGTGATAATCACACTGTGAATCAACATCTGAAACGCGAGGGTCAAAAACGAGAAGTAAATCTCTTTGAGCTTAACGCAAATCATCCCGATCACACATGCCAGCAGTGAGCATAAAACAATTGCTCCTAAGAGCGCGACGGGTATCGAGACATCAGTGCGTTGCATTAACAGGCCAAAGGTATAAGCGCCGCCGCCAAAAAACATGGCGTGACCAAAAGATACCATTCCCCCGTAACCCACCAAAATATTCAGCGAGGTGGCGAACACCCCTAACGCAGCCAGACGAATCACAAAGTCAAGCGTGACGCGACCGGGCGATAGCAGGGGCAGCGCCGCTAACAGAGCGAGTACAACGAGCCCAAAGAGCAATTCTTTTTTGAAGGCGTGGTTCATTAACGTGGCTCCTTACCTAAGAGGCCGCTCGGCTTGAGAATCAAAATCAACGCCATCGCCAAAAACATAATGCCTTCAACAAAGAGCGGAAACCCGATCGAGCCAAACGAGCGCACTAGGCCGATGACTAGGGCGCCCACTAACGCGCCGCTCACCGAACCCATTCCACCAATGACCGTCACAATAAAGGACTCAATCAAAATCGAAAAGCCCATGCCGGGTGACATCGAGCGTACTGGCGCGGCAAGCGCGCCCGCCAAGCCGGCCAGCGCACCGCCAAAGGCAAACACACCGGCGTAGATCCAGGTGGTGTTTAAACCGAGTACTGAGGTCATCGTCGGGTTGTGCGCCGCTGCGCGTACCACCTTACCGATGCGAGTGCGTGTCAGCAAATACCACATCACTAAGGCGATCACCCCTGAAGCACAAATCATGAACACATAAAAAACTGGCACGATGCCGTCAAAGATAAACAGGGGTGGCGCTTGAAAGGCCGCCGGCATACCCATTGATTGAAACTCTGCGCCCCAAATGATTTTGACCGCATCGTCCATGATGAGGATTAAGGCGTAGCACACAAGCAGTTGCAGTAAGACCTCAGCCTGATAGACGCGTCGCATAAAAAAGCGTTCAAAAATCAGACTGAACACACCAACGCCTATGCCGGAAATCACGGCAGAGAGCATGTAGCTGTCTGTGATGCGATAGGCTGATAGAGCCAAATAGGCGCCCAGCATGTAAAGCGAACCGTGCGCAAAATTAATCACGCCCAGCACACCAAAGATTAGGGTCAGACCAGCCGCGACTAAAAAGAGCAGCGAGCCAACAATCAAACCAGTGCTGGTTTGAGTGACGATGCATGACATTGAGGTCACGCACTCATATAAGGCGATGGGATCCACGAGGGTCTCCGAGAGGGGGGTACACGGTTGATACAACCGCAACTGGCTGGACAGTGCAGACGGGTGCGGTTAAAGCAAGAACAAACGGCAGGTATGAAAAAGGCCTCTGCATGAACGCTCAGGCAAAGGCCTTTAGACCTCAGTGCAATACTCTCTGAGTGTTATGCCCAGCCTTTGCGTTTCTTCCACTCGAGTTCAAGTTCGAGGATCTGCTTCCAGTCGCCAACGGTTTGCTTGGTGACAAAGGGCTCTTTGCTGATCAAGGGGCCATAACCGATGGCGTAGTTGATAATGGTGTTGTCTTCAGCACGCATTGTAATTGTGCCGTCGACGCCAAAGGGCGAGTTGATTTTCATACCGCGCATTGCTTCGGCAATTTTTTTGCCGTCTGAGCTGTTGGCTTTTTTCATGGCAGCGGTTAAAAAGCCCATTCCGACCGCGTTTTCCCATGACCAGTTCAGGGGATCCTCTTTAAACTTGGCGATATAGCCCTCTGCCCAGGCGGCGTTGGCCGGTGTGTTCGGAAAGGTCTTGAGGTACCGGTTACCAGAGTGCAGGTTTGGCGGTACAATTTTAAGTGCCTTCAGCACCGCGTATTCAGCAATGTTTGGCGAGAAGAATTGTTTATCTTTAAATAAGGCATAAATGCCTGCCTGATCAACAAACGACGTCATGTCGCCACCCCACAAGCACGAATAAATCGCCTGTGGTTTACCTTGAACGAGGCGCGTGATGTTTTCGGTGTAGTCTGCCTGAAACAATTTTGGCCAAACTTCGCCAACCACTTCGATGTCTTTATTAAAGTGCTTTAGATATTCAAAATATTCAGTCGTTGTATCACGGCCGTAGGCATAGTCAGGCGAAATGCTCATCCAACGCCTGAGCTTAAGCTCTTTCGCAACCTGCGCGCCATAAGAACCACCGGCGATCGCATCATGGATACCTTGGCGTGCGCAACGAAAGGCGGTCGCGACGCGTAGCTTGGGATCAGCAGTCAGTGAAGATGTTTCTGAGTTGGTGTGCATCACAAACACGCCCAAGTCTTTTGCCACTTCGTGCACGGCAAACGCGCCAGATGATGCCTCGGCATCCCACAGCAGTTCGCAGCCATCGCTGGTGACAAGTTCGCGCGCCACACGGGCCGCTTCTTGAGGCTGGCCTTTTGAATCGCGCACAACCAATTCAAGCATCCGTCCACCTAGGCCGCCTGCGGCATTGAATTTTTCAATTTCAAACATCGCACCGTTTCGTGATGACAGGCCCAACATCGCCACACGACCCGACAAGATAGTGGGCATACCGATTTTGATCGGTTTGTTTTGCGCCAGCGAAATCGCTGGCAAGCCCATTGCGGCAAGCCCAGCGGCGCCTTGCAACAGCTTACGGCGCGAGGCCTGAACGGTGGTCTTTTTGATCGTATTGCTCATGTTGTCTCCAAGTTTATAAATGCAACGTCCGACTGTATCGCAAGTTAGCAAGTTGCGATAGAGGGGAAAATGAGGATATCGGTAGATACCTACCTCTCGTCCCTGGTCTGAATTTGTGTGCATTTTAGGAAACGATCCCTCCACACCCTAGAACTCAGGCGGGTCGATGGCCGATTTGATCAAACCCGAACAGTTGGGGCAGAGGGCTCGATCATCCGATTAACCCTAAAATATCTAAGGTTGATAGTTCGATAATTCGATCAAATTTTCATCTGGATCGCGCAAATACACAGACCTGATTTTGCCAACAGCGCCGGTGCGCTCGACCGGCCCGAGTTCGATCGTGACGCCCGCGGCGTTCAGTTCGTTGACGATGTCATCGACCGGGGTTGCCGCAATGAAGCACAGGTCGCCCGACCCGGCTGTGGGCGTCTTGGCTTTTGGGTCGAACATCTTGTCAACCTGATGCAAATTGATTTTTTGCTGTCCAAATCTTAGGGCTTTGCGATCACCCAAAAAGGTAATGACCTCAAAGCCCAAGATTCGACCATAAAAATCGCAGGTGCGCTCGAGGCTGGCAACGGTTAAGACAAGATGATCTAGGTGGTCGATTTTCATATGGTTTCAGGCCTCAGAGAGAAGGGTTTGGCTTGAACTAGCCTTAGCATCAGTTGGACGAGTTTAAGCATCGATTGGACTGAGCGTGAGCATTGATTGGGCTAGACTAAGCACTTTGTGGCGCTGTTGACAAGCCAGTTAAATGTTTCAGTGCCAGCAAATCAACAGAATAAACCAAGCAAGGGCGCGACCTATGTCAACAGAAATGTCTTTCCCAGTGGTGGGCTGTAGCGGTTCGGCTCATCGCGACGCTGCACAATATCACCAACGCTGGTTTGTGGTTGATGCGAAGGGCGGCTGGCTGAGTGCGGCGCAATGCCCTGGGCTAGCTGGTGTCAGTACCGATGTCCGTATGGGGTATTTGGTGTTGCGCGCGCCTGGTATGTTGCGTATGGACATCCCGATGGATGTGATTGAAGACGATGACAGTGTGCGTCAAACTGCGCAGGTTGCAGAGCAGACGGTTGACGTGGTCGATGAGGGTGAGGTGGCTGCCGCGTGGTTCACGCATGTGACGGGCGAACCGAGCCGTTTGGTGAAAGTCCACCCCGAGGCAAAGCCGGTTGTTTGGCCAAGCAGCGTTTAAGCGGATAAGCGTGTCAGCACGTGGTATTTGTTGAGCAGCGCCTCGGCGCTCTCTTCAAACTCAGGATGCACTTCAATGCAATCGACGGGGCAGACGACCTTGCACTGAGGTTCGTCGTGGTGCCCGATGCATTCTGTACATGAACTTGGGTTGATCAGGTAGATCTCTGCGCCCATAGAGATTGCATCATTGGGACATTGTGGTTCGCATACGTCGCAATTGATGCATTCGTCGGTAATGCGCAGCGCCATTTTCTTAGCTACCCAGAGGGGGCGTGATGCCCAGCTCGCGCCGCTCTTTGGCCTTGGCTTGCAACCAACGATCGACTGACGGAAACACAAATTTACTGACATCCCCACCGAGTTCAGCGATTTCGCGCACGATGGTGCCCGAGATGAACTGGTATTGGTCAGAAGGCGTCATAAACAAGGTTTCAACCTCAGGCAGCAAATGGCGATTCATGCCGGCCATTTGAAACTCGTACTCAAAGTCAGACACCGCGCGCAAGCCGCGCACGATGACGCGACCTTCTTGTTCGCGTACAAAATCTTTTAACAAACCGGCAAAGCTTGCGACCTTGACGTTCGGATAGTGTCCCAAAACTTCGCGCGCAATTTCAACGCGTTCGTCAAAAGAGAAGAAAGGTTTTTTGTTGCGGCTATGGGCGACACCCACCACAACGCGGTCAAACAAGCTCGCCGCGCGACGCACTAAATCTTCGTGACCGCGGGTCAGGGGGTCGAAGGTACCAGGATAGATAGCAGTGATCATTTTTGCAATGCAGCAATTTGAAAGAGGTGATAGTGTACGGCCCCCGCGCGGTCTTGGCGCAATAAGCTGTATCCCGTAGGCATAATTATTGGTTTTTCAGCCTCAATATAAACAAGTCCGTGGGGTTCTAACAAATCGCCTAGCTTGGGCCACAAGAAATCAAGCCAATTTTGCCCAAAAGGCGGGTCAAGAAAGATTACATCAAAGCGAGCAGCTTCTAGGCGATCTAAAACTACCTTTGCATCGCCGGCATGAATCCGCACCATGTCGGCCCCGATTTTATCGCGCACGGCCCGCAAGGCCACAAGCGCTTTGGGGTGTTGTTCAACCATCTGCACGTGCGCTGCGCCCCGCGACGCGGCCTCAAAACCCAGTGCGCCGCTGCCCGCAAACAAATCCAGCACGCGTTTATTCGAAAACTCGCCGCCCCAAAAATAGCTTAACCAATTAAATAAGGTTTCACGCACCCGGTCGGGCGTGGGTCGCAAACCCTCTGCCTCGATCACCTCAATTGGTGTGCGGCGATACTGACCGGCGACGATCCGAATATACTTCTTCACTATGTTTCGCTTCTTCAAGAAAAAACCCGACCCGATCGACCCTATTGCCGCTGAGCAGCAACCTGACTCAGAGCTAGGGCAACCCGCGCCTGAAGCCCTTCACGCAGACCCGCGCGTGGGGATCAATCGCTTGCCCCTGCTTAACGGCGATCCACAACTTGCCGATGACGGCCTTCAGAGCGTTGATCATGCAGCCCCTGCAACCGAGGACGCTGAGCCAGAGGCTCCACGTGTGGGTTTATTGAGTCGATGGTTCAAGCGTAACCCAGAGCCGCCCCCGAGTGGTGGTGACTTAGAGTCAAAGCCTGAGGATTCGACTGCTGATGAGGCGGTGGCGACAGCACCTGAGGCGGCGGAGGAGGACCTCATCGGTGACGCTTGGAAAGGCGATCCCCTGGACGAGCAGGCAGAAGAGCCAGAAGAATCAACAGAGCCAGAAGAGTTAACAGAGTCAGAAGAGTTAACAGAGTCAGAAGAGGCGGAACAAAAATTATCATGGCTAGCCAAGCTGCGCGGTGGCTTGGCCAAAACTGGCAAAAGTATTGGCGGAATTTTTGTTGGCGTGCGCGTCGATGAGGAATTGTTCGAAGAGCTCGAAACCGCCCTCATCATGGCGGATACAGGTGTCGAGGCGACCGAGCAGTTGTTGACTGCTCTAAGGCTGCGGGTCAAGCAAGAGCGCATCGAAGACGCGGCAGGCGTCAAGCAGGCATTGCGTGACGTCTTGGCTGAGCACCTGCAAGTGCTCGAAAAACCTTTTGAAGTCGGCCGCGTCAAACCTTTGGTGGTGATGATGACAGGCGTCAATGGCGCAGGCAAAACCACCTCGATCGGCAAACTCGCGTTTTGTTTACAAAAAGAAGGTGCGCGCGTGTTGCTTGCCGCGGGCGACACGTTCAGGGCGGCGGCGCGACAACAACTTGTTGAATGGGGCTCGCGCAATAACGTTGACGTGATTGCCCAAGACGGTGGTGACCCCGCGGCTGTGGCGTTTGATGCGGTCAATGCCGGGCGTGCACGTGGCATAGATGTGGTAATGGTTGATACCGCTGGGCGCTTGCCCACGCAGTTGCACCTCATGGACGAGCTTAAAAAAATTCGCCGGGTGATTGCTAAAGCTGACCCCACTGCACCACACGAGGTGTTATTGGTCGTCGATGGTAATCAAGGCCAAAACGTGTTGTCGCAGATTCGTGCGTTTGATGCAGCGGTTGGCTTAACAGGGCTGATTGTGACCAAACTTGATGGTACGGCTAAGGGCGGCACGCTGGCCGCGGTAGCCGCTGGTGCTCAAGGCATGCGGCCAATTCCGGTGTACTGGATCGGGGTAGGCGAGCGTCTCGAAGACCTGCAGCCTTTTGTGGCAACCGAATTCGCTGCCGCGGTAGTCGGTCAATAATTGGCTGCACGTTTAGGCGCTTGTTACGCAAGCGCGCATGGCTCTTGGTGACCCTAGACCGCGCGAGGTGCAACCCGGATCATTATCTAATCAAACCCGCACGGGCTCTAGGCGTGTTAACGCCAAAATCTCTCGGTGCGAGAAAGCTCTTTAAACGCCGCGCATGCGTCTTGCGTCAACGCATCTAGGCGCGAGGTAATCCAACCGCAGGCAAACCAAGCGCTAGGTTGCGCGTCGCGCAAAAGGATAAAGCGATCCCGTGCGACGGCTAAGTCGTTCATCTCACCCAAAATATCTTGTACAGCTGCGAGTTGTTTGCGGTACGTCTTGAGTCGAGCCGTCGGTAACAGTGACTCAGTAAATTGCAAGGCGTAACGCAATTTTTTTCCGAGCTTTCTGAGCTCGTGACGCGACTCGACACTGAGCTGATCAAATTGCAAACCGTCTTGCAACAAACGCCGATGCCATTTTTTTAGCTTTTTAACGAGCGCGTCTTTGAGCGTTAAAGGCTTTTGAATCTTAATGCTTGCTGTCGCGACATCTTCTGTTGCGACCTGAGTGGCAGCTTGTGCAGCAACCTGTACAACTGGCTTGATTACAGCGCTTTGTGCTTGTGTGGCGAGCGTAACGGCTGCGGGATCTCGCGGTTCTTGAACAGCCCTTGAAGCTTGTATAGACGCATCACGCGCCTGTAGCGCTAGCGAGCGTGTGGCCCTGACAGTAACCTTTCGGGCCGTAAGCACTGGTTGCTGTGCAGGGGTATCAACGTCCAGGGGGGCTGCTGTGGTGATAGCTGAGGGTGGTGCAACGGGCGCAACCGGCAGAACAGTCCACGCCAGCATGTCGAGCAACCAACTTTGAAAGCTGCGACTCGGGGCGACATTTTCAGTGTCTTGTGGGGTTAGCCCGTCGTCGAGCATTAACGGGGGTTGCCCGGCTGCACTCAACACCGGTAGCAAGGTCTCTTTCAGCACGTCATCGTCTCGTGTGCCACCAAGCTTAGCAAAATGTAGCTTGATCTCAGTGCGAAGGTCCTCAGAGGGTAACTCGGCGATCCCGTTAAAAAACGACCAGGCAGAGCGCAAACGGCGGATGCCTACACGTAACTGATGCACATGCTCGGCGCCGCTAGCCTGATAAATGCCGGCGGTGTCGACTTCGGCCAAGACGGCCGAATTGCGAATGATTTGATCCAGGCATTCTGCGCTAACGGTTGCCAATGCAGCATGCGCCTGTGCTTTTGGATGCAGCACGACATCCTTCGCGGTACGCGCAGCCCAAAACTGGGCAATCGCGCGGCGTCGAGAGGGTTCGTGGCGCTCTGGCTTCTGCTCATCGATGGCATTCAACTCGGCATTTAGTGACGCGAGGCGGTCGCCTCGTTCAGACTTGCTGCGCACATCTAAGATCAGGCCATGGGCCTGCTGCCATTTTTTGCCAAGAGTAAACACCGCAGCGAGTTGGCCGCGTATCAGTTCGAATTCAATTTCAGAAATGGGGAGTTCGAGTGAGCCTGCGCGCAGTAACCCAGCGTCAAGCGCGATTTCTACGACCCCTGATTCGGTACGTGTTTGTCTGAAGATGCGCTGCACGTCGGTTTCGTAACAAACTGAAAGTGCGTCGGCGTATTTTGCTAGCACGTCGGCAAAGGGTTCGCCAGCGTAGAGGCTCAGGTCGAGGTCGGGTGAGGGGCGATTGTGGTTGATTTCAATCCGTGAGAGAGAATTTTCACCCGGCATTTTGAGGGTTTGCACCCACTGCTCACCCTCGCGTCGTAAGCGCAATGCAATTTTGGCACGCACCAGATCGCGTTCAGGCGTATCGAAATAAAAAGCTTGCAACCGCATACGCGTCACTCGGCCGCGCAATAGCTCTTTCTCAACGCCTGCGCGTGCCTCTTTTGGTACGTGTAGCTTGAGCTCTTGTTCTGGCATCGTTTTCTTTAGGGTGATCGTTGCGAGGGATTGTAGTGACCCTGATGGTCAAGAATGATGACATGTCATAAATCTGAAAAAAGGCGCGTTTAGAGCACAAACGCTGTGGGTTTACCCTTATGGAACTTTGCGCGACGGCCAGCGCAGGCAGACTTGCCTTTGTGCCAACGTTAAGCGCAATTAGGGAAAGTGTGTACCCCGTATAGAGAGTTTAAGTACAACCAGCGCGGGCGCGCTTGATCTATATCAGTGAACTCACACTTTACGAGCCAGCAGCAGTTGACGGGTCATTTCAACAAAACCGCCCCCCCCCTTAGACGGGGTGACAAACTTTGGTCGGTGCGTCAAACGATGTAATTGCTCGTGGATATTAGCCACTCCCACTGAATAGCTAAAAAACTCAAACATAGGCTCGTCGTTGGGCGAATCCCCAATAAATAAAACTTGCGTGTTGTTCGCTTGAAGTTCGAGGCCAAACTCTCGGGCAAAGAGCGTCTGGGTCATGGATAACTTGTCATAGTCGCCAAACCAGCCGTTGACATGGATGGAACTGACCTTAGCTTGCGCACCAGCGCTCTTAAAAAGCGACACAATCTGCTGCACCGCGGCCTCAGGCAGGGCAGCGACGTCTTCACAAAAATCGATGGCTAGATCCGCCAGGCGATAGTGCTGATCGCTCGCAAGCGCTGAGCCCGGCACGACTTGCAGAATCTCGAGCGCCAGACGATCAAGTTTTTGTCGGTTGTTTTGCAGGTGCGCCTCGGAGGCCCATTGATGCGTTGTCATTCGACGCGCGCTGCGGTCGTAGCGCATGTAAAACGCACCGTTTTCGCCGACCACAGCAAAAACTGGCCACATTCTGGCGATATGGTCGCACCAGCCGGCTGGGCGCCCCGTAATCGGGATGACAGTGATCCCAGCTGCCGATAACTGTTCAAGCGCTGTGTAGGCGGTGGCTGTGAGTCTGCCCTCTGTCGTGACGGTGTCGTCGATATCCGTTAAGACAAAGCGGATCTGTTTTGCCGCGCTGACATCCATTGTTTGAAGTGCTTGCATGGGGCTTTTCAAGGGTTTTGGAGGGGGCAGAGGGGATCCTGCTGAACGATTCTATAATAGGGGTCTATTTAGGCCTATTTATTTGAACCCTATGTCTGCCAAAATTTCGCTCGCCAACTCTAACTCACCAGTGCCCGTCTCGGCGATTTCGCCTGTTTCTGAGATCATCAACGAGCTTCGCGCGGGGCGTATGGTGATTTTGGTCGACGAAGAAGACCGCGAAAACGAAGGCGATCTGGTGATGGCTGCCGAATTCGTCACCCCAGAGGCCATTAATTTTATGGTGACCCACGGGCGTGGTCTGGTTTGTTTAACGCTCACCGAAGAGCGTTGCGCGCAACTCGAACTCCCCTTGATGTCGGCACGCAACGGTACGGCGTACGGCACTAATTTCACTGTTTCGATTGAGGCCGCAGAAGGCGTCGAAACCGGCATATCGGTGGCCGATCGGGCACGCACGGTGCAAGTGGCTGTGGCGCGCGACGCCAAAGCGTCAGATTTAGTGCAGCCAGGCCATATTTTTCCGTTAAAAGCTGTGGCGGGGGGCGTCTTGGTGCGCGCTGGGCACACCGAGGCAGGCTGTGATCTCACGCGGATGGCCGGTTTAACGCCAGCGGCTGTGATTTGCGAAATCCTTAAAGCCGATGGCACGATGGCACGCTTGCCTGACCTGATCGAATATGGCCGTACGCACAGCCTTAAAATCGGCACCATCGCTGACCTGATTCATTATCGCAGCGAGCACGAGTCCGTGATCGAGCGCGTTGGTACGCGCGAGATTCAAACCCCCTGGGGTACGTTTCAGATGGTGGCATACCGCGACACGGTCGCGGGCAACCCACATATCGCGCTGATTTCGGGTCAAGTCGATCCGTTAACTGAAACGCTAGTGCGTGTACACGAACCCACCTCAATGCTTGATGTACTGGATGTGCACAGCGCGGGGCACACCTGGGGTGTAGCCGAAGCCTTGCAAGCGATCAAAGCGGCGCCCGCGGGCGTCATGGTGTTTTTAAATTGTCAAGGCTCTGCTGAGCACCTGTTTGGTCAAATTGGTGCTTGGCCTGGGCAAGCGACCACGGCAGTCAAACGTGACGCAGGGCGCATGGATTTGCGCACCTACGGCATGGGCGCACAGATTTTGCGCGACCTAAAAGTGGGTCAAATGAGACTGATGGCGCGCCCTCGAAGAATGCCAAGCATGATGCCTGGTTTTGGCCTAGAGATCACAGGCTACGACCATCAACCTCCCACTCGCAACACATAGGAAGCACACCATGAGCCCTTTTACTTTAGAGCCAGACATGAACGGAGAAGGCCTGCACATCGGTATTGTGCGTGCCCGCTTTAACGAAGACATTGGTTTAATCGAACTCGACACATGCTTACAAGAGCTTGAGGCCCTTGGTGTTGACGAGCGCGACATTATGGTCGTGACCGTGCCGGGTGCTCTTGAGCTTGGCGTCACGCTCGCCCGTATGGCAGAAACCTTTGAGTTTGACGCGTTGATTGCGCTGGGCGCAGTCATTCGTGGCGAGACATATCATTTTGAGATCGTCAGTAACGAAAGCGCGGCGGCGATCTCTCGTATTGCTCTCGAAACAGGCATCCCCGTTGCCAACGGCGTACTCACCACTGAAACCGACGAGCAGGCAGAGGCGCGCGCGGCTGACAAAGGTCGTGATTGCGCACAATGTGCGGTTGAAATGGCAAACCTGGTAGCAGCGCTTGAGCCCGAAGCCGACGACGAAGAGGACGAAGATCTTGAACAAGCCGATACACGACGCTAATTCTGCAGGTGTTCAGCCTGTGCGCAGCGCGCGCAGGCGTGCGCGCGAGCTAGCGTTACAAGGTTTGTACGCTTGGTTGGTCAGTGGTACGGATAGTTTGCAAGACGCTGGCGAGATCGAGGCCCACTTGCACGAAGAAGAAGAATTTGAGCTCGCTGATGCCGTTTGGTTTAAAACCTTGCTGCACGGTTCAATGAAAGAAGCACCCGCACTTCGCGAAAAATTTGCTCCGTTTGTTGATCGACCTTTAGTTGAGCTTTCACCGATTGAACACGGTATTTTGCTGATCGGCAGCTTCGAGTTGATTCATCACGTCGAGGTGCCTTACCGCGTCGCCATCAACGAGGCGGTTGAGCTTGCCAAATCCTTTGGCGGCACCGATGGTTTTAAGTTCGTCAACGGTGTGCTTGACAAATTAGCCGCTGAAACACGCGCTGCCGAAGCGCGAGCACCTGTGCGTCGCTGAGCACGCGTGTGGCAACCGAATTTGAGTTGATCAAACGTTTCTTTAGTAGACCTGTTTCGGTGGGTTTGCTAGGGGGTGGCGACGATTGTGCCTTGTTCGGTGTCTCGCCCGGCTTGCAGGTTGCCACAAGCACTGACCTTCTTCTTGAAGGGCGCCATTTTTTTTCCGACGTTGATCCGCGTTCGTTGGGGCATAAAGCCCTTGCCGTGAACCTTTCAGATTTGGCGGCGATGGGCGCACGTCCGCTTGGTTGTTTGCTTGGGTTGGGGTTGCCTGCGATTGATGAGGCATGGGTCAAGCAGTTTGCCGAGGGCTTTTACGCGTTGGCCGACCAGCACGGTTGCGCGTTGATCGGCGGGGACACCACCCGCAGTTTGCAAGGCATCACACTCAGCGTGACGGTATTTGGCGAGGTCGAACCTAGCTTGGCGCTAAGACGCAATGCTGCGCAGGCGGGTGACGACATCTGGGTGTCAGGTACCCTCGGAGCCGCCGATATTGCCTGTCGCATGCTAGCTGGTGAAATCCCGCTTGATACCGAGCTTTTGCAAGCGACACGCAGTGCGCTCGAGTGGCCATCGCCTCGCGTTGAATTGGGCCAGCAGATGCGCGCGCATGCCCATGCTGCGATTGACGTGTCAGATGGTCTGCTGCAAGATCTTGGGCATATCCTTGTCGCGAGTGGTGTCGGTGCAGAGCTGTACGAGTCGCGCTTGCCGATCAATCCTGCTTTAATTGAATTGTCGACGCACACGCTACCGCCCGAGGTGCTGCGCCAGGCTTTGCTTGCCGGCGGTGATGTCTATGAACTTTGTTTTACTGCGGCACCCGCTCAGCGCGCGACGCTTGAAACAATCGGCCAAACGCTCGGTGTTGCCCTGACTTGTATCGGTACGATTCGCAAAGAGTCAGGGCTAGTCGTTTATGATCAAGCCGGCATGGCGATCCCTGAGTTGCCCGGCGGTTTCGACCACTTTAGGCCTTAACTGTTGACGATGTCTTGTGCAGATGACTTCTGGCTTAGCATCTTGATCGCTTGTTGTTCTGACGACCTTAGGATTTGACCCACAATGACTGACGTTTCAAAAAGACACCGTACAAGCTGGCCCAAGGCAGCGTGGGTGTTTTCTGATCCAGGCCGCATGTTGATGTTTGGCATGGGCTCTGGTTTGTTACGGCCGGGCTCTGGCACGTGGGCAACGTTACTCGCTTGGTTGCTCTGGAGCGTCGCCTCGCCAGGTGTCAGCGATCTCTACATCGGTCTTTTTTTGCTGGTCTGTTTTATTTACGGCTGTTGGGCTGCCGAGCGCGTAGCCAAGCAACTTGGCGTACCCGACCACGTCGGCCTTGTCTGGGATGAGTTTGTGGCGTTCTGGTTGGTGCTGTGGCTCGTGCCGCAAAGCCTGCCCGCTCAAGCACTCGCTTTCGTGTTGTTTAGATTTTTTGATGTGGTCAAGCCCCCACCGATTCGGCAAGTCGATGCGCGTTTTAAAGGTGGCATTGGTGTGATGCTCGATGATCTCTTGGCCGCGGGTTACACGCTTTTAGTCATGGCAATTGTGGTTCGGTTTGGCGTTACTCTGTAATAGGCTTCCATTTCTTTGCGTTTGTTGTTCACGCGTTCACAGGCAAAAATATGTCAACACAGATCGATCAGTTAGCCACCGAACTCGGTGAGCTTCTTTTAAAACATAAGGGTCTACTTGCCACGGCCGAGTCTTGTACCGGTGGCTTGTTGTCTGGCGCTGCGACCGCGATCGCTGGCTCTAGCGCCTGGTTTGACCAAGGGTGGGTCACCTACAGTAACGCGGCGAAGCAAGCGCAATTAGGCGTCACGCCACAAGCGCTGCTGCAGTTTGGCGCCGTGAGTGAAGAGGTTGCGCGTCAGATGGCCGTAGGGGTGTTAAACATGGCGCCACGCGCCACGCTAGCCTTGACGACCACAGGCATTGCGGGCCCCGGTGGCGGTTCGCCTGGCAAGCCTGTTGGCCTAGTGTGGTTTGGTTTTGCACAGCGCCGCCCCTCGGGGGTTGTGGTGCATGCGATTTCTAAAATATTTGAGGGCGATCGCAAAGCCGTACGCGAAGCGTCGGTGGCTTTCTCGTTGGCGACTGGGCAGATGCTGCTGAAAGAAACGTAAGTGATCGAGCGCTAGCGATGCGCGTTGATGTCATCACGCGTTTGACGGGCTACCGCCGCTGCGGCTTCGGTCCAGTGACCTTCACCTTTTGCGTACAAAATCGCGCGTGACGAATTAATCATCATTCCGGTTTTTTGTGCGTTACAGCCAGCGGCACAGGTTGCCGCAACGTCACCACCTTGTGCGCCAATGCCGGGCACTAACAGGGGCACACTGTCGCCTACCGCCTTGCGCACTGCCGCCAATTCATTCGGAAACGTCGCGCCAACGACTAGGCCGCATTGCCCCGTTTTGTTCCATTTATTTGCGACCAAATCGGCAACGCGTAAATAAAGTGGCACGCCGTCAGTGACTAAAAACTGAAGGTCAGAACCGCCTGGGTTTGAGGTGCGGCACAGCACAATGACGCCGCGATCTTCCCATTCTAGATAGGGCTCAACTGAGTCGCCGCCTAGGTACGGGCTAACGGTGACAGCATCGGCCTGATAACGACCGAAGACTTCTTGAGCATACTGCGTGGCCGTGGCGCCAATATCGCCTCGTTTGGCGTCAAGTACCAACGGTAAATGAGGATATTTTTCGCGAATATAGGCACACAAGTCTTCAAGTTGCCCCTCGGCACGCGCGGCGGCGAAATACGCAATCTGCGGCTTGAAGCCACAGACAAAGGGTGCAGTCGCATCGACAATTTGTCGGCAAAACTCAAAAATTGCGGTCGGTTTGCCCTGCAATTCTGCCGGTAAACGCGGCAAGTCTGGGTCAAGCCCCACCATCAAAAGCGATTGCGACGAGGCCCAGGCGGCATTGAGTTTTTGAATAAAAGACATGTGGGTAAAGGCAAGTAGAAGGGTCGGATACCGCTATTGTGTCAGATAAAGGCTAGCCAACGATTCGCAAACAGTACCAACCAGAGCATTGCACAGAGCAAAAGGCTTAAAAACACCGCTGCACTACCCAAGTCTTTGGCGCGACCAAGCAGCTGATTGGTTTCAAGTGAGACGGCGTCAGCGACAGCCTCGATGGCCGAGTTCAAGAGCTCAACAATCAGCACTAAGACCAGCGAACCGATGAGTAGTAGGATTTGGCCCGCATTTTGTCCGACCCAAAACGCCGCCGGCGTTAACACTGCAGCAAGCAAAAGCTCTTGCCTGAAGGCAGACTCGTAGCGCAGTGCAGCAACCAACCCCTGCATCGAATAGCGCGCCGCGTTGGCGACCCGCTTGAAGCCGCCGATGCTTTTATAAGGCGAAGGATGTGGGGCCATGTGCTCAAACTTGGTTTATCGTATGGGTCAGAGGTTTCCCAAAACGCTAAAAGGAAGATAGCACACCATGCCAATGCTCAATGTACAAATTATGCAGGGTTACAACTCGGCACAAAAAACAGACTTATTAAAAAAGCTGACCCAGTCTGTGGTCGACAGCGTCAGTGCCCCCTTGTCGTCCGTACGTGTTGTGCTTCAAGAGATCCCGCCTGAGCATGTGATTGTGGCCGG
This sequence comes from Bordetella parapertussis, assembly GCA_945895265.1. Lineage (GTDB taxonomy): Bacteria > Pseudomonadota > Gammaproteobacteria > Burkholderiales > Burkholderiaceae_B > Zwartia > Zwartia parapertussis_I. The sequence goes on along the minus strand of CAMDEF010000034.1, from coordinate 20,134 downwards.
CGAAATCGGTCATGAAATGGTCATGATCACAGTGGGCCTGATTCACGGGCGCACCGATGAACTGAAGTCGGCGCTGATTGCTGCCATGGCCAAAGCGGTTGAAGCGTCGATCGGTGTCACGAGCCAAAACGTACGCTCGATTTTGTTTGATCTGCCTACAACAGACGTGGGTGTGGCCGGTGGCCGCACCGCAAAAGCGGCTGGGAGATAAGCGCGATGTCTTCAGTTTTATTGTACGAACAAGACGATTTGGGCGTGGTGACGCTGACGCTGAATCACCCTGAAACGCGCAACGCTTTAACTGGAACGGGTATCGTTGAGGCGATGCTTGAAGCCTGTCATCGTATTGAGTGCGACCCATCGGTACGTGCGGTGGTAATCACTGCCACAGGCACGATTTTTTCGTCGGGTGGCAAAATCGACGAAATGCAACGTCAGATTGGCCCAGAGTTCGGCAGCGAGGTGTTGCGCCAAGAGTATCGGCATGGCATTCAGCGCTTGCCGTTGGCGATTCACCAGCTTGAAGTCCCAACGATCGCTGCGGTCAATGGCCCGGCCATTGGGGCGGGCTTTGACTTAACCTGCATGTGCGATCTGCGCATTGCTACGGATACTGCGACCTTTGCTGAAAGTTTTGTCAAAGTCGGCATCGTGGCCGGTGACGGTGGCGCGTGGTTTTTGCCGCGTGTCATCGGTATGGCGCGCGCAGCTGAAATGTCGTTTACGGGCGAGCCCATTGACGCCCAAACGGCGTTGAGTTGGGGACTTGTGTCGCGCGTGGTGCCGGCAGCAGATTTGCTGAGCACGGCGCATACGCTTGCGCGCAAGATGGCGGTGAACTCACCGTCAGTGATGCGGATGACCAAGCGCCTGTTGCGCGAAGGTCAGACGTCTTCACTTTCAAACCTGCTAGAGCTCTCAGCCGCTTATCAGGCCATCGCGCATAAAACGCCTGAGCATGCGGTGATTATCAAAGACTTTATGGATAAAAAAGCTGCTCGTAAAGCGCAGAAGGGCTAAACGATTGAGCGCTGAAGTCTTCTGCGCTCAACGCATCTGCTCTCAAATCTTAAACGCTAGGTCTGTTAGCGTTTAACCCGTCTCAGTCTAGAGGCGCTCATTACGAGCGCTTCTAGATCGAGACGGTCAAGTTCAAGAGGTAGCGTTCTGAGTTCATCAAGTGCGCCTCAGCATCTAGACGGTCAGTTCAAAGCGTAACGCCCTAAGTTCATGACTTTGGTCCACGCTGCGACAAAGTCACGTCCGAATCTAGCGTGTGCATCTGCGCTTGCGTAGACCTCGGCGATGGCCCTGAGTTCTGCATTTGAGCCAAACACCAAGTCAACGACGGTCGCAGTCCATTTGAGCTGATTGCTGGTTCTGTCACGCCCCTCTAAAACCGTGACATCGCTTGCCGACTTTTGCCAAACGGTGCGCATATCCAGAAGATTCACAAAGAAATCTGTGCTTAAGGTTTCAGATTTTGTAGTCAATACGCCTAAAGTGGTCTGGCCAAAATTGGCGCCTAAGGTCCGCAAGCCGCCAATCAGCACCGTCATTTCGGGTGCGGTCAGCGTCAGCAGGTTTGCGCGATCAACCAACAATTCTGCGGCAAACTCGCCGTGTTCGGGGCGCAGGTAATTTCGAAAACCGTCTGAAGTCGGCTCAAGCACCGCAAACGACTCGATGTCGGTTTGGTCTTGCGTGGCATCCATACGGCCCGGTGTAAACGGAACCTCAATCGAAAGCCCACCTTTGCCTGCAGCCTGTTCAATGGCTGCACAGCCACCTAGCACGATCAAGTCGGCAAGTGATACACGTTTGCTGTCGGTCTGCGAACCATTAAAGGCCGTTTGCACGGCCTTTAGTGCTGCTAGCACTTTTGCCAGTTCGGTGGGTTGATTGACGGACCAATCTTTTTGTGGAGCTAGAGCAAGCCGTCCGCCATCTGTACCCCCGCGTTTGTCACTGCCGCGAAAGGTGGCGGCAGAGGCCCAAGCGGTGCTGACCAACTGGGACGTCGTCAAGCCAGAGGCCAGAATCCTGGCTTTTAATGAGGTGATCTCTGTAGCTTGAATCAACGGGTGATTCACAGATGGAATCGGATCTTGCCAAATTAAAGGTTTGGCGGGTACAAGCGGGCCTAGATAGCGGACGCGCGGGCCCATGTCTCGGTGCGTGAGCTTGAACCATGCGTTGGCAAAGGCCTCAGCGAGTTCGTGAGGGTGTTCAAGAAAGCGCCGCGAAATCTTTTCATACGCCGGATCCATACGTAAAGACAGATCGGTGGTGAGCATCATGGGCGCGTGACGCTTTGAGGGGTCGTGCGCATCTGGTACGGTGTTGGCACCTGACGCGTCTTTGGGCGTCCATTGGTGGGCACCGGCTGGGCTTTTTGTGAGTACCCATTCATAGCCGAACAAATTCTCAAGATAATTGCTATCCCATTTGATTGGGTTGGTGGTCCACGCGCCTTCTAACCCGCTCGTGACGGTATCTGCGCCTTTTCCTGTGCCAAAGCTGTTTTTCCAGCCTAAGCCCTGTTCTTCGATTGGAGCGGCTTCTGGCTCACGACCTACATAGTTGGCTGGGTTGGCGGCACCGTGCGATTTACCGAAGGCGTGGCCACCTGCAATCAAGGCAACGGTTTCTTCGTCGTTCATCGCCATGCGAGCAAAGGTCTCACGAATATCGCGCGCGGCAGCCAAGGGGTCTGGCTTGCCGTTCGGGCCTTCAGGGTTGACGTAGATCAGACCCATTTGCACTGCAGCCAAGGGGTTGGCAAGCTCGCGATCGCCGCTGTAACGTTCGTCGGCCAGCCATTTGCCTTCCGGGCCCCAATAAATTTCTTGATCGGCAGTCCAAGAGTCTGCGCGACCGCCCCCAAAGCCCACCGTTTTTAAGCCCATCGACTCTATCGCGACGTTGCCCGTCAAGATGAATAAGTCTGCCCACGAAATTTTGTGACCATATTTTTGCTTGATGGGCCAAAGTAAACGTCGCGCTTTATCCAGGTTGTCATTGTCTGGCCAACTGTTCAGTGGTGCAAAGCGCTGCGCGCCCGCGCCCGCGCCGCCACGACCATCCGCCACTCTGTAGGTGCCAGCACTATGCCAGGCCATTCGTACAAAAAAGGGCCCATAGTGGCCATAGTCGGCGGGCCACCAGTCTTGCGAGTCAGTCATTAAGGCGTGAAGGTCCGCAACCACTTCTGCGAGGTTCAAGCTTTTAAAGGCTTGCGCATAGTCAAAGTTTTCGCCCAGAGGGTTCGCGTCGGCAGAGAGCGGGCGCAAAGGCTTGAGGTTGAGTTGCTGTGGCCACCACTGAGCATTTGTTGGGCCACCTGAGACACGATTGGGCTGAGTATCGCCTGCGAAAGGGCATTTTGCGGTAGTTGACAAAGTGTTCTCCGGTGTAGGTGCAATGTTTGATCAAGTAGGGGACTTGAGTGTGATACTGCCGAACAATTTTTTTACTCGACTAGCTGCCAATATAGCTGAAATGATGGTCTAAGCGACAACCAAGCTGAGTCAACTCTTTAAGAGTGCCGCAGCCTATCCTGATAGATCTCCTCGCTGGGTTCTTCGAGGCTCGCTGGCGCTAATTCACCAGGCGTTATCCGCAGACGATCGATGTTGCCGGTGTACTCAAAGGCGCCTTTATGTTCGTAGCGCTCGCTAACGGCTGTGCGCCGTGAGATGCCGATACTCAGCCCGCAACTTGGGATGCGTAACAAGCTTGGCGACAAATCAACTTTGTTAAAGAGCTGCACACCATTCAGAGTGATATCGGCATTGCCTTTGCGGTCACCCGTTGCGTGATAGCTGAATTCGAAGACTTGCGCGCCACTGCTTAAGGTGATGGGAGTGACGGTTTTTGGGCTATGCCACCACTGATACACAAAATGTAACGCGCTGTCTTCAACAAATAGGGTCATGCCGCAGAATCTATCGCCTAACGCAAAAATTACGCCTTCATCGCCTGCCTGCCAGTCGAAATTTGCACGCATGACGTAACTGCGATCTCCTACCATGGGCGTAAAAAGTAGCCCAGGTATCGAATGTGCCGTTCGGAAAAAATCACGTTCGATGAACAGCCGACTTTGCTCGTACGGCGGAAAGGTGGTGTTGCGACTTTCATTGCGAGTGTCGATTGGATAGACGTAGTTTGTGCCTGCATCTGCGTCAAACTCAGCAATCAGTTTGGCCACGATCTCAGGGTGCGTGCTTGCCTGATCAGTCAACTCAGCTGGATCCTGCTCTAAGTTGAACAACATCCAATTATCGAGGTCGATCGCCTTGTCTGGGGTTTGTAGCGAAACGATTTTCCATTGACCAGAGATGTAGGCACGATTGCCTTGTAGTTCGTAGTATTGACGCTCACGCCTAGCAGGGGCTGTTGAATCTTTCAAGGCGCTCGCAAAGCTGACCCCATCAAGCCCTCGAGTTTGATACCCCTTGAAGTGTTCGGGTCGAGCGGCGCCGGTAACATCCATTAAGGTTGGCAAGATATCTGTCACGTGGGTCCACTGGCGACGTAGGGCGCCCGGGTCAGAAATTCCGGCAGGCCAGTGCACGACAAGTGGTACACGGATACCGCCCGCCATTGGGGTGCGTTTGAAAAAGCGATAGGGCGTGTTGCTGACTTGTGTCCAACCGGTTGGGTAGCAAATATAGGTGTGCTCTCCGCCGACCTCACCGTCTTTGAGTAGTTGCAGGTTTAACGCCATGTTATCGACTGCGCCCACTCGGCGACCAATTAAGTTCATGACACCTTTGGGGCCAGCGACAGAGTTCGCGCCGTTATCCGAGGTGATCATGATGATTGTGTTGTCGAGTTGCCCAGTGTCTTTTAGGCATTGAACAAGGCGACCAACGTTTTGGTCGGCGTTATCGACTAGCGCGGCGTAGACTTCCATATAACGCGCAAATAACGCTTGCTCGTCTGGGTTCATGTCTGCCCATGCGGGCACCCCGGGGTTACGAGGAGCGAAGCCTGCGGTGGGTTCGATCAGGTCATTTGCGCGTTGGCGCTCAAAGCGTTGCTCGCGCATCGCGTCCCAACCTAAGTCGTAGCGTCCACGATACCGTGCCAAGTCTGCGGGTTTTGCTTGCAGAGGGCCATGGGGGGTTTGAAAAGCCAGATAAAGAAAAAAAGGTGTTTCTGGGGCACAGCTTTTTTGCTGGGCAATCCAGTCGATTGCACGTCCGGTGTAGTCGTCAGGCGCGAAGTATCCTTCTGGATAGCGCAGCGCGCTGGCTAACTGATTGCCCTCCATCATATTGTCGGGCTGAAAGTAGCTGGTTTCAGGTGCCATAAAACCATAAAACTGATCAAAGCCTCGTTGAACAGGCCAAGAGCTATTGTCAGCGCCGGGGAAATTATTTCGGTCGTAGGTGTTGTGCCATTTTCCGGCTGCCATCGTCGCATAGTGATGTTGTCGCATCACTTCAGCAATGGTGGGTGTGTCGGGGGCGATCTCGCCCTTGTAGCCCGGAAACCCAGGGTCATTGTGCGATAACCAACCGCAACCAACGCTGTGGGGGTTTTTACCGGTCAGTAAGGCGGCGCGGGCGGGCGTACACATCGGCACGGTTGTGTAGTTCGTAAAGCGAAGCCCATTTGCCGCCAAGGCATCGATGTTTGGGGTCTCAATTTCGCCACCAAAACAACCGAGATCTGAATACCCCATATCATCCATGAGGATCACAATCACGTTTGGTGCACCCGCCGGCGCCCGGCTTGGGGTGTTCCAGTGTGGGGTCGACTCAGCAAGGGTTTTGCCAACACGGCCATTGAACGTTGGCCAAATGAGTGAACTTGCTTGATCTTTGGGCATGGTGTGAGTTTTATTCTTTAGGGATATTAGCGGCACTGACAACACCAGCCCACTTCTCTTTATCTTGCAGCAAAAAGTTTTTGAAGTCGACCCTGCTCGCCAAGACGGCGGTAGTCATGCCATTTTGTTCGAGCGTCGCGCGCACTTCGTCGTTCACCAGTGCCTTGCCAATGTCACGATGCAGCAGTGTCAAGATATTTTCTGGTGTGCCTGAGGGCGCGAAGATGCCTAACCATTGGTCGGCCTCAAATTGCAAAACACCTGCTTGCGCCATGGTCGGCAAGTCTGGCAAGCCCGCATAGGGCTTTGCGCTTGTGACCGCCAACGCACGAATTTTATTCGCTTTGATTTGCGGGATGGCGACGGTCGCATTGGCAAACAATAAATCTACCTCACCCGCAATTACATCGGTCATCGCCTGGGGTGCGCCTTTGTACGGGACATGTAATAAGTCAATTCCGGCCAAGGTCTTAAACAGTTCTGCTGAAAGGTGGGCCGGCGAGCCAACTCCTGCCGACGCGTAGGTGAGCTTGCCGGGTTGAGTTTTTGCAAGCGCGATCAGCTCTTGCACGCTTGTCACCTTGAGTCGTGGGCTTGCCACGAGCACCGAAGGTGCCCAAGCGATTAGTGCGATGGGCGCCAAATCAGCAGACATGTCAAAAGGCATCTTCGTGCGCAACACGGCATTGATGCTGAGGGCTGATGTTGTTAACAACAGTGTGTAGCCATCTGCGGGGGCTTTGGCAACCGAATCAGCACCCAGAATGCCACCGGCCCCGAGTTTGTTCTCGACGACGATTGTTTGTTTGAGCGAAGGCTGAAGCACTTTCGCGGCGGTGCGACCTGCAATATCCACCAGCCCGCCCGCTGGCCAAGGGATGACGAGTCGTAGCGGTTTGTCAGGATAGTCTTGAGCGCTAGCGGGCAGGCTGAAGACTGCTCCTAAGACCAGGGCGATACAAACGCTCAACCACCGCGACGTGTTGACGAAATATCGCCCGTCTTTTAGCGCGTGACGTAAATTGGACTTGACCATATGAGATGCCCGTTTTCTTGAGTTAGACAAACATACAAAGCGTTATCAACGTGATCGTTGATTTTGATACGCCGCGAAATATCGACTGCATGATGGTGATTCTCGTCGGGCAATCTGAAGATACGAAGCTGACGCTTAATCCCGCCGGCTTCAAAGACCATGTCTTCGAGGCCAATGTCGGCGATAGCGATCTTGCATTTGACCAACGGAGTATCGATACTCAGTGTACCGGCTTGAGGGTCGTCTAGCCAGATATCAAAGCCGCCAAAGCCGCCCGTTGTTAAAGCGGACCATTCGAGGTGTTGCGGATCTTTAAGGACAACTTGTTTATCCAGGTTCCACATATTGAATTGAGACATACGTTCGACTCGATTGCCCTCGATCGCACAATGGCCATCCCAGACCGTCTGTCTTCCGCGTCCGCGGTATTCTGAGCCTTCCCAGATGACGCGGATACGCCGACCGAGCTCGTTGGGCTGGTAGGGACGATAGGTTTCTAGAACCTCAAGCCTGTTGCGAATTTCAACGCGTTCGATCGCCGCAGAACCGATTGCCTCTATCTTAAGTTCAACGTAGGCATCTTGAGCTTCGAGAATGTCCCCCATGAGGGCTGTTTTTACTAAAGAGCTCGTTGTTGCACCCATGTTGGGGTCATCTGCGAACAGTTTGGCCTCGTGATCGAACTTTGCGCGAACATCAAGCAGGACTCTGCACCCAGTTGTGGCGTAGTGATGGCGCTTGCGTAACGCTTCAAACAAGGCTTCGCGAGTGAGGTCACGGGCGAGCAAGCACGACAAGCCGCCATAGGCACCAAACAGAGAGGCACCAGGATGGCTGGCGCCATGACGTCCTTTGTGACCATCAGAGTTCGCGAGAATGCCGACTCTATACCCCTGCTCGAAGGCATCGTGAATCAACCATTCAAAGGTGCCCCAGTCTGAATGAACTTCGACTGATTTTTCGATACGTAAATCGTGCGCGATCGTGATGTCAGCATAGCGGCCACCGATATGGGCGAAGACAACGGCATCTTCGTTTTTTAAGGCATCGAATAAATCATTCGCACTATTTGCATCACTGGCAACGTCGGCCAGATCGTCTACCAAGGCGTGCGAGGACCGATGAATTTGACGACCTTCATGCATGAACATGACGTTGCGATCACCGCCTAAGCCAGTGTTGCCTGACCACTCATAACCGGGGTAGATGATGAAGCGACCATTTTCGTTGAACTCAGCCGTTAGTTCGTTCAGATGATTCCAAAAGGGAGTCGTAATCTGAAAGTCATTGCCTTGATGGCTCATCGCATCCAGAAACGCCCTGTCGCGAGCAAATTCAATCAGTTCGCGAGCTGAATTGGTGCCAATCGTTTCTTCGGATTGTCCGTGCAAATCAGCCCAGTAGTGCAAGAGTGGGGCGTTTGAAACGATACGCAAGGGATTGCTCACGCACAGTAATTTTTCTGTTGCGTCATAGACCGCGATGGTGACATCACAAGGTGTGTGAATTGTTAGGCGATCGAGCCTAATCGCATGTTGGCCGCGCTGCATGTCGATGCGTTCAGGTAGTCCTTCGATCGGTTGACTGGCACGCAGCGTGAAGACACCTTGCATCTGATCGCTCGGGTTACCCCATTTATCCTCACCTTTGAAGCCAAGACTGAATGTTTGTCCGCAGTTGCGTAGGGTGGGCAGAATGGCTTTCCACGTCACTGGCGGGCCCGCGACGACGGCGATACAGGGCTGTTCAGGCAGGCCTGAATAACGATAGGTCGCAAATGGGTCGACTAAGACACGAAACTCAAAAGTGGGCTCTGCAAACGTTTGAATCCGCATGCCAGGTGAGCCCTTTGAGCGGTCGCCAAAGCACACTATGATTTGATCGCCTTCGCGAAGAAAACCGCGAACAACCCGAATGAACAAGGTCTTGTCCCAAGGTCTGACATTGCGCTTGCCGTCATACTGTACTTCAAGGATTGCACCGTTTGAGGCAACAACTGTGGTGTAGTTTGCTGCAGTGGGGTCGCTCCATTGAGGCCGACCCATGTCGCTTGCAAAACGGTGAACAATCTTGAGTGAACCCGTGTCATCCACGCCGAAGTAGCCTGCCGTGTATACCAGCGTGAAAGACTGAAAACTGCCTGCCTCGAAAGACCCCGAAGGTGAGACGGTCGCACTACCCATGCGCTCAGAAAGATAGTTAGGTTGTGACATGTTGGGCCCTTCGTTTGTTAGCTGGTTTACACATTTAATTGAACGAGTCGTTGTGTTAGGCAGAGATGAATATTTCGTTGTTTCGGGTAAAGATGAATGAGTCGTTGTGTCAGGCAAATAGTTCTGAGCGCTCAGTGGATCTTCGCGTTAAGGCACCTGCAGCGTTGATTTTGCTGTTGACCCGAAAAGCGTATTCATACGAATCTGCGTGGGCACAATAAAGAGCGTATTCAATAGGGGTGTTGTCAGACAAATACGAAACTCTTTCGAGCGCGATCAACGGGGTGCCTGGCGGCATGCGCAACAGCTTACGTGTCTTGGCATCCGAAAGTTGTGCGCGAATTGAAATATCGGCGTGAGCGATCTTTAACTGACGAAGCGACTCGATGATATGGTAAGACGTGTGCTTCTCGGCTAAGGCGCGCGTTACTCCGGTGACTTGTGGCGCCAGATAGACCCAAGCAACAGCAAACGGCTCGCCGTCGCGGCAATACAGCCTTTTCCAGTAGGTGACTTGTTTGTTGTCTGACTGTAGTTTTTCAGAAACGCGTGCCGGTGGTCCTAGTTTGCTGAACTCGATCAACTGCATCTCAGGATGAATCCCCCTGGCGACTAACGCATCAAAGAAACCGTGTAGTTCGACGAGATCATGCTTAACGGGACGTGCAGTGACGAAGGTTCCTTTTCCTTGGCGACGAACTAGAAGGTTTTCAGATACGAGTTGAATGACAGCTTGCCTGGCGGTGATGCGCGAGACACCATATTTCAGAGAAAGCTCTTGCTCGGTTGCGATGCGGTCGCCCTGTTTATAAACGCCGGTCGTGATCGCGTCGCGTAAGTGCTGAGCCAACTGGCGGTGCATGGCAACCGGACTGTTGCGATGCAAGCTGATCAGAGCATCTGCCGCCGGGCTTGGCGGCTTGCGCTTTGTGGTCGGGCGCTTGCGTGCCGGCGCAGAGTCTGTCTTACTCACGTAGTAGCTCTGGGTTATTGACAAGTGCCAAGGCACCAAAATCGCGGGCACCGTGACCTGCCTGCGTCGCGAGGGTGTAGTACTCGAGTACGGTTTTTGCTGTTCGGCTCGGGGTTCCTAGCGCGTCGGCCATTGCGATCGCAAGCTTGTAGTCTTTGTGGGCAGCTGATAACCGAAAGTAAGGGGTAAAGTCGCCCTGAAACGCCTTGGCAATGAAGACGTTTTGCAGCGGCCAACTGTTTGCTGCAGTTTGCGGTAGCGCATCGCAGAAAATATTCAGATCTGCACCTGCCTGTTTAACCATGGCATAGGCTTCAGAAATCAAAGCGCCGTAGCCACACGACAACAAATTGTTAGCGAGTTTGATGGCTTGGCCCGAGCCCACTGGGCCACAGTAATCGATCGTGCTGCCCATCATCGATAAAAGCCAATGCAGCGAAGTGCAAGTCGCCTGGTCGCCAGATGCAAACAGGCGTAGATCCCCTGCCGCAGCGGCTGGCGGCCCCTTGCCAACAGGGCAATCGATAAAACTGATGCCACGCGCTTGAAAGGCGGCGTGTAACTGACGGACAGCGTCAATGCCATCGGTAGACATCCCGATGACGACTGATTCTGGTGCAAGATGCTCAGCTAGACCGTCGGGGCCTAAGGCAATTGCGAGAGAGATTGCAGGGTCGGGTAAAGACAGCAACACGATATCGCACGCCGCCCCAAGCTCTTGGGCTGAGGCCATACGTATTGCGCCCAGTGCGACGAGGCGTGCGACTGCGGCCTCGTCGGGATCACAAACATTGAGCTGGCCATGTTTTTTTAGAATATTCATCGCCATGCCACCTCCCATCAGGCCAAGACCGATGAAACCAACTCGCTTGTCTGGATGCATTACGCCATCAAATTTTTCTGAGTTCATAAAAATGCTAGAGAGGTTCTGCGTCGGGAGCTGGTGCGGGCGCGGGTTAATCGCGCGATGCATGACTGATTTACGTACTATATATCAATATATAACATTTCAAGCTTCAGTCAAGATTAAGCTCTAATCGCTCAGTTCGTGGAGCAGGGCTTTGACGTAGCCTCGGTGTAACCTTCATCTGCCTGAGCCAAGCGCTTTGAAGATGACCTTGCTCAGTGGTCAGCGATGATCAAGCATTCAAGTGCGAGGGTCGATTAAACTAAAGTGACCACTTTTTAAATGACGGAATGGCTTTGAAGAACGCTGATTTGCCGAGACTCACGTTGTTTTTTGATGGCAAGTGCCCCTTATGTCAGGCAGAGATTGTGTTCTTGTCGCGTCGAAATCAAGCTGGCTTACTTGCGTTTGTTGACATTAACTCTGATCTCTACGATGAACGCGCTGTGGGCGTCAGTTGTTCGCAAGCGCTGGCCGAGATGGTTGGGCAGTTTGATAACGGCCTCGTTATAAAAGGGCCTGCAGTATTTGGTGAGGCGTATCGACGTGCAGGGTTGCCTCGTTTAGCTTGGATGATGTCTCGCAAGACCCTTGCCCCATTGCTTGCGCTAGGCTATCGTTTTTTTGCAAAACATCGCCATCGCATTTCTAAATTGCTTGGTCCGACGGCACTTTGGTTGGTGGGTGGCAAGAGTGGTAGGTAAGTGACTCGCGACAAAAAACGCAATTCACACAACCTTTGTGGCTGTACAGAAGTAATACATTGTTTTACATTCTAGGTATTGTGATGATAAAATCGATCAATCAATACTTAGTCGGAGTTTTCTGTGGAAATCGTACTAAAAAAGATGGGTAACAGTACTGCACTTGTTATGCCCCCGCCCGTACTAAAAGACCTAGGGATTGGTGTCGGTCATCACCTGACACTGAACACCACACCCGATGGCAAGATTGTTTTGACCCCTAAGCGTAAGTATGTTTTGGCAGAAATGATTGCTCAGTGCGACTTGAAGGCGCCAATGCCGGCAGACTTTAGACTGTGGGATGTTGCTCAGCCCGTCGGACAAGAGGTGCAGTGGTGAAGATTTTTGAGCGAGGAGATATCGTCAACGTTCCTTTAGATCCGACTGTTGGACATGAGCAGCGTGGCACTAGACCTGCCCTAGTGTTGACGACTAAAGAATTCAACAAGCTGGGTGATGTATTGGTAGCCCCAATTACTCAAGGCGGCGATTACGCGAGATACGCTGGGTTTGCTGTTACGTTAATGGGTACTGGGTGCAAGACTCAAGGCGTTGCGCTCTTGAACAAGATACGCATGCTTGATCTCGCTGCGCGCAAAGCACGCAAGATTGAAAGGGTGTCTCAAGTCGTGGTCGATGACGCACTAGAGCGACTACAAGCCATTGTCGAATAGCTCGCTCTAAGCGTAAGCGGGGCGAGCAGACACTGCGGTGGCCGCAAGTGCATAAGCCGTAAGGTTTGCAAAAAACAGCCGAGCCTACTCGCCAGTCACTAGCGCTTTATCTGGTGTATTGGCCCACTCGTACATCGAGTTGTCGTACACAGACCAATTTGTAAAGCCCAGCGTCTCTAGAACAAAAGCTGTTGTTGTGGCAGCGATGCCACCGCCACAGTAATTGATGACCTGCTGCCGGGTTTGCAAGTCAAGTTGCTTTAGCAGTGCAGACAATTCGTTCAGGCCTTTGAACTCGCCCGTCTGTGGGTCGTAAAGGTCGGTAGCAGGCCAGCTGCGGCTGTTCGGTATGCGCCCAGGCCTTCCGTAGTGGGCACCGCCTGTTCCTAAAAACTGCTCTTTTTTCAATGCGTTCAAGAGTACTTTTTGAGGATCAGTGATCGCCTCACTGACCTTATTTATGTCTGCTAAGCGTTCGACTTTAGGATCGGCTTTGTAATGACTCGCCGTGACTGTTGGCAGTTGAGTGCTTAACGCCATGCCAGACTTCACCCATAGGGCCAGACCGCCATTCAGAATCGAAATTTTTTGATGACCCATCGCGTGCAGCACAAACCAAATCCGCGTCACCACAGACAATTGTTGATGTCCGTATAGCACCACGTGATCATCACGATGGATACCAAGGCGTTGCATCAAGTGATTAAAGGTGTCGGGGCTGGGTACGGTAAAGGCAAAGCGCGCACCCGGCTCAGAAAAATCTTTCTCCATACACACATGCTGCGCACCAGGAATATGCCCCTTCAGATATTGAGCACGACCACTCTCAATTTTTGAGGGCCCAACGGGTTGGGCAAGCATATAGGTGGTGCAATCGAGAATTTTGATCGCAGGGTCGGCGAGGTGCGCAGACAACCATTCTGGCGTGACGATATTATTGAAAGACATATTTAGCCCGCTTTTAAACCAGACTTCTGAATAATATTTTTATACATATCCACATCTTTAGTGATTTTCTTTCCAAACTCTACCGGTGATAATCCAACCTCTAGCATGCCTTGTTGTTTAAGCTTTTCTGCCATAGCGTCTGAGCGCATCAGCTTTTGAATATCGTCGTAGATCTTTTGAACCAAGGCAGGCGACATGTTTGCAGGCCCTAAAAAACCAAGCCAGGTAGAAATATCAAACCCTGCGTATCCCGACTCAATCATAGTGGGCACCGCAATAAAGCCACGTTTACTTGTCGTCAATGCAAGCGCTCGAACTTTGTCGGAATTGATATACGCAATCACAGACGGCAAGGTCGCAAAAGTCATTTGGACATGACCCGCCAATAAGTCTGCTATGACAGCGCCACCCCCCTTGTAGGGAACATGGGTAATCTCAACACCAGCCGACTGCTTGAATAGCTCTGCCGCCAAGTGACCGCCTGTCCCGTTGCCAGGGGATGCATAGCTGATCTTTGTCGCATTGGCACGTATCAAGGCCTCGAGCTCTTTAACCGTATTGGCTTTAACGCTAGGGTGAACGACTAAAACGTTTGGCAGCTCTGCCGCTAGCGTGATGGGCGCAAAGTCCTTTTCAACATTAAAAGGAAGATTGCTTGACATACCCGGACTGATCACAAATGCACTACTCGTTAACAGCAGGGTATAGCCGTCAGGTTCTGACCGGGCCACCGCCTCTGCACCAATGTTTCCACTTGCGCCGGCACGATTTTCTACAACGACCGGCTGTCCCCACGTTTCAGTTAGTCCAGACGTCAACGTGCGTGCCAGCATATCTGCGCCGCCGCCCGGCGCAAAGGGAACAATGATCTTAACGGGCTTCTCAGGGAATTTTTGTGCAAAGACTGTTCCACTCACTATGGCGAGACTGAGTGAGACCAGTACGCTGCCTATTTGTTGAATGACTGTCATTGCGTACTCCGGCTGTGTATTTTTGAAAAGGCGGGCAGGGCTGCGAATAAGACTGATGTTAGCTGCTCGTATTCATTTTGAGTATGAAGTCAAAATCCCACTTTACAATAAATTATGTAATAGGCATAATTATGTCATTCGCATAAAATTTTATAAAAATGACCTTTCACCGCACTGCTCTCGCTGACGAAATGGCCCAGCAATTGCTGAATCCTTCGTATCTCGACACCTCACTGCGCTCGGGGTTATTTCTTTCTGGGCCACGAAGAGTTGGCAAAACTACATTTCTCGCCAGTGACCTCATTCCGGCTCTGGAGAACAGAGGTGCCATCGTCATTTATGTCGACCTTTGGAGTCAACCGCAAACTAACCCAGCCGATTTAGTACACGACGCAATTCGCAAGTCTTTAAGTGAACTGCAAACTCCGGGTTCAAGAATTCTCAAGAAGCTCAAGCGGGTTTCGAGCCTCAGCGTGGGTGGAGCAGGCCTCAAATTTAGTTTTCAGCTCGCGCAATTAGGTAAAGATGGCGGTGTGAGCCTTGCCCAAGCGTTCACGGAACTTGTTGACCAAGCCAAGACAGATGTGGTGCTGATCATCGACGAAGTGCAGCATGCGATGGGTACCCTCGAAGGAGATCACTTGCTTCATGCGCTGAAGGCAACCCGAGATGCGGTAAACACGCGTAACGACACCCCCGGTTACTTTCTTTTTGTCGGAACAGGTTCGCATCGAGCGCGAGTCCAAGAGCTCGCAGTCAAAGGCAATCAGGCGTTCAATGGCGCGGTCACGCATGAGTTTCCGATGCTCGGACAAGACTTTGTTGAATATATCTTGCAGCAAGTCAGGTCGACGTTAGGCTCTAAAACTCCCTCATTACCCGTCGCTGAAGCGGCGTTCAAGCAAATGGGGAGCCGGCCCGAAGAGTTGTTAAAGGCACTAAACGTTTGTCGTCAGTTGCCGCAAGGCGCCCTCGCTGACGAGCATCTCCCGACCATTGCCCAGGCTTTTGGCGCGGCCGCAGCGGATGTTGAAATTCAAAAAATAGAAGCATTGGGCCCGCTTGCAGAAGCCGTCTTTTCTCGCATTTGCAATATCGGCGGAAATGTCAAAGGCAGTTTTACGGGGCCAACATTGAGAGAGTTTTCTGCGCAACTCGGTCGAGAGGTTAACTCCGGAGATGTTCAGGGGGTCATTCATTTGATGACTTCAGCCAACTTACTCATGCGAGTTGGCCACGGGGTCTATGGGGTGACTGACAGTTTTGTCGAACAAGCGTGGGTAACGCGATTGCAGGCCGAGGACATACTAAGAACCAACACGCCCTAAGTTGGATGTTGGGGATTTCAGCGTCTACACACTTGGACGATAGAAAGGGCGATCGCCAGCCACCGTCACCCGGTGCCCACTTCGCGTGTGAGGCCAATAATCCCACATCGCCCTGTGCTGGACGCAGCGGTTATCCCAAAAGGCAATCGAGTTTTTCTTCCATTGAAACCGACATTGAAACAGTGGGTTTTCAATGTGTTCGTAGAGATAACGCAACATACCTGCACTTTCGTCTTTAGGGACCCCATTCAAGTGGATCGTAAAGCCGCGATTTACGTAAAGGGCTTGACGGCCTGTTACGGGATGTGTTCTGACAACGGGATGCTCGGCATAGGGGTAACTTGGTTTATCGACGACACCAAAATTTTTGTATGTGCCACGGTAATTTGACTCACCATCATGCAACGCGGTCATGCCATTTAAATAATGTTTCATACGATCAGATAACGCATCGTAGGCAGCGTACATGCTTGCAAAGAGGGTATCGCCACCATGAGGTGGGAGCGTGTAAATATGTAAGATGCTACCCATCGGAGGCGTTTGATCGCAACTGACGTCCGTGTGCCACCGTTCACCGTTGGCGCGAGGAGAACTTTCATCCGCGTGAATTTTCATCAACGCAGGTAGGCCCTCAACGTGCGGCGCTGCCGGATGTACATGTAAATCGCCAAATAGACGACCAAACGCAAGATGTTGTTCTTTGGTGAGGTCTTGATCTCTAAAGAAGATCACCTGATTTTCAGCCAAGGCGCGATGCACTTCATTTTGCTGCTCGGGCGCCAAAGGTTTAGACAAATCAATGCCAGAAATCTCTGCACCAATGATTGGGGTCAGTTTAGCGACACCTATCGTCGTATATTCGCTGGTCTCTTGCACTTGATGCCGATAGCGTGGCCCGTTATTGCCTTTGGTTTGCATCCCTGTACCCCTTAGTCAAGTTTGATATTTGATCGGGCAATGTTCGTTCTCGTTAGGTGAATTGTCAATTGGACTTCACCTGCGTTGCCCCTAGCGTGCGAATCAGGCGGCTGTAGCGATCGCTCTCAGCGTGCACGAAGGCGGCAAAATTAGCTGAGTCAAGGTAGCCCTGCGGCACCTTCAACGTCTGTAAAAGCGTCCTAAACTCTGGCGTCTGGGTGGCATGTGAGCAGGCATTGGACAGCCTAGCCAATACTGCCGGCGGTAGACCCTTAGGAGCCACCAGTCCGCCCCAGCCATTGGACACCAGCGGAAAGCCTTGCTCCTTAAACGTGGGTACGTCCGGCAGAGCCGGATTGCGTTCAGTATCGAGAAGACCAAGCGCGCGCAACCGAGGAGTCAATGGTGCATAGGTTTGCACGCCAGCGACCCAGCCGGTGATCTCGCCGCTTAATGCGAGTTGAGCCGCTTCGGAGTCACCCTTAGACGGCAAATGCAACCACTCAAAGCCAGCGAGCTGAGCGAACTCTACAGCGGCCAAGTGTGGCAGCGAACCAACGCCCGTCGAAGACAGTACGACCTTGCCCGGATTCTTTTTAGCGAACTCGACTAGGTCTTTGACAGACTTGAAGGGAGAGTTATCGGCCACCGCCAGCACTTGTGGGGTTAGGTGCGTACGGCAAATATATTCAAAAGAGTCAACGCCGTAACTCTGTGTCGTTAAATGTGGTTGAGTGGTCAGTGGGCCCACAGTGGTGAGGCCCAGCAGAGAGCCGTCAGGGGTTGCTCGCGCCACCCTCGCAGTGCCAATCGTGCCGCCCGCGCCAGGCTGGTTGACCACCACAATTGTGGCGTCCAATTGGTCCTTCATGCCTAACTGCAGCAGACGAGCCACCGGGTTGACGCTGCCACCCGGCGGAAAGGGCACAACAATTTCGATCGCCTTGGGTTCGGCAGCAACGGCCAGCGTCGAGACGGTCGCCGGGGCTAGGCAACCTAGGGTCAGCATGACCCTGAGCAGCCTCGCGCAGGTCGGACCTGCAATCGTTTTGCAGATCTCGACGACGCGCAGTCCCGAAAGTGGTCCGTGTGGGGCATCGTTTTCAACGGCTATTGCTGGCGAGTAAGCAGATGTCAATGAAGGCATGAAGAAGACCAAACATGGTGAAAATAATGAATGACTACTCTAGTCAAGCGAAATTAACCTGTCCAACTCATTATTTAGATAAACTAATCGAAAAATTAGCTGAATGCACAGATGGATACACAGTTGAACACACGTATCTTTAATTCACACAGCTCTTCTAGCCTGTCTGTGAGACACCTGCGAGCCTTCTTGGCGTTGGCACGGACATGCCATTTCACCCAAGCCGCGCAATCGATCGCGCTGTCACAGTCGGCCTTTAGCGCCGTTATTCAGTCGCTGGAACAGGTGGTCGGCGCCAAATTATTCGTTCGGAACACGCGCAACGTCACCCTCACCGCCGCGGGTTCGGCCTTTGAAGGTCCTGCGCGTCGAATACTGCTTGAACTGCAGAGTGGACTGGAAAACGTGCGCAGTTTGGCCGACCACCGCTACGGGCGCGTGACCATTGCGCTGCTGCCATCATTAGCCGCTGGTTGGCTGCCGACGGTGCTTGCGGAGTTCAGCAAACGTTTCCCGGGTATCGAGGTTACGGTGTGCGATGTGCTGTCTGAAAAAGGAATCGAACTGGTACGTAGCGGGCAGGCCGACTTTTGCATCACTACACAGGCGGCCGATGAGCAAGGGCTCGAGAGCCAGTGGTTCGCCTCCGACAGTTTCGAACTTGTATGTCGACAGGACCATCGCTTAGCGGATTTACCACGGGTCTTGGTGAGGGACTTGGCTGGCGAACGGTTCATCACCCAGTCGCGACACAGCATTGTTGGTCAATACCTGCTGAGCGTGCTCAAGCCAGAGGACGCTCCAACCCTGATGGAAGTCGAACAGCTAGCCACGGTAATCGGTCTGGTGCGAGCCGGCGTTGGGCTGGCTGCCATTCCTCAATTCAATTTGTATCACTTCCATTACACGGATCTTGTCCGCCGCCACCTAGATTTTCGCGGTCTAGAGCGGCGCTTGTTTGTCGTGCAGCCAGAGGGGCGAACGCTTGATGCGGCCGCACGGGCTTGGCTAGATTGGATGATGGCGAACCGACCCGCTTTGCCTGCCACGAATAGCGAAGCCGCGGCACACATAACCGATTAAGTATTTGGAAGGCACTCGGTTCCTGAGCTCAAATACAAAACGTGGAGGATTACCGCGCATTCGGTTAAATCGGGGGCACTAGCATTTGATCCTGAATAAACAGCATTTCACGCTCGGGCAGACCAGCGGACTCTGCAAATTCTGGCCACTTTAGAATTGCCTGTCGCACCTTCTCGATCACCGCTTTTGCCGTTCCGATTTTAAAGCGATCTGCTTCCGCCAGCAGGTCTTGAATCTCAAAATCTTTAAACTTTTTGTTCACTGACATTAAATGCTGATGGGTCCACTCTGACTTGGGATTATGCGCGAACGTCACGTCATAGGCGGGTGAGAGCTCCCAGGTCGTTTTGTTTTCAGCCAGTAAGAACGAAAAATTTTTTGTGTGGTCGTCGCAGTTTCTGCTCATGACGTTAAACACCATTCTGCGAAACGCTTCTTCGATCTCGTCATAGGTTAGGTTTAGCTGAACCATCGTTGAAAAAAGCTGCGAATAAGAATTGGCGCCCTTCTTCTTGAAGTCAAGATGAGCCATTGCGCACAGTGTCTGCATGTGATTGCGTCCATTGGTGCCAAATCTATCAAAACGCCGAGTCATAAAATGTGCGCGGCCGTTCTCGAGCAACAGCCTGCAATCGGTCATGTCGATGCCTGCGTCGCGCGCCATCAGGTGATAGGCATATTCGATGCGGCCATAGTTCTGGGGCGCTCCAAGCTCTTGGTCAGCTCCCATGCCATCAAACTTGAGCAGCCAGTGCTCAAAGCCAGGAGGTGCCATGAGCTGACCGGAACGGATTTCGTCGGTGTTCGGATTTAAAGCAATCACGGCTTTTGCTCGCGCACCGCCCGCCGACGTCCCCACTTCGATGATGCTGCGCAGCGCTGCGTTTGTATGATCGTCACCGTCTATGATTCCGGTCACTGCTCGACGCGCCTGCTCAACGAGAGCACTAAGTTCGATAGCGGTAGGGGCGTGCGTGAGTGGCCCGCGCGCAGGCTTGAACATCAGCGCGCCCATCGCACGGTTACTCATATATGCCAGCCGATCAAGGGGGGTGACATCGGTCGCCGCGATACCCCGGTCACTCATGTAGCGGTTAATGAGCGCATTGCCAAAGTCATCGGGCAGTGCATCACTGAGCATCGCTGGCAGTCGTTTATACGTCTGCTCAGGGAGATCGGTAAAAATATAACCTTCCTCGGACAGTGGCATTTGTAAGGGAGAGGGTTCGATGCGAGCGCTGATAAACTCAGGCGTGTAATTGAAAACGTAAAAACCATAAGCGGGGTCTAGCGCAACAGAGCCAATGTGTGTATTCCACAAATGCACTTCGACGACCTCGGTGTGCTTGAAAGG
>CAMDEF010000033.1 GCA_945895265.1 Bordetella parapertussis | reverse complement strand
GCCTCGTTGACCGAGTAGTACAAGGCAACAGACAACGGCGCGACAAGCACGAGCAAGATAAATATCAACGCTACGCTTGCCGCCAAGGTGGTGCGACCGCCGCACACCTCTACCCATCTTGAATACAACGGCCAGCTGGCAAACCCAATGATCAACGCGGCCAGCACAGGCACGACAAAGCCGCTAAAAAAATACACCCCAGCGGCTAATAACAAAATCAGTAATAGACGAGCAACGACGTGCACAGGCAATACCGGCTGCATTAATTCAACACTCGAATCGGGCTACCCGCAGCCCAAGCTTGAATATCTGCTACGACATTTGCGTAAAACACTGCAAAGTTTTCGGGCGTGACATAGCCCAAGTGCGGCGTGAGCAACGTGCGAGGTGTTTGACGCCAGGCATCGGTGGTTGCCAGAGGCTCGGCGTCATAGACATCGAGGCCGGCACCCGCAATTTTGCCTTCGGTCAACAATTTTTGCAGCGCTGGCTGATCGATCAGGCCGGCTCGTGAAGTGTTGATCAGGTAGGCGGTTGACTTCATCGATTGCAAACTGGCGGCATCGACAATACCGCGCGAACGATCGCTTAACACCATGTGCACGCTGATCGCATCCGACGTCGCAAAGAGCTCTTGTTTCGACACGAGCTTGACGCCAGCTTTGGCGGCACGCTCTTCGGTGAGATTGGGGCTCCAGGCAACAACCTCCATTCCAAACGCCAAACCGACACGCCCGACGCACTGGCCCAAATGCCCGGCGCCCACCAAGCCCAAGCGCTTCGCTTCGAGCGTCGGGGGCATGCTGGTTTGCCACAAGCCTTTCTGCATATTGGCCGCTTCTTTCGGAATTTGCTTAAACAGCGCCAGCAGTAATGACCAAGCAAGCTCAGCCGTTGCACCTGTGCTTTTTGGGTCTCCGGGTGCGCCGCAGACATCAACGCCCTGAGCGCGGCAAGCCACCATATCGACCGAACTATTGCGCATGCCTGTTGTGATCAGTAACCGTAGCTTCGGCAAGGCCTTGATCACTGTTGCCGGAAAGGCAGAGCGTTCGCGCATGGCGACAATCACATCGAACGACTCAAGGGTCTTGGCCAGCTCAGCAGGCTGGATGTATTCAGAAAAAAAACTGACGTCAGCGTTGAGGCTATCCCACTTCGCCATGTTGGGGGCAACTTTTAAATAATCATCCAGTACGGCAATACGCATCAAATACTCCTAATTTTTTGTTGTAACAAAATAACTACGCAACGAACTGATAGTGACATTGGGTGACATCGCCCGCTGCAGAATGGATCACTACTTCGCCTGTTGTAGGCGTTTTTCAATATCTTCTTTCGGGATTGCACCGCCCACCCGCGACCCATCGGCAAAAAATAAAGCGGGTGTGCCTCGCACCATCAGCTTTTGGCCCAGCGCCACCATCTGATCAATCGGTACGTCGCAATTGAGCGTGGCGGGCACTTTGTTCTGAAGCATCCAAGCATCCCACACCGCTACGCGATCTGAAGCACACCACACATTACGCACTTTTTGCGTGGAATCTGGTGACAAGATCGGATAGGGGAAAGTAAAGATCGTGACGTTGTTAATGCTATCAATTGCTTTTCGCAACTGCTTACAGTAGCCGCAATTTGGATCTTCAAAGATTGCCATTTTGCGCGAACCATCGCCACGCACCTGCTTGAAAGACAACTCGAAAGGCAATTGATCAAAGGGCATTTGTGCCAAAGAGTCTTGACGTTCGCGGGTGATGTCGCGACGAGTCTTTGCATCGATTAAGGTGCCGTCTAAAACAAAATTCACTTTCTCGTCGGTGTACACCAAATCCATCCCAAGCTGCACTTCGTACAAGCCATAAGGAGTCAAGCGCACGGCGCTGATAGGCGGATTACCAAAACGCTCTGCAAAAAGTTTTTGCACGGCCTGCGTTTTGGCCTCGAGGTTCGTATCGACTGCAGGGGCTTTTTGAGCCCAGGTCGCCGACAGACTACCCAACAAACACAGCGCGACAAACCATTGGAAGTTCATAAATTTTTTCAACCGTACTGCTCCTGATCGATATGTATGTCTTGCTTAGGCACCACTCTTAGCGTGAGGCCCCAGCGATTAAGTATCGCTTAAACAGCGGCATTTTTTCAACCGCCGACATCCCAATGTTACGCAACCACACCACCGGTGCACTTTGCGCCTCGAATAACCGATGTAATCCATCTGTCACCACTCGCATCGCCAACACGGGCTCAGCGCGCGCGCGGCGATAACGTCTTAACACCATCGCATCGCCAGCGCTACGAAATGCTTCGCGCTCGGCGAGCACCTTGACTAAGGCCTCGACGTCACCCAATCCCAAGTTTAATCCCTGCCCAGCAAGTGGATGCAAGCGATGGGCTGCGTCACCGACTAAGGCGATGCGCTCACCAATCATTGGCGACTGATTTAAAGATAAAGGAAAAGTCTGTAGCGCACCACGAAGCGTGAGCTCGCCCATCCGCCCCGCGGTAAGCGTTGCGAGGCGAAGACTCAGTTGGGTAGCTTGCTCTGACGACGGTAACGCCAACAACTCTTGCGCCAGCGACTCTTTGAGCGACCACACCAAAGACACTTGTGAGCCCGCCTGAGTAGAAGGCATCGGCAATAAGGCGAGTACGCCTTGCTCGTTAAACCATTGAAAGGCCGTGCCTTGGTGTGGCCGCGCGCAATTCAGATGTGCAACGATTGCCGTGACGCCGTAGGGTTTGATATCGACAGGCAAACCCGCTGCCGCGCGCAAAGGCGACTGGGCGCCATCAGCTGCGATGAACAGCTCGGCTTGCAAGACGGTGCCTCGGTCGGTCGTGACGCAGAAATCATCGGCATCACCCGTCTTGCTACACGTTGCAAATTTTTCTTCGATCCAGTTCAAACCAAAAATCTGCACCGCCTGGGTCAGCACACGCTCGATCTCGCCTGACTCGACAATCCAGGCTAACTCTGGGATCGCCGCCTGCCAGGCGTTTAGGTTAACTAGCCCTGCACTATCACCATGAATCTCCATGGCCTGCACGGCGGTTAAACGCTGCGCATCGAGCATATTCCAAACCCCGATCGACGCTAAAAATCGTTGGCTTGCGGGTGAAATAGCATAGACACGGGGATGAAAGACCTCAGGCGTGGCGGGTGCAAACGTCTGGCGAGGGCCCAGCAAGATGACCTGCTGACCACGTCGCGCCAACGCCAGCGCCGTGGCCAACCCCACGATGCCTGTGCCGCAGACAACCATTGAGGTCTTCAAGGGTGGCTCAGCGCGCACTAGGTACGCCAGCCTGCTTAGGCCAAAGCACCCACATTTGCCCGGCCTGTTTCATGCGGCCTGCCTGCGCCCCTGCGGCCTCACCAAACCCCCAATAAAAGTCGGCACGCGCAGCGCCCTTAATAGCAGTGCCCGTATCTTGTGCAAACACCAGACGATTCAACGTTTGAGTCGACGCAGGCATTGTCGTGGCTAAAAATACCGGTGTCCCTAAGGGTACAAAATTGGTATCGACTGCAATCGAACGCTGTGCCATCAAGGGGATCCCGTAGGCGCCTTTAGGCCCGATTTCTGGATCGGTGATGGGCTCTTCTTTAAAAAATACCAAGGCTGGATTGGCATTGAGCATCTCGGGCACGCGCGCAGGATTACGCTTAGCCCATTCGCGAATACTTTGCATAGACGTTTGTGACAACTGCATCTCGCCTTTGTCGGCGAGCCACTTGCCAATCGACACATACGGGTGCCCGTTATGGTCGGCATACGCGACTCGTATCGTTTGACCCTTACCAGGGCCATCGTTTAGCTGGACACGGCCCGAGCCTTGCACTTGTAAAAAGAAATTATCAACCGGGTCATTGACCCACACCACGACCGGTGGTTTGCGTGCCGAGGCCTCGAGGCTGGCGCGGCTATCGTAAGGCACCACTCGATTGCCTTCGAGCTTGCCACGCACTCGCTTACCGGCAAGTTCTGGATACACTTTGCCCAAATCGATGGTCAGCAAATCAGCGGGAACGGTGTAGAGGGGCCACTGATAGACACCACCTTGCTGGCGCGACCCCACCACCAACGGCTCGTAATAGCCCGTCACGATATTGCTGGCGGGTTTGCCATCTGCACCATCGAGTCGCCAAGGGGCCAGCCACGTTTGCAAAAACTTGCGAACGGCCTCGGGATTATTGGCTGCGGGCGCACGCGCTGGGTCAGTCGCCGCCGCACAGACCGCTTGCCAGGCGCGCGGCGTTGCACGCGTAGGCCCTGCTAAGTTCAAGGCGGTTGGGCGCATCAACCCAGCACAGTTACGTAAAAAGGTTGTCCAGACCCCACGCAAATCGTCATTGGTCCAGCCGGGTAGCTCGCCCCAACCAGCCGCGACAAATTTGCTGCCTAACGCACGCGCGGCACTGTCTGCCATCGGAGCCGTAGGCACCACAACAGGCGCTTGGGCACCTGTGGCCGGACCAGCATCTGGCACGAGCGGCGGGCTTGAACAGGCGGCTAACAGCGCCACCACACCCAACAGCAGACCTCGAAGAACAATACGTGGCATCGCGAGTGACCTTGTCTTTAGCGTTTTAAGAGAGTTTGCTGCTAACGCAACCTGCCCTTTAATGCAGCGTGCGGGGCATAGATAACACAAATTCTGGGATATCAACCTCAAAGGGCACCCCGTTTTCGCCTACGCAATGATAACTGCCGCGCATCGTACCGACAGGCGTTTTAAGAGGGCAGCCACTGGTGTATTCAAAGGTTTCGCCGGGGCCCAGCAATGGCTGCTGACCCACCACACCCAAACCTCGCACCTCTTGAGCGACTTGTTCGCTGTCGCTGATGACCCAGTGCCGGCTGATGACCTGAGCAGGCCGCTCGCCGGTATTGGTAATGCGCACCGTATACGCAAACACAAACTGTTGCTTGGCCGGATCTGATTGCTCAGGCACAAAGCGAGGCTCGACCGCCACGGTTAACTCAAATGGTTTCACAATGAGATCCAAAGAAAACTGCAATAATGGAATAACTTTATTTTGGTGTCCGAACATCATGCCAGAAATGACTGCCCGACCAAAAGCACGTATCGCGCCCAGTATTTTATCTGCTGACTTCGCTCGTTTGGGCGAAGAGGTCAAAAATGTTGTGGCCGCTGGCGCCGACTGGATCCACTTTGATGTCATGGATAATCACTACGTACCCAATCTGACCATCGGTCCGATGGTGTGCGAGGCCATCCGTCCCCACATCAGCGTGCCCATCGATGTTCATCTGATGGTTGAGCCGGTAGACAGCCTGATCCCCCAATTTGCGAAGGCGGGGGCCAATGTCATCACGTTTCACCCTGAAGCCTCGAGGCATGTCGACCGTAGCCTCGCCCTCATTCGCGATCAAGGCTGCCAGGCCGGTTTAGTCTTTAACCCTGCTACTCCCCTGAGTTGGCTCACCCATGTCATGGATAAAGTCGATATTATTTTGCTGATGTCGGTCAACCCCGGCTATGGGGGTCAAAGTTTTATACCGGGCACTCTGGATAAGCTACGTCAGGTGCGCGCGCTCATCGATGCGCACGTTCAAGCTGGGGGGCAAGCGATTGCCCTTGAGGTCGACGGAGGCGTCAAAGTCGATAATATCGGCGCCATCCGAGCCGCCGGGGCAGACACCTTTGTTGCAGGTTCGGCGATCTTTGGCCAACCCGATTACGCTGCAGTGATTCAAAATATGCGCGAACAACTCAAACTTGCTGAAACTCGTTCAATCTAAGCGTTGAATGACGACGACTTTGCCCAGTTTGTGGTTTCGGCCTAGTCCCCCTGCTTTTTGTGTATTTAGAGATGCCGCTTGTCGTCTCTCTGCTTTTTGTATGTTTAGAGATGCCGCTTGCTAGTCCTACTATCCTTTTAATCGTCTTGTGTGCCCCTTATGCCTCTTGAATCTCAGTCTTCCTCTTCGTCTTTAGCCTTCGATGCTGTCTTGATTGATCTGGATGGCACCTTAATGGACACCATCCCCGATCTGGCCAACGCGGCCAACACCATGCGCCAAGAACTGGGGCTGTCGAGTCTGCCTCAAGCTCAAATTGCGACCTTTATCGGCAAAGGGGCCAAAAACCTAGTCATGCGCATGCTGACCGTCGATGCCGACCCGGCCTCAATCTCGCCCGAGCTCTTCGAGCGTGCGCGCGAGTCGTATTTTCGTAATCTGCATCGGGTCAATGGCGATCAGTCGGTCATGTTTGACGGCGTAATACCCGGGCTTGAATTAATGAAAAGTATGGGCCTGCGCCTAGCGGTCGTGACCAACAAGGCCACCGAATTTACCTTGCCACTACTCGAACGAACCGGCCTGGCACCCTACTTTCAGGCGGTGGTGTGTGGCGATACCCTGGCGCACGCCAAACCGCATCCGGCCCCGATGTTACACGCCTGTGACTTGTTAAAAAGCACGCCCGCACGTAGCGTGACCATAGGCGACTCTATCAACGATGCGCAGTCGGCGCGCGCCGCTGGTTGTAGCGTTTTAGCCGTGCCCTACGGGTATAACGAAGGTCAAAGCGTGCAAACGCTTGACGTCGATGCTATAGTTGACTCAATTGAGGCTGCAGCCCACTGGGTGGCGGCGCGTTAAAACAGATCATTTCAAGATGAAATCATTGAACCTGAACCAACTCGTAACTGGCGCCTCGTGGCGCTGGTGGCGTTTTTGTCTCGGGTAAGGTTTTGTCAGCAGTCAGTCTCAAGGCTTAGGCCACCAGACTAAACATACAAGCCAAGCCCGTCCAAACATGGTCGGGTTTTTTTATTGTTTTGCCGACCTTTAAAGCGTGTTGCATTTCGCACCTAAAACCGCCCTACGAGAATTGTCTAAAAATGACCGAAATCGAATTTAAAGCCCTCGCAGCTCAAGGCTATAACCGGATCCCACTGGTCGCTGAAACCTACGCCGATCTCGACACTCCCTTGGCGATCTATTTAAAGCTCGCTCATAGTGGCCCTCAAGGTGGTAAAAACTCTTGCCTGCTTGAGTCCGTGGTCGGAGGCGAGCGGTTTGGGCGCTATTCGTTCATTGGCCTGCCTGCACGCAACGTCATTCGCGCGCGCGGTACGACCACTGAAGTGCTACGCGACGACAAGGTCATTGAAACGCATCAGGGCGATCCGCTTGCCTTCATTTCGCAATATCAAGCGCGTTTTAAAGTCGCCTTGCGCCCTGGCATGCCGCGCTTTGCAGGTGGTTTAGCCGGGTATTTTGGCTATGACACGGTGCGACACATCGAACCCAAACTCGGCCCCGCCACCAAGCCCTATCCGGCCGGAATGGGAGAGGGCCCACCCGATATCTTGTTGTTGCAAGTCGATGAGTTAGTCATCGTTGATAACCTGGCGGGGCGCATTTATTTGATGGTGTACGCCGATCCGGCTCAGCCTGAGGCCTTCAATCACGCACAGAAGCGTATCAAAGAGTTACGGATTCGGCTGCGCAAGCCAATTGAAATCCCCTACAGCCATTCAAGCGTCGTCACCGCCGAAGAACGGCACTTTGCCAAGGCCGATTACCTGGCTGCGGTATTGCGCGCAAAAGAGTACATCGCAGCGGGCGATCTTATGCAGGTGCAAGTCGGGCAAGTGATCACCAAACCGTTTAGCGAGTCACCGCTGTCTTTGTATCGCGCACTGCGTAGCCTGAATCCCTCGCCGTATATGTATTACTGGAACTTCGGCGACTTTCAGGTCGTTGGCGCTTCACCCGAAATTCTGGTGCGCCAAGAAGCGTTGCCGCTGGCTGACGGGGCGCCCGCTGGCTCGGTACCCGAAACCACCATCACGATTCGACCGTTGGCCGGCACTCGCAAGCGCGGCGCGACCCCCGAGTTGGATGCCGCGCTGGCCGAAGAGCTGCTGGCCGACCCGAAAGAGCGTGCAGAACATGTCATGCTGATTGACCTTGCCCGCAATGACGTCGGTCGAGTCGCAAAAATCGGTAGCGTCAAAGTGACTGACACCATGGTGATCGAGCGCTATTCACATGTGATGCATCTAGTCTCAAACGTTGCCGGCACGCTTGAGGCCGGCATGAGCAATATGGATGTCTTACGCGCTTCGTTTCCGGCAGGCACCTTAACCGGTGCACCAAAAGTGCGGGCGATGCAAATGATCGACGAGCTTGAGCCGGTGCGCCGTGGCATCTATGGCGGCGCCGCGGGCTACTTGAGTTACGGCGGGGAGATGGATGTCGCGATCGCTATTCGTACTGGCATTATTAAAGACGGCATGCTGTACGTGCAGGCGGCCGCCGGCATCGTAGCCGACTCTGACCCAGAACTCGAATGGCAAGAAACTGAGGCAAAAGCCCGTGCAGTGTTACGCGCGGCCGAACAAGTGCAAACCGGGCTTGATGACCCGTTTTAAGCCCCACACCTTGATACGACCTGGATTCAAACCATGCTACTGATGATCGATAACTACGACTCGTTTACCTACAACCTCGTGCAATACTTTGGCGAACTTGGTCAAGACGTGCGCGTGTATCGTAACGACCAGATCACACTCAAAGAGATCGATGCGCTCGCACCTGATCACATCTGCGTGTCGCCCGGACCTTGCTCACCCGCCGAGGCCGGCATCTCAATCGATGTGATCAAACACTATGCCGGTAAAAAACCGATCTTAGGCGTGTGCCTCGGTCATCAGGCAATCGGCGCAGCCTTTGGTGGCAAGATCGTTCGTGCGCAACAAATCATGCACGGCAAAACCTCAGACATCACACACACCAACAGCGATGTTTTTAAAGGCTTACCTTCACCCTACACTGTGATTCGTTATCATTCTTTAGCGATTGAACGTGCCTCAATCCCCGAGTGTCTGGCGATCACAGCGCAAACCGCAGATGGCGAGATCATGGGGGTACGGCACAAAACACTGCCGGTTTATGGCGTACAGTTTCATCCAGAATCGATTTTAAGCGAGCATGGTCACGCGTTATTGCGTAACTTTCTTGAGCTTGATGAGGTCAAGGCTTAAACCCATCGATATCCTCCTCGCTCTGAATAGCGAGGTTTCGCGGAGCAATACATGATTACCCCGAACGAAGCACTACACCGTTGTATCGAACATCGTGAGATTTTTCATGACGAGATGCTGCACTTGATGCGTATGTTGATGCGCGGTGAGATGTCGCCCACCATTGCTGCAGCGCTCTTGATGGGCCTACGCGTGAAAAAAGAGACTGTTGGCGAGATCACAGCAGCCGCGCAAGTGATGCGTGAGTTTGCAACGCCCGTGCATGTTGCCAACCCTCAGGATATGGTCGATATGTGTGGCACCGGTGGCGATGGCAGTAGTACGTTCAACATTTCAACGACCGCGATGTTTGTTACCGCCGCAGCTGGCGTACCGATTGCCAAACACGGCGGGCGCAGCGCCTCGTCATCGTCAGGCAGCGCAGATGTGCTTGAAGCCTTAGGCGCTAATCTGGCGCTAACGCCGCCACAAATCGCCGAGTGCATTGAAGAGATCGGCATTGGCTTTATGTTTGCACAAGCCCATCACGGCGCCATGAAAAACATCGCACCGATTCGCAAAGAACTTGGTGTTCGCACCATTTTTAACATCCTTGGGCCGTTAACAAATCCTGCTGGTGCAGCGAATCAATTGATGGGAGTGTTTCATTCTGATTTAGTCGGCATCCAAGTACGCGTGTTGCAACTACTGGGTTCTAAACACGTGATGATTGTGCATGGCAAAGATGGCATGGATGAAGCCTCGCTGGGTGCCGGCACGCTGGTCGGCGAACTCAAAGACGGTGCCATTTCTGAGTATGAAATCCATCCAGAAGATTTTGGTCTGACTATGGTGTCAAATCGCGGCATTCGCGTGTCAAGCAAAGAAGAGTCTCGCGACCGCGTACTTGAAGCCCTCACCAACAAGCCGAGCACGGCACGTGAAATTGTCGCGTTTAATGCGGGCTTGGCGATTTACGTTGGCAACCACGCCTCTTCGATTCAACAAGGTATCAAGATGGCGTTCGAAGCGATTGCAAGCGGTGCAGCACGCGCGAAACTCGACGCCTTTTGTGCCAAAACAAAAAAGTTTGCATCATGAGCGATATTCTCAAAAAAATTCTGGCCGTTAAAACCCAAGAGGTCGCTGCGGCACGTGCCGTGCATAGCGAAGCCAGTCTGCTTGCCGAGGCCAAGACCCGCAAAGACATTCGTGGCTTTGCCCAAGCCATTGAAACAAAAATCGAGAACGGACACGCAGGTGTGATTGCCGAAATAAAAAAGGCTTCGCCCTCAAAAGGTATTTTGCGCGAAAATTTTTTGCCTGCTGAAATCGCAACCTCTTACGCAACACACGGCGCAGCCTGTTTATCGGTACTGACCGATGAGCAGTTTTTTCAAGGCGCTGACGACTATTTACGCCAAGCCCGTGCCGCCTGCAATTTGCCGGTGTTGCGCAAAGATTTTATGGTCGACCCCTATCAAATCATCGCCGCGCGCGCCATGGGTGCCGACTGCATTTTGTTGATCGTATCGGCGTTGACCGCAACACAGTTAAATGAGTTTGAGGCCTGCGCCTTTGAGCTTGGCATGGATGTGTTGGTTGAAGTACACGATGCCCAAGAACTTGAGATCGCGCTTGATTTGAATACCACGTTACTTGGTATCAACAATCGCAACTTGCGCACCTTTGAAACATCGCTTCAGACAACGCTTGATTTGTTGGCACGCATCCCTGCGGGCAAGCGCGTTGTGACAGAAAGCGGCATCTTGAGCCCCGCCGATGTCCAGCACATGCGCGCAAATGACGTGCAGGCATTTTTAGTCGGCGAAGCGTTTATGCGTGCGCCAGAACCTGGTGTTGAGTTAGCACGGCTGTTTGCATAAAGGCGTACCTGCAAATGCCACGCTCGCGTGACCGCGGGGCATCTGCCTTGTTCACGCTACCTTTTTTAGACTTGAAGGTGCGATTGAAAGCGCACTTGACCTAAAGCTGAGCGCTGCGATCGCCGCGGCTAAAGCCCGACAAGACCTGGTCGAGCCCTCGGCTGAGCACCATCACTTTAAAGAGCTCGCCCATCTCGGCTTCGGACAGCAGTTTTTGCACCGCGCCGTGGGTCTGTGCAAGCGTTTTGGCTTCGGTTTGATCAAGTGTGTTTAATAAAGCTGGCAAACCACTATTTAATAAAAATCTTGCCTGCGAGGTGTAGCCCAACACCTCAAGCCCGCTCGCAAACGCAGTCTCGGCAATGGCGGTGAAATCTACATGCGCCGTGATGTCTTGCAAGCCCGGTGCTAAAAATACATCATCGTGTGCGCGATGCTGAATGTGACACATCAACGTGCCACGTTGTCGCTGAGGATGAAAAAATTCATGCCGCGGAAAGCCATAGTCGATGAGTAGGGCCGCACCCTTGACCAGCCAGGTGCTTAAATCGCGCACCCACGCTTCGGCCTGTAAATTGATTTCTGAGCGATAGCCCGGCAGGTAGGGCATGCGCGAGCGCACTGCCTGCTCAAGCGCTTTGGGTGCCAGGCGCTCTTGAAATTGAAAACTCGCGCCCTCAGACACGACACCGAGCTGCAATACTTGATCTTCGTGCTGTGACCAGGCAAAGAGTTCAACAGGCATCGCATCAAGCACTTCATTGGCCAAGATACAACCGCTGAACTGCGAAGGGGTTCGGTCAAGCCAGACGACTCGGTTGCCCCAGGGGGCAAGCAACTGCTGTTGCCTGAGTTTTAAGTCGGCAGACACTTCGAGTATGAAATAGGTGGCGGTGAAGCCGAGCGAATCTAACGCACTTAATACACTGTGAGCCAAGGCACCGCTACCAGCACCAAATTCAAGGATGTTGGTTGAATCGGCTTGTTGCAAGACTTCAAGGGATTGGCGCGCTAGCGTGTGGCCAAACAGCGGTGTCAATTGTGGCGCCGTTACGAAATCGCCGCTGAGCGCGCCGCGATGACTGCTGTTGCTGTTATTGCTGTTGTTGCTGTTGCTGTTGCTGTTGTTGTTGCTGTTGCTGTTGCTGTTGCTGTTGTTGTTGCTGCCATGAGCGTCGCTTTGACTTTCGCGCGGTTGCCAAGTCATAGTCGCTTCGGCAAGCTTCACACTGCCCGCTGCGTAGTAGCCAAGGCCAGGCGCGTAAAGCACGTGATGCATCCATTGACTGAACGGCAGCCAGCCCCCCTGCTGCTGGATCTGCGCACGTAAAAAAGCGCTGACACGTTGGCTATGCGCCAGCGCGTCAGCGCTTACCGGGATTGAGGTCTCGGCAGGCACTGCGTACCTACAACTTAACGGCGACCGCCGTCAAAGGTAAAGCCACGACGTGCACCCGTTGCGGCACGTGGTGCACCGGGGCGAGGTGCGCCCGAGCGTGCTGGGCCGTCACCGCGTGGTGCAAAGGTTTTACCACTTGGTGCGGCAGCACGAGGCGCAAAGTCACGTGCGGGGCGAGCAGACTTGCCTGCATACGCTGGGCGATCTGAAGCACCACGATCAGTGCGGGGCTCAAACGAACGTGGCTCTGTGCGCGCATTCGCGTAAGGATTGTCGCTGCGTGCAGCATGAGGTTGATCACCACGGGGTGCGTAGCTACGATCGCCAAACGATTTTTCACCACGGGGTGCATATGATTTTTCACCACGTGGGGCAAAAGGCCGATCGCCACGCGGGGCGAAGGATTTTTCGCCACGATCTGCAAACGGCTTATCGCCACGCGGCGCAAAAGGCTTGTCACCGCGAGGTGCGAAGGGCTTATCACCACGTGGGGCGAAACTGCGCTCACCGCGATCGGCAAACGGCTTGTCGCCGCGCGGGGCGTAGGGGCGCGACTCGCGACCGGCATAACCACCACCGCTCGGGGCCGAGCTGCGATCGTTACTGAAACGCCCGCCCTTTTTACCACCTGCACCACGTCCAGCACCTTCGGGGCGTGCGCTTGGTGTACGTTGTGGCTCAAGGCCTGCAATCACCTCTGAAGGGATTTGATGGCCAATGAAGTGCTCGATACGGCGCACTTTATGACGCTCGCCATGAACGGCCAAGGTGTAAGCCAAACCATCGCGCCCAGCGCGGCCAGTACGGCCGATGCGGTGCACGTAATCTTCAGGCTGCATTGGCAGATCATAATTAATGGCGTGACTGATGGCTTGCACGTCGATGCCGCGCGCGGCGACATCGGTAGCAACCAACACACGTACGCGACCGTCTTGCACTTCAGTCAGGGTACGTGAACGCTGACGTTGATTCATGTCACCATGCAACGCCATCACTGAAAAACCCGTGTCAGCCAAATGCTCAGCCAGATCATCTGCACCGCGCTTCGTGGCAGTAAAAACAATTGCTTGACCCATCTCAGCGTCGCGCAAGATGTGATCAAGCAGGCGCAGCTTATGGCCGGCATCATCTGCGTACAACAGTGTTTGTGTGATGTTGGCGTGCCGATCTGAGGGCGAAGCCATTTCAATGCGCTGTGGATCGCGCATCATGCGTGCAGCTAACTTTGCCACCGTGCCATCAAGCGTTGCTGAAAACAACAAAGTTTGACGATCTTGTGGAGTGCGATCCACGATGGTGTTGATGTCGTCAATAAAGCCCATATCCAACATGCGATCGGCTTCGTCAAGCACGAGAGTGTGCACGGTTGACAAATCAACCCGGCGGGCTTGCAAGTGGTCCAGTAAACGACCAGGAGTCGCCACCAGTACGTCAACACGACGCGACAAGGCCTTGAGCTGTGCACCATAAGGCATGCCGCCCACGACAGTTGCGATACGCAAATCGTCAAGGTTACTGCCGTACGTTGCGGTGGCTTCGCTGACTTGCAAAGCGAGTTCGCGAGTCGGGGTCAACACCAACACCTGCACGCCACGGCCTTTATTGGCGGGTTTTTGTGCGATGCGGTTCAGTGCAGGCAACATAAAGGCAGCTGTTTTGCCGCTACCGGTTTGTGACGACACCATTAAGTCAGAACCAGCCATTGCAGGCGGAATCGCTGCCATTTGCACGGGCGTAGGTGTTGTAAAACCGGTACGTTCAATTGAAGAGAGTAAAGCGGGCGCGAGCCCTAACGAATCGAAGGACATGACTTTCCTAGAGGCCAGATAGTGGCCATGTGACGCAGCCCGGAGAATTGGTAGACCGGCGGTAGTCGGTTGAATCGAGCATCGTGCCGACCGAATCAACCGAACGTCTGGGCTGGAGATCCATCTATCTGGATCACACTTGCTGCCCACGAAAGGAAAGGAGGTCAGAAATCGATGATGTGTGTGCTTAGCTAGGCATTGCCCGCTAGCGTCCTGCGACATCTTTTTTGCAGTGTGAGAATACTACCCTACTTTTGGATCGGGGTAAACCCTTTAGGGCGGATTATTATGCTTTCCAGTCAATTACTTGCAAGTTTCGTTGTAATAACCACGCATTGGCCGCCCTGAAGTGCCCGCAGCCGATAAAAGGATGGGCACCTCGGCGCGCCGAGAGCGGCGAGGGGTGATTGCACATCAAAATCAGATGTTGGGGCTGGCTAGCAATCAAGTCTTGCTTGGTTTGCGCATGCGCGCCCCACAGCATGAATACCTTAGGACTTGAGTCTTGTGCGACCGCCTGAATCAACGCGTCGGTCACCGTCTCCCACCCTTTGCCCGCATGAGAAGCCGGCAGCCCGTCCTCGACGGTGAGAGCCGTGTTTAACAGTAAGACGCCTTGCCTCACCCAGCGCGATAAATCATTGTGGTCAGCATTAGGTTTCAACACCAATTGCGACGGGTCGTCGGGGTATTCAAGCTCGATCTCAGTGAGAATATTGCGCAGACTGGGTGGGCGCGCCAGGTCATCGGGAACAGAAAATGCTAGCCCCTGTGCTTGCCCTGCACCATGATAGGGATCCTGGCCAAGGATCACCACACGAACAACCTGAGGTGTTAACGACTCAAGCGCTCGAAAAGGTTGTGTAGGATAAATGACCGCTGCGCTGCGCAACCGCTGCGCTAGCATTGCAGACAAGCGATCAAGCGCACGCTTCACCTCATCGGCGCCCAACACAGCCCGCCAGGCCGGCGCCAGCTTGGTGAGATGCGCGGATAGCTCAGCTTGCAGCAAACGATTAGAACTTAAGCGCAACTGAGACGTCATCTGCTATCCAGCTGGTCCACTAAAGCTTGGTGATAAGCGTTCAGTTGCTGTTGCACACGCGCGCGGCGCGCCTCTTGCGCCGCCTGCGCTTTCATATCGGCCTGCGGCAATGCTGCCCACACCGCTTGCGGAAAATGCGGATCATCTTGCCAGCGCGGAATCACGTGCCAGTGCAAGTGAGGCACGACGTTGCCAAACGCGGCCAGATTGACCTTGTCAGGTTTGAGCACAATACGCTGCACTTGCTCAACCAGCAGCACGATCCGCAACAACTCGGTTTGCTCTGCTGCGCTCAGGTCAGTCATCTCAACCACGTGCGCCGTCCAGATCACACGCGTGAAGCCCGGGTATAACGCATCGTTCGCATCAATCACGCGTAGATGTTCGTTTTGCCACAAGATCGTGCCACCTGGTGCTTGGCAAAGCGGGCATTTAGCGCTGAGCATCTTCAAGCGCCTTCACAATTAACTTCAAAACCTCGACACGCGCATAGCGTTTATCATTGGCGGGCAAAACATGCCAGGGCGCCCGCGCGGTATTGGTGTGGGTAAACATCTCGTTTGCGGCAACCGTGTAAGCCTTAGCTTTGCGCCGATTGCGCCAGTCTTCTTCGGTGATTTTAAACTGCTTGAATGGTGAGTGCGTGCGCTCTTTGAAGCGCTTGAGCTGCTCTTCGGGCGTCACAGCCAGCCAAAATTTGAGCACAATCGTACCCTTCTCGACCATCTGCTGTTCAAAATCATTGATCTCATCATACGCACGCGTCCAAGCAGCCCGCTTGATCAGTTTTTCGACGCGCTCAACAAGCACACGACCGTACCAAGAGCGATCAAAAATTGCGATGCGACCTCGCCTCGGCAAATTGCACCAAAAGCGCCATAAATATGGTCGAGACATTTCAGAGGGCGTTGGAGCCGCTACGGCCATCACATCAAAGTCGCGCGCATCAATCGCACGCGTCACACGTCGAATGGCGCCACCCTTACCGGCAGCATCTGCCCCTTCAAACACAAGCGCCAGCGCGCGCTTTTTAAACCCTTTGTGGCGAACAAGCTGTGCCAAGCGATTCTGCAACAGCAAAATCTGCGTTTCGTAGTCGCTCTTACTTAACGTGGCGTTGTGATCAAGCTGCTCAAGCCAATTCACTTGCGGCGGAGTGGCCGGCACGCTATCAGGCTCGTGAAACACCGGCACTTTAATCGCACCGACTTTTAGCGACGCTAATACTGCTTGAGCAGTTCGTACCATTCTGAGCTTTGGATCGGCACTCGGAATCACAACCCAAGGGGTGTGAGGCGCATCGGTGCCAGCCAAAATCAACTGGCTGGCGCGCCGGATCGAATTAAATTTCTTGTGTGCGCTTAGGTCGAGTTTATCAACCTGCCATGCTGTCGAAGGATTCGCCAACAAGTCGTCAATTCGCGCTTGCTGCGCGTCACGCGACAGGTGAAACCAAAGCTTAAGGATCTGGACCCCATTGGCCGCCAAGGTTGACTCAAACCGTTTGACAAACAGGATATCTTGTTCAAGCGCCTCTAAGTTTGGATGCTTGCGAGCCGCCTCTTTAAATAAGGAGTTATACCGCGAACCAAACACGATCCCAATCTCACCCTTGGCGGGTAGTTTCATCCAAAACCTACGCGCGTCGGGATACGCCCGATCTTCACGGCTCGCCTCTGGAAAAGCGATCGTGTGAATATGGCGCGGGTCCATCCACTCATTCAGCAAATTGATCGTCTCGCCTTTGCCGGCCCCGTCAATCCCTGCAACCAAAATAAGCAGGGCTCGATCTTTAAGCGCGATGTGACGATACTGCTCGTTTACCAACTGAATGCGCAGGAGTTGTTCAATTTTCTTAAACTCATCTTGCGACAGTTGCGGATCTGCTTCGGCTTCTTGAAACATTTGGGCGCTACCTTTTAAAAGTCTCTCAGTACAGTGAGCGACGATAAGTCGCATCGTTTGTTGATCTACCGCATTCGTGACTTGGCTACCGTTGCAACGCCTCTAAGCGCGCGGCACGTACCCTTTGTTTAATCTGCGCTGGCTCACTTGCCAAGCGCGCGACCGCACCGGCATCGACCGCTAACACCAATTGCAACCACGACCGCCAAGCCTGTTGCGTCATGTGTATCGTCTCATCCACCGTGCCAGCGGTTTGCAACAGTGTTTCAAAACGCTCGGGTTTACGCAAAGCGTCGCACGTTTCAAAAAGTGACAAAATGGCGTCTGCGCACTCTGCCCGCTTTGACACTTCACGCAGACTGCCAATCGCTGTTGCCACGCCGCGTGCAGCACCTTCAACCTGAGACAGGGTAGCGCTCAACGGTAAGATCGCACCCAACACGAGCGGCAACAAACGCGCCATATCAGCGCACTCTGACGGGACATGCAGGCGTGTTGCAAGCGCCTTGACCTCACTGCTCTCAAGGCATAACACCGCGTAGCGCGACGCTAGGGGCAAGCCTTGTTGTGCAACTCGGTCCACTAAACTTTGCACGCGCGGGCTGAGCACGAGCTCTGGCATGATTCGAGTTGCCGCCCCAACTTCGGCCAACAACGCTAGCATGCGCGATGGTTGGGCAGATAACAAGCCTCGCGCTAACTCTTGCCAGACGCGCTCTGGCACCAACGCATCGACCTCGCCTGAGGCAACCATCTTGCGGCATAGTGCAAGTGTCTCGGGGGCCACAACAAACGCAGTGAAGCGTGCCATAAACCGCGCCAAGCGAAGAATCCGAACCGGATCCTCTTCAAACGCTGGCCCAACGTGTCGCAAGACTTTTGCCTGCAAGTCTTTTACGCCCTCAAGCGGATCAAACAACTCGCCAGCTAAAGATCGCGCAATCGCATTGACTGTTAAGTCACGACGGTTGAGGTCTTCTTCTAATGTGACCTCAGCACCGGTATAAAACGTAAAACCTTTATAGCCTCGCCCCGACTTACGTTCGGTGCGGGCCAAGGCATACTCTTCTTTGCTAGTCGGGTGCAAAAACACCGGAAAATCGCCCCCTACCGGGATAAACCCGCGAGCCACCATGAGTTCAGGGGTTGCCCCCACAACGACCCAATCGCAGTCGCCGGCTGGCAAGCCAAGCAAGGCATCGCGTACCGCACCACCAACGATATAAATCTGCAAACCCTCAGTGGTGCGATCGGCGCTCACGGCAGAGGTTTGCGTCCGTACGGCTGGGGCACAATTTCGCCCAGACGTTGTTTGAGCGACTGGGGTTGACCGCTAAATAACGCTGCGTAGTACACCGCGTTGGACATCACGGCTTTGACATAGTCACGCGTTTCGTTGAACGGGATGGTTTCGGCAAAGATCGCGCCTTCAACTTTACTGTCAAGCTTAGAGCGCCACAACATTGGGCGACCGGGCCCGGCGTTATAACCTGCACTGGCCAGTACCTGCGAACCCCCCAGGTCAGATAACACCATGCTCAAGTACGTTGTACCCAGTTTGGTGTTCGTATCAAAATCATTGACTTTCGCGGGGGTGAAATCTGTCATCCCAATTTTGCCAGCCACCCAACGCGCTGTGGCGGGCATCAACTGCATCAAGCCCGAGGCGCCCGCGACCGAGCGAGCATCCATGATGAAGCGAGACTCTTGCCGGATCAACCCGTAGACCCACGCGGGATCAACATTTATTTGTCGCGCCTGCGCAGACACACGACCCTCAAAAGGCGCAATGTAACGCTGCGAAAAATCCACTTCTTTGACAGTGCGTTCTGACGTGTTGACCACGCGATCCAAGATATTTTCGTGTCGTGCGACCTCAGCAGCCGCCATCAATTGACGATCGCTCATCCCGCGCAGCGTGAAATTCCATTCAGACACAGCATCACCGCGCCAGCCTCGTTTAAAGAGAGTCACAGCACGTTGCAGGCCTGGGTTCGCACGCGCCTGCGCGATCTCTTGGGCTGTGACCGGTGCGGGCCGGTCCGGCGCGACAATCGGGCGACCTAATTCTTCAAGTGCCAATTGACCATAAAAATTAAACTGTGCGGCGATCGAGGCATAGGCCTTTTCAGCGTCTTGTTTCTTGCCCGTCGCAGCTAAGCCTCGAGCGCGCCAATACACCCACGAGGCATCGGCTTTTTGTGTGGGTCCCATCGCATCAATGGATTGCAACACCCAGGCCCAATCAATGTTGGCCTGACGCAACGACGCGCGTACGCGCCATGCATTATTTGTTTCAGATAATCGCAACGAACCGGTTTCGCGATACCACCCATAGGCACGGCTATCGAGGTTCATGATTGCCAACAACGCCATTTGACCGTACACCCATTGCAAATTTTGCTTGGGCAATTGCCCGGCCCAGGTGTCACGCACTTTGGTCGCGGTGGCACTCAGATCGGTGCGCGCCGCACGCGCCAAGCCAATCG
Organism: Bordetella parapertussis; assembly: GCA_945895265.1. Classification (GTDB taxonomy): domain Bacteria; phylum Pseudomonadota; class Gammaproteobacteria; order Burkholderiales; family Burkholderiaceae_B; genus Zwartia; species Zwartia parapertussis_I. The sequence continues at coordinate 26,507 of CAMDEF010000033.1, read as the reverse complement.
CGACGATATCGTTGCGCGCGCTTGAGCGCGGCCCAGTTTGGGCACTCAGCCACGACACGGGTTCACGAATCATTGCGTCATAAGCCGCCAAGTCAGTCGACTCGAAGACCCAGGCGGCATAACGCCGCGCGTCGGGTAGCTTATTGTTTTCGATTGCCTCATACAAATAGGGCATCAGTTCAGCCGAGCCCAAGACGCGATCGGCCACCAGTTGATCAAATAACTTTAAACAGGTGCCAAAGGGTGCAAAGACTTTAGTCGCCTCGGCCGCACTGGCACGCCGACCTCCCATGTGCCGCGCCTCAAGTTGCGAGCACAAGATTTGCGGATTTGGGTTCAACACGTCACCGAGCTCGCGTACCGTCACAAAATTCCCAGAGCGCGCTGCGGCCAAAATCCATTCACCCTTGAGCCGATCTCCGAGATAGGCGGTTTTATTTTTAGTAATGAAATCCGTCAGCGTTTGTTGAACACCCGGCATATGGGTCGAGCCTAATTGTGTGCGTAGCGACCAGTATTCTGGATACATGCCCAAAACATCCGCGCGCGCCTGAGGAACAAAGCTTGCCAGCTGCCCCCATTGCTTAGCATTCATGGCGTTGCGTGCCGCAGCCACCGCACGCGCGGCAGGCGTCGAGTCTGGATCAGCAATCGTGGCGCCGGCTTGCACCGCCGTGTTTGGTGCCGTTGAAGGTGCGTTGCCGGCGCGCGCAGGCGCGACGGGCGTCACAATTTCAGGCGCCGCGTCGGGCAGGCGCTTGACTCCTCCTGTTGCGCCGGTCACGGGGGAAGTGCTCGAACCTGCGTTGTTCGAAGAAGTTGAGGGGGCAGCTGGCGTGCCAGGCGCTGGCACCAAGGTGCCGTCGGCCTGCAAAATAAATCTAGCAGGGCCGGTTGCCTCTGTGGATGGCGAAGACGGAGAGGCTGCTGGCTGGGCCCAGCCCGGCGAATGCAGCAACACAACAAGCGCACAGAAGCTAGCGAGCCAGTTGCGACTATCACTCAACCCACAATTCTGATACTTTGTTTGCACAAGCATAAACCGCCCCATCAACGCTTAATTGTCAGCACCGTTGCGACACATGTCAAAGAATAACGCAGACCAGCTGCGCGCGCGCCTGCGCAGCCTTCGCCAGAGCATGTCTGTGGCTGAACGCCAACATGCTAGCGTCGCGCTATGCGCTCGATTGCAGCAGTGGTTCGACCGGCACCTTGCGGATTTGGCTGCTGCGCGACGCTCGAGCCCCCTTATCGTGGCCGGCTTTTGGCCGCTTGACTTCGAGCCCGATCTGCGACCTCTGTTAGCACAGCTTGACCTGCATCAAGTGACCGTCTGCTTACCGGTGATCGTTGAACGCCATGCCGCACTGGAGTTTCATCGGTGGACACCCGACACACCACTCACTGCGCAGGCCTTCGGGGTGATGGAACCTCCGCGTCAACAGGCGCTAGTGCCTGAGATTTTGTTAGTGCCCACACTCGGGTTTACGGCTCAGGCCGCCAGACTTGGCTATGGTGGCGGCTATTATGATCGCAGCTTGGCGGCCTTGCAGCGCGCGGGGCTGAGGCCACTTAAGATCGGTATCGCGTGGCAACATGGTCTATTGACTGAAGCCGACGGGTTCGCCCCCCAACCTCATGATGTGCGGCTAGATGCGATCGCAACGCCTGAAGCGTGGCTGAAGTTAGAAATCGATAAGTGGGCGCCTTTGCTGAAAGCTGCGAATCAATATACCGACTAAGACGATCATTTAGGCGCTATCGTGAAAAAGCCTTCTAAATAGAAGGCTTTTTTATGACTTGCAAACTAAAAGTACAACCCAGGGTACCTGACGCTAAACAGTCAACCCTCGCCAAATTGCCAGTGTGGCCTCGGCGTTGTTCAAGGTATAAAAGTGTAGGCCTGGCACATCGTTATCCAACAAAGTTTGGCACAAATCTGTGACTACCTCGGTACCAAAGGCGCGAATCGACTCTTTGTCGTCGCCCAATTCTGCCAGCCGCAAGCGGATCCAGCGCGGCACTTCAGCCCCACACATTTCTGAAAACCGCATGAGCTGCGTATAGTTGGTGATAGGCATGATACCCGGCACAATCGGGATATTCACGCCCTTAGCCTGTGCGCGATCGACAAAATCAAAGTACGCATCTGCATTAAAGAAATACTGCGTAATCGCACTGTCTGCACCAGCCCGCACCTTATTCACAAAGTGCGTCAAGTCATGTTCAGGCCCTGCCGCCTGAGGATGCATCTCAGGGTAAGCCGCCACTTCAATATGAAACCAATCGCCGGTTTCGTGGCGAATCAAGTCAACCAAATCACTGGCATGCCGCAACGCACCGGCAGCATCGGCGCCCATGCCCGAAGGCATATCACCACGCAAGGCCACAATACGGCGCACACCCTCTTTACGATATAACTGTAACAACGACTTGAGCTCGTCTCGACTTGACCCGATACAAGACAAGTGAGGCGCCGCATCGCGGCCCAACTCACGCAACACACGCACCGTATCAAACGTGCCATCACGGGTCGAACCACCTGCGCCAAATGTGACACTGCAGTAAACCGGATCGATCACCAACATCTGTTGGGCGCCCGCAACCAACCGCTGCTTCGCAGCGTCATCGCGAGGCGGAAAAAACTCTAGGCTAAACGCCGTGCTTGCTTGCATCGTCATTGATTACTTATTGATTAAGTTCGTCAAGAAACTGGAAATCAAGCTGTATAACAACGCGCCCCCAACTGCCCACCAAAAGCCATCGACCCGAAAGCCTTTGAAGAGTGACCCCGCCAGCCAAAACATCAACGCGTTGATCACAAACAAAAACAAACCAACGGTCACGATCGTGATCGGCAAGGTCAACAACACAAACAAAGGTTTCACCAACATGTTGATCAAACCCAGCACCAACGCTGCCCACATCGCAGACCAAAAGCTCGCTACAGCAATGCCAGGCAAAATATATGCAACGACCAATAAGGCAACTGCATTTAGTATCCAGACAAGTAACAAAGTCATGGCGAACCCCAGGTAAGTGAAACGTAGCGGACAACCGGCCTGACCATGCGACCTTGCCTAAAACTGCAGACGAGGCCGCACGGCTAGCGGCTTAATAACGGTACTGTTCGCCCTTGAAGGGGCCATCTTGCTTGACGCTGATATAGGCAGCTTGTTGTGGCGTCAGTTTTGTCAAGTGTGCGCCAATTTTGTCGAGATGCAAACGAGCAACTTTTTCATCAAGGTGCTTAGGCAACACATAGACCTGACCAGAGGTGTACTGCTCGTTACGGCTAAACAGTTCGATCTGTGCCATGGTTTGATTGGTAAACGATGATGACATCACAAACGAGGGGTGGCCAGTACCGCAACCCAAGTTCACCAAGCGGCCCTTTGCCAACAAGATAATGCGCTTGCCGTCAGGGAAAATCACGTGGTCAACCTGTGGCTTAATTTCTTCCCACACCAGATTTTCGATACCGACGACATCGATTTCGTTATCGAAGTGACCGATGTTGCAAACGATTGCCTGGTCTTTCATGCGGTCCATGTGGGCACGCGTGATGACGTTGTAGTTACCCGTGGCAGTCACGAAGATGTCAGCCTTATCGGCGGCCTCTTCCATAGTGACCACTTTGAAGCCTTCCATCGCCGCTTGCAGTGCGCAGATCGGGTCGATTTCAGTGACCCAAACTTGAGCGCGCAAAGCTGCCAAGGCTTGAGCCGAACCTTTACCCACATCGCCGTAACCTGCCACCACTGCAACTTTACCGGCGATCATGACATCGGTCGCACGCTTAATCGCGTCAACCAACGACTCACGGCAACCGTAGAGGTTGTCAAACTTTGACTTGGTCACTGAATCATTGACGTTAATCGCCGCAAAGGCGAGTTCGCCTTTCTTTGACATGTTGTACAAGCGCAAGACGCCTGTGGTGGTTTCTTCGGTCACGCCCTTGATCTGGGCTAAACGCGAGGAGTACCACTTTGGATCGCGCTTGATCGTGGCTTTGATCGCAGCAAACAACACCACTTCTTCTTCAGAGCTTGGGCTGTTTAATACCGACAAATCTGACTCGGCCTTGGTGCCCAGATGCAACAACAGTGTGGCATCGCCACCATCATCCAAAATCATATTGGCTTGATGCTCGCCTGGCCATTCAAAAATCTTATGGGTGTAATCCCAGTACTCAACCAAGGTTTCGCCTTTTTTGGCGAACACTGGCGTACCAACCGCGGCAATTGCGGCTGCAGCGTGGTCTTGGGTTGAATAAATATTGCACGATGCCCAACGCACTTCAGCACCCAGCGCTTGCAGTGTTTCGATGAGCACAGCCGTTTGAATCGTCATGTGCAGGCTGCCTGTAATACGGGCGCCCTTCAATGGCTTCGTTTTGCTGAACTCAGCACGTGTGGCCATCAGGCCTGGCATTTCAGTTTCAGCGATCTGGATTTCGCGACGGCCCCACTCTGCAAGAGAGAGGTCAGCAACGTAGAAGTCAGTAAATTTTTGTGTAGCAACAGTCATGGCAAGAAGGCTCCGGTGAGCCTGCTCAGCAATGCGATGTTGGGGTGAACTTGAGCACCACCGCAATCGCTGTCTGGCAGGATTGGGTGAGCGCCGTTAAGGTTGGCAAAAGCACCAACGGTAACGTAGAAGCTTATGAGCCTGGCGGATCGGCAAACTGCAGTGGACCCGTCGCAACGCTCCTCAAAAGCAACATGATTGTAGCGCGTTTTTTTTGCACTTGCAGCAAAATGTGTTGGTACAACCTCTTGAAGGCTTAGGGTTTTTGCCGAGAATAAGCCTACAACCTCTTGCTCCCAAAGGATTTTTACCTCAGCAAGCCCGCTTATTCAGACATACTTGGTGTGCAGCTGCTCTGGCACTCACGGCATACGCAGAGACACTGACCCCAGATTTAGCTGTTAGCCTACCTGCTTGACTAGAGCTGTTGCGCTGATTGGTTTAACTCAATTGGCGTATTTGGTCACGTACACAGCCGCTGCAAACAGGCTGGGCAACAATCCTGCTAACAGCGCCATGATCCGCCATGTCAGCTTGCTCATTTCGCTCTGTAACGTTGTTTCGACCCTGTTAATCGAGGCCGACATGCGAGTTTCGAGGCAGGCCAAATCCTCGCGCGTGGCGAGGGTTGGGATGAGGGCTTCTAAGCGAGTGAGTCGTGTTTCCATGGCTAAATTTTAAGGGATCTACGTGTTCGTTTGCAATACGTGTTTCTTATTTATTGTGTAACTAAATGTCAGCCCTTGGGCGGCAAATGCAACGCGACGATGTCGTTGGCTGGGTCGCCATGAAACGGGTAACGCTCGCGAACCAGTGGGTCGTGCCCGGGCACAACATGCTGGGGCGAATCAGCCGCTTCTCGCAAAATGCCGTAGCCTTCCAGCATCTCACCCAAATGAAACACAATCGGAAACGGCGAGGGTTTTTCCATGTTTTCGTAGTAATGGCTGGCGTCTGAAGCCAGTACCACCCAACCGCGCGCGGTGTGCACACGCAATGATTGCAGGCCCTTTGTATGGCCACCAATCTTCATCAACTCAATCCCAGGGCAAAGCGTTTCGCGACCATCGTGAAACACGACTCGGTCTGCGTACACGCGACGCACCAGCGCGACGACATCCTCAATGTTGTAAGCGTGTCTAAACAGGCCCTGACACATATGTCGCCCACAGGCGTAATCCATTTCGCCATCTTGAATATGAAACTTAGCGTTGGGCAATAAATCGATGTTGCCTGCGTGGTCGTAATGCAAGTGTGTGATCACGACATCCTGGACATCTTCTGGGGCAATGCCTAACAAGGCGAGAGAACCAACAGGGCAGCGCGTCAGCGTGCGGCCTCGTTGTTTAGCCTGCTCGGCGTTAAAGCCAGTGTCCACCATGATGGTTCTGCCTTCGCCACGGATCAGCCACACAAAATAGTCCATCGGCATGAGCTCGTCGTGCGGATCGTGGGTTATGAAGTTTTCGCGACGCGTGCGCTTAGGCATGGTGGCGTAACGCAGCGCAAAAATTTCGTAATTAGGCAGTGTCATGAGGTCTCCGGATACCGTTTTGCTCGGCTTATTAGTCGTTCTGAGCGCTTATCGCTGTACTCGATTTGCGACTCATTCGTTTTGAAAGCTTAACGTTATGCTAACTCGTGGGTCATTTTGAGAGCTGCCCACGGTACTTGTCAAGCCCGCTGTCGCACGACTCACTTGACACGAGTTAAGCCAAACACAGACAATCAGGCTCAACGTTTGGGGATACGAACGCATTTATAAGCCGGTACGCCTCTGCTAAATTTTTTCACTCTCGCTCTGCATAGCGGCTCGTTCGACCGCTTGCGCAAAGCTGAACCCACTTTTTAAAAAGGCACGTCAAAGATGAGCGCTCAACCAACCATTGGTTTTGTCGGTGTAGGTAGCATGGGATGGCCCATGGCCGCTTTATTGCACAAAGCCGGCTACCCCCTTCAAATTGTTGACGCTTCGGCCGAACGCGCCCAAGCCTTTTGCAAAGAGATCGGTGGCACGGTTGCTACTTCCAATCGTGCGCTGGCTGCGGCGTCCGACATCATCATCACCATCTTGCCCACCAGCGCGATCGTTGAGGCCGTGCTCAATGGCCCAGACGGCGTGTTGGCAGGCCTGCGCCCCGATGCCGTGATTGTCGAAATGAGCTCTGGCGTGCCTACCATCACCCGCGCGTTGGCTGAGCAGGTCGCGGCCGCCAAGGGTCATTTGGTTGATGCCCCAGTATCGGGCGGCGTACCGCGCGCCAAAACGGGCGAACTGGCCATTATGTTTGGTGGTAGCGCAGCCTTGCTCGAGCGTGTGCGCCCAGTCTTGTCCTGTATGGGCACTTCGATTACCCCAACCGGTGATGTCGGCTCGGCTCACGCCATGAAAGCGCTTAACAACCTAGTCTCTGCGGGTGGCTTTTTGATCGGGGTTGAGGCTTTGCTGATCGGTAAGCGTTTTGGTCTGGATCCTGCTGCGATGGTCGACGTGTTGAACTCTTCAACCGGCATGAACAACTCAACGCAGAAAAAATTCAAACAGTTTGTGTTGTCAGGTCAGTACAACGCGGGTTTTGGTCTGGATTTGATGGTCAAAGACTTAAGCATTGCGTTGGGGATTGGTAAAGACACCAATACGCCAACGCCGTTTGCCGCGCTGTGCCGTGAGATGTGGGCAGCCTCGGCTGCGATGCTCGGGCCTGGCCAGGATCACACTGCTGTCGCTAAGATGTCTGAGAAGCTGGCTGGGACTGTGTTGTCTGATAAGTAGATTGCTGGCGGGGCGTGGGGGTTTCGTTCTTTGCCTGCGCACGTTCTTTGCGTGCGCACGGTCAGACTCTGCGCACCTAAATTGTGCTGAGCAAATTTAGGTGCCTCCGGTCTGACCTTGGGGTTTGCGAGGCGTAGGGGTTTCGTTCTTTGCCTGCGCACGGTCAGACTCTACGCACCTAAATTGTGCTGAGCAAATTTAGGTGCCTCCGGTCTGACCTTGAGGTTTGCGTTAGCCTAAAAGTTTTACGTCGTGCCGGGGCGTCTTGGGTAGCCTTCGGCACGGATTCTGACCCAGACGGCTTGCTTTTCGGCGTCGTCCATAAAGACCCAGTTTGACACTTCCATGATTGTGCGCCCGCAACCTCGGCAGACATCTTCAAACAAGGTTGAGCAGACGGCCACGCAGGGTGAGTCTGCTGCGCCGGGTTGGCCTACTTCGGGGGCTGTTTCGGCGCTTGGACTGTGGTTGTGTTTTTGAGTCGGTGAGGTCATCGGTACAGCATAGCACTGGGATCTGACTCACGTAAAAATGCCCCTACACAGGTCTCTCTGTACAGGGGCATTTTTTACCGCGTTGATGGCGTTAAAACACTGAAGCAAGCGTGGCCGCTAGGCCAACACCTACATTACTTACCGGCTGCCTTTTTCAGTGCAGCGGCTTTGTCGGTCGCTTCCCAGGTGAACTCGGGCTCGTTACGACCAAAGTGACCGTAGGCTGCTGTCTTGGTATAGATTGGACGCAACAAATCGAGCATATTGACGATGCCTTTTGGACGCAGGTCAAAGTGCTCGCGCACCAACAAGGCCAAAGCGTCATCAGAAATCACGCCAGTGCCTTCGGTGTAAACGGTGATGTTGATCGGCTCTGCTACGCCGATTGCGTAACTGACTTGCACTTGGCACTGTGTTGCCAAACCAGCGGCCACAATGTTTTTGGCAACATAGCGGGCGGCATAGGCAGCCGAGCGGTCAACCTTTGAGGGGTCTTTGCCCGAGAACGCGCCGCCACCGTGTGGGCAAGCGCCACCGTAGGTGTCAACGATAATTTTGCGACCTGTTAAGCCGCAATCGCCCTGGGGGCCGCCGATCACGAAGCGACCGGTTGGGTTCACCAAGAACTTGGTCTTAGGCGTCAACAGCTCTGCCGGAAAGCTTGGGCGAATGATGTGTTCGATCACTGACGCTTTGATTTCGTCGAGCGTGATTTCGGGCGCGTGTTGTGTTGACAACACCACGGTATCGACTTCGACGGGTTTGCCATTGACATAGCGAAACGTGACTTGCGACTTGGCATCAGGGCGCAACCAAGGCAGGCGGCCGTCTTTACGCAATTCGCTTTGGCGCTGTACCAAACGGTGTGCGTACCAAATCGGTGCGGGCATCAGGTCAGGGGTCTCAGAGCAGGCATAGCCAAACATCAAACCTTGGTCGCCGGCACCTTGATTCAAATAATCATCAGAGGCGCGGTCAACGCCTTGGGCGATATCAGGCGATTGCTTGTCGTAGGCCACCAAGACCGCGCAACCTTTGTAATCAATACCGTAGTCGGTGTTGTCGTAGCCGATGCGTTTGATGGTGTCGCGTGCAACCTGGATGTAATCCACGTTAGCAGTGGTTGTGATTTCACCGGCCAACACCACCAAGCCGGTATTGCAAAGCGTTTCGGCCGCGACACGTGCATGGGGATCTTGGGTAAAAATTGCATCAAGAATCGAATCAGACACCTGATCGGCAACCTTATCAGGATGGCCTTCAGACACGGATTCAGAGGTAAAGAGAAAATCGTTTGATTTAGTAGACATGCTCACATCCTATACTGGCAAAGCCAGAGGTGGGTTAAGGAGGTGCGTTGCACCCCTGAACCTTCACCTGTTAAGACGTTGGACTGGGCGCGACGCTTTAGCAGAATTATTTTTTTGTCGGCCAGACATTTCAGTCTTGACCCAACTCAGTCGCTCCGCAAGTTGTCGGTTAACTCAGCGACTGTTGCAATTTTATGCCAATTTAGTGAATTATGGCGAATCCCCTACGCTCTGGCGGGATGAATAAGGGATAATTGCAAAATGATATGGAATTTCACCAAAATGCACGGAGCAGGCAATGACTTTGTCATGCTCGACGGCGTCAGGCAAAGCCTTGACATGACACCAGAGCGGGCCCGTGCGCTTGCGCACCGGCAGTTTGGCGTTGGCTGTGACCAGATTTTGCTGGTCGACACGCCCCTACACCCCGAGGCCGACTTTCGCTATCGCATCTTCAATGCCGATGGCAGTGAGGTCGAACATTGCGGTAACGGGGCGCGCTGTTTTGTACGTTTCGTGCACGAGCAAAAGCTTTCTTCTCGCAACCCCCTGCGGGCCGAGATCGCCACAGGGCTCATCACGCTTGAAGAACTACCCGATGGCAACGTCACCGTTGAAATGGGGCAGACGCGTTTTTCTGCAATCGATCTGCCGTTTGACATCGAAGGTCTGCCCACAAAGCAACAGTGTCAAGACACCCTCTATGGGCTTGAACTTGCCACAACCCCGCTGCAAACCGTTTGGCTGTCTGCCCTAGCCATTTCCAATCCGCATGCTGTGCAGGTTGTCAGCGATGTCGAGGCGGCCCCCGTGGCCTTGCTCGGCCCACTGATCGAAGCGCACCCCCGGTTCGCGCGCCGCGTCAATGCAGGCTTTATGCAAATCGTTGATCCGCACACGATTTATTTACGTGTCTACGAACGCGGCGCAGGCGAAACACTCGCTTGCGGCACGGGTGCCTGTGCCGCTGTGGCCGCAGGTGTTCGACGAGGGCTACTTGAATCACCAGTGCGCGTGCGCACGCACGGCGGCTGGCTTACCGTGGCTTTCGACGGTACCCAGTTACGCATGACAGGCTCGGCCACCACGGTTTTTTCTGGCAGTATTGATATCGATCAATTGGTCGCCTCGATTCCATCATTCACGAGCTCTACGACATGATTAATACCGCACACACCATCGCAAAATTCTTACAAGAACATCCTGATTTTTTTGTTGAATACTCGGATATTTTTTCAACAATCGAAGTTCCTCACCCGCATCAGTCGCGCACGATTTCATTAGGCGAGCGGCAGATTTTGACGCTGCGCGAGCGCTTGCGCGACTTTGAATTTCGCCTAGCTGAGCTTGTACGAAACGGCGCTTTAAACGAGGCCACCACCACCAAGTTAAATCTTTGGTGTGCACGCATGCTCGCTGAGCAGTCGCCACTGCGCCTGCCCGGTGAAGTTGCCCTTGGCTTAGCCGAGCAATTTAATCTGCAAGAGGTCGCGCTGCGCGTCTGGGGGTTAGACGTACCTGCTGAAGGGGTTGGCGCCCCAGTCGATGCCTCAGTGCATGACTTTGCCAATACGTTGGCAGCACCCTATTGCGGCTCAAACACTGATTTCACTGCCGTCAGTTGGTTACACAAAAAACCTGCCTCGCTTGCAATCCTTTCGTTACGCGCCAAGCCCTTAGAGCCCGCCTTTGGTCTAATGGTGTTAGGCTCAGATGACCCAGACCGCTTTGCCCCCGACATGGGCACGACCTTTTTACAAACCGTCAGCAATCTTGCGAGTGCCGCACTGTCGCGGCTCAAGCCCGCTGGCGTCCCTCAGGGCGAATGACATGTCGTTCACCATTGACTGAGCGAACCGCTGATGTCGCCTCCCAAACCTGCCAGCACAACAGGCTCAAAGAATGCCGCGGCAGGTCAAACGACAACTGGTGTGCCGCCTGCCCCTGAGTTGCCAGAAGCGGCAGGGCAATGGCTCAGACATCTTGAACAAAACCGGCGCTATTCGCCACACACCCTTTCTGCCTATCAGCGCGATCTGCAGCAGTTAGTGCAACTCGCCCGAGGCAAACCGCTTGAGTCTTTAGTCAACGGCAACATTCGACAATTTTTAGCTCGACTACACGGCCAGGGACTGGGCCCTCGTAGTCTGGCCCGAATGCTTGCGTCGTGGCGCGGCTTTTACAAGTGGTGGGTACCCCAAAGTGGCATGGCGCTCAACCCCGCCGCCGACGTTCGCGCCCCCAAGGCAGCAAAGGGTCTGCCCAAAGCCTTATCGGTCGATCAAACTCAGGCGCTTCTTGAAGCGCCCGTGCTGTTAGCACAGACCGACCCAATCTCGTTGCGAGACCGGGCGATTTTTGAGCTGTTCTACTCAAGCGGACTTCGGTTGAGTGAACTCGTCGGCTTAGATGTGCAGTACACGCAAACCAAAGAGCACACCTCAAGCGGCTGGATTAATCTGGCCGATCACGAGGTACACGTGTTGGGCAAAGGTGGCAAGCGTCGCACCGTACCGATCGGTGCTCAAGCGCTGCAGGCTCTTGCAAACTGGCTCGCGATTCGACCCCAGCTCGCCCCCTCTAACGTCGCGATGGCTGATAAGGTGGCCCTGTTTATTGGGGCGCGCGGCCGACGCATCAGCCCACGTGTCATCCAAGGCCAATTGACCAAGCTTGCGTTACAAGCGGGTCTCCCTACCCATGTTCATCCGCACGTCTTGCGCCATAGCTTTGCCAGCCACGTGTTGCAATCCGCCCAAGATTTACGGGCTGTTCAAGAGATGCTGGGTCATGCAAATATTTCAACGACACAGCTTTATACTAAGCTAGACTTTCAGCATTTGGCGAAAGTGTACGACTCAGCTCACCCCCGTGCTGGCCGAAAAAGCTAAGAATTTCCTTAAATTAAGGGTTTTGAACCCTTGAAATTTACGATTTGCCCCCAATATAACGCCGGTATCATGATTTTGAGGTCTACACTCACTTCGCCATAGCCATTGGTCTGCGAATGAAAATGTTTGCCGCAAATCGTGTGCTGTGCTGTAATCCGGCGTTCGCCTTCGGGCGCAGGCTTGGCTCGGTGCCCCGCACCCTCACCCGTTTTTTGAAGTTGATTGGCTCATGAATTCCCCCCGAAATCCGGACGAAATGGTCCCCGTCACAATCCTCACCGGCTTTCTCGGCGCGGGTAAAACGACCTTGCTTAAACGCATTCTGACTGAATACCACGGTAAACGCATCGCGGTCATCGAGAATGAGTTTGGGCCCGAAAGCATCGATAACGAACTGCTAGTCCAAGAGCAAGATGAAGAAATCATCGAGCTCTCTAATGGCTGCGTGTGCTGCACAGTGCGTGGCGACCTGATGCGTACACTCAACGACTTGCGTACACGCCGTCAGGCAGGCGAGCTGAAGTTTGAACGCGTCATTATTGAAACGACCGGCATGGCCAACCCAGGCCCAGTTTGCCAGACGTTTTTCATGGACGATGACATCGCCGATTACTACCGCCTAGATGCTGTTGTGACCGTGGTGGATGCCAAACACGGTATGGAAACCCTCGATACTCAAGAAGAAGCCCAAAAACAAGTGGGCTTTGCCGATCGAATCTTGGTGTCGAAAAAAGATCTGGTTACCGAGGCTGAGTATGCCGCCTTGCGTCGCCGCATCGTTCACATGAATCCACGCGCCTCAATTGAAGCCGTGCATTTTGGTGAAACCGACTTAAAACAACTGATCGATATCAGCGGCTTTAACCTGAACACTATTCTGGATATCGACCCGCAATTTTTAGCCGATGATCACCCCGATGCCGCACACGATCACGATCATGGACACGACCACGCGCATGGCCATGAGCACGACCATGATCACAGCACCTGCGGCCACGACCATAGTCACGATCATGAGCACGCGCACGGTCACGCTCACGATCCGGCTACCTGCACCGACCCCACGCACAACCACAAGCCAGCGCACAACGATGACATCGGCGCCTTCGTCTTTAAGTCAAACAAACCGTTTGACCCTGAGCGCCTTGAAGAGTTTTTAGGTGGTGTCGTCCAGGTATACGGCCCAGATCTGCTGCGCTACAAAGGCATTTTGTACATGAAAGGCATCAATCGCCGCATGCTGTTTCAAGGCGTGCATATGATGATGGGTGCAGAGCCTGGCAAACCCTGGTTAGCCAGTGAAAAGAAAAACACAAAGATGGTTTTTATCGGTCGCAAGCTGCCTCAAGACATCTTCACCAAAGGTCTTGAGCAATGTCTTGCAAAGTCGTAACTCTGCGTAACTTTGGCAGAGCATAATCTAATGGAGTGACCCCATGGCAACAAAGGCAACCAAGGTAGCAAAATCCGTGACAACGCAAGCCGCTGCAGTCAAAAGGCCTGCACCGGTTAAGTCCAAGCCTGTTGCCACCGCCAAAACATTAGCCTCTGCCAAAACCACGGCGTCATCCAAAACGGTGCCGTCAGCCAAGGCCAAAACACCGGCCAACACTGCAGCGCCCTCTAAGGCCTCTGCAATCGCCAAGACTTCAACACCCACTAAGGCCTCCATGCCCTCAAAGACCACCCCTGCAAAAAAGGCCTCAACAGCTGTGACCCTGCCCAAACCGAAAGCCGCTGCCGTAAAACCTACGACTCCTGTTCAGTCGGCTCCCGCGAAGACCGTCGCAAACGTCGAACACGCCGCACCGGCCGCTGCACCTAAAGCTGCCAAAAAAAGCCCTAAATCAAACGGCGATTTATCTGAAAATAATTTGCCTTCTGAGGCTGAGTTATTGCGCATGCCCGAAGACGAATATATGAATGATCGTCAGTTAGGATTTTTTCGCGATCGTCTGCGTCAACTTGAACAAGATATTCTCAACAATGCCGGTGCTACCACCGAGCACTTGCGCGAAACACAATTTGTGCCTGACCCAGCTGACCGTGCCACGATCGAAGAAGAGCATGCACTTGAATTACGCACCCGTGATCGCGAACGCAAACTACTGAAAAAAGTACAACAATCCATCGTACGTATCGACAGTGGCGAGTACGGCTGGTGCGACGAGACTGGCGAACCCATCGGCTTGCGTCGCCTGTTGGCCCGCCCCACTGCGACCTTGTCTCTCGAAGCGCAAGAGCGTCGTGAGATGCGTCAAAAAATGTTTGGGGATTAAATCGCGATGCGGTGAGCCTGACGCGTCAACGCAGAAAGCTCACTCACTGGCATCTATTCAGAACCCTAACGGTAAAGCCACAGGGAAAATCCACAAGGCACACTCACAGCACTTCGAGTGTGCCTTTTTTACGATCGAGTCTCAGCATGGAACAATTTCACGGCACGACCATCATCAGCGTAAGACGTGGCAATCACGTGGCCCTTGGTGGTGATGGTCAAGTCACACTCGGCAACATTGTGATCAAAGCAACCGCACGCAAAATTCGACGCCTATATCACGACAAAATTCTGGCAGGCTTTGCAGGTGCTACGGCCGATGCCTTTACCTTGCAAGAGCGCTTTGAAGCCAAACTAGAAAAGCACCAGGGCAATCTGATGCGCTCGGCCGTTGAACTCACGCGCGACTGGCGCACCGATCGAGTGTTGCGTCGGCTTGAGGCAATGCTGATCGTGGCCGATCGGGATCACACCTTAGTGCTCACCGGCAACGGTGATGTCCTTGAACCCGAAAACGGCATCGCCGCTATTGGCTCGGGGGGCGCCTACGCACAATCGGCAGCACTCGCTCTGTTACGCAATACCGAACTCAGCCCTGAAGTCATCGTCAAACAGTCGTTAGAAATTGCCGGCGACCTTTGCATTTACACCAATCAACAACATCTGATTGAAACTCTGGAATAAGCATGTCAGCCTCAACCATGACCCCCAGTGAAATCGTCTCTGAACTCGATAAGCATATCGTTGGACAAGATCGCGCCAAACGCTCGGTCGCCGTGGCTCTGCGCAACCGTTGGCGTCGCCAGCAAGTCGCTGAGCCCTTGCGCACCGAAATTCATCCCAAAAATATTTTGATGATCGGCCCAACGGGCGTGGGTAAAACTGAAATCGCCCGACGCTTAGCTAAGCTTGCCGACGCGCCTTTTATCAAAATCGAAGCCACAAAATTTACTGAGGTCGGTTACGTGGGGCGCGATGTCGACACCATCATCCGAGACCTCGCTGAAATCGCTATCAAGCAAACGCGCGAATACGAAACGAAGCGCGTGCGCGCGCAAGCCGAAGATGCGGCCGAAGACCGCATCCTGGATGTGCTGTTGGTGCCAGCGCGCGCTGCCGACGGCTCGCCAATTCGCGAAGAGACTGCAACGCGTCAGACCTTCAGAAAGCGTTTGCGCGAAGGGCATCTGGATGCCACTGAAATCGAAATTGAAGTCTCTGCCAGCGCCCCGCAAATGGACATCATGACGCCACCTGGCATGGAGGATATGGCCGAACAATTAAAAGGTATGTTCGCCGGTCTGGCACGTGAAAAGAAAAAATCACGCAAGATGACTGTGAAAGAAGCCTTTAAACTTCTGACTGACGAAGAGGCTTCAAAACGCGTCAACGAAGACGACTTGCGTACGCTTGCGATTCACAAAGTTGAACAACACGGCATCGTATTTTTAGACGAGATCGACAAGATCGCAGCGCGCCAAGAAACCAGTGGTGCCGATGTGTCTCGCCAGGGCGTGCAGCGCGACCTCTTGCCCTTAGTCGAAGGCACAACGGTGACCACAAAATACGGCATGATCCGTACCGATCACATTTTATTTATCGCTTCAGGGGCTTTTCATTTGTCACGCCCCTCGGATCTGATCCCCGAGCTACAAGGGCGTTTTCCGATTCGGGTTGAACTTGATTCACTGACCGCGAAAGATTTTGTTCGCATTCTGTGCGACACCGACGCCTCGCTCACCAAACAGTACAGCGCCTTGCTCGCCACAGAGGACGTCCATCTTGACTTCACCGACGAGGGCATCGCACGCCTGGCTGAACTTGCCTTTGAAGTCAACGAACGCACCGAAAATATCGGCGCACGACGCCTGTACACAGTGATGGAAAAGCTTCTTGAAGACCTATCGTTTGATGCCACCAGCAGCAGCGGCAAAACAGTTGTGCTTGATGTCGCGTACGTGAACGACAAGCTTGCAGAGGCTGCGGCAAGTCAGGATCTAGCACGGTTTGTGTTGTAAGCTTTTTAGCGGCAGCCTTTCGCTGTGGCTAAAAAGTAAGCTGGTCTGTCGCCTACGCACGCGTTGTGCAAGATCTGGCGCGCGAGTGCAACTCACTGTGCAACGAACAAAATATTCACCACACGACTCGCCATAACGGGTTGGTTCACTCCGCTCCCCATCCGAAAATGAGTATGGATGACATAGTCGCCCGACATTTGTAAGCACATGCCCTGCCCTGGCGAGCAATAGCCACTGTTGTTGCAACCATGACAATTAAATCATATTATGGCTTGCGCTTGCCTGCGCGATACTTAGTCGTCAATCCACGAAAGGCGTTAGTCAACGTCTTGTTATCACAACACGGCGCAACTCACCATGTTTCAAATTCGCATCAATACGCTCTTGCAACTGCTGGTCATCACCCTTTTATGGGTCACTAGCGCGTCGGCACAAACGCCTATCCAGCGTCTTGACGGCGACTGGTACAGCACGCAATGGGGTTATAGCTATACGCTCAAGAATGGCGTGGGGATTGCAACCAGCACTAACAGCCCAAATTTTCAAGTGGGTCAAAATATCATCCAGTTGAGCGCGACCTCAGCCACAACGTTCTCAGGCCAGCAGGTCTATACCGACGGAAAGTTCTATCGCGTCAGCGTGACATTACAGGCAGACGGCCGCTTGTATTTCGAAGGTGAAAAAAATGCCAAATGGGTAATGGACCGTGTCAATATTGCACCGCAAAGAGCCAACAATACCTACAACGATACTAAAAATCTATTGATCGGAAAGTGGTATCAGAAGATCGACACCAGAACCGACAACTTCTCGATAATGGCTCATTATGTTCAAGACTATTTGCCCAACGGAACGATCAGCGAACAAGCGCAATACGTCACGACCACCCCTGACGGGCTGAAGATATCTTGCTTGGCCAATACCAGCTGGGAGTGGTCGGCGACTGGCAACCAACTTTATCAAAAACTCGTCGCCAGTCACGTCATTCAAGACTTTATTCGTGACCGTAACGGCAGACCGTACAATGACCCCGACCTACTCAGGCAAGTCTGCGAAGTCGTCAAAAAAGACAAATCAAAACGGCAGCTGACGACATCAGTTTTTACAATTATCAAACTCGATAACAAGGTCAACGTGTATCAGTACCAAGACTCAAAAGGCGTGACTAAACAGGCGACCGACTACCGCGTCACTCAAGGGCTGTCGCACTTTAAGGTCAAATGAAAAATCTGAGTCATTTTCACTGATCCGTCTGGACGAACGGCTCCCAAACAGCAGGCAGTCAAAGGTTTACTTCGCCGAACTCTGACGCAACACCAAAAACAACTTGGTCAGGATCACCATCTCTGGGAGGCCAGTAATAAACGTATCGTAATTATCAAAGGTTGTGGCGTATTCGAGATCATCGCTGCCTGCAATCCCTTGCAGATAACCCCACAAGTGAAACGCAATCAACGGCAACAGCCAAAATGCGCGGCCTTTATCAAAGGCCTGCACCTTGACCAAGAAATAAGCCAACCCGAAATAGCCAGCAAAAAACAAAAAATTAACGCCCGAGCTATAACCACCATTTTCGGCACCGTAGGTCGTTAAGAAATAGATGCCCATATTAAAAAGGGCAACATAAAAAAACATCTTCCAGAGTTCAGCGGGGTTATCAAAGGCTTTCAAGGGCGCAGCCGGGGCAATCACCTGAATCACTGGCGCGACATTGTCTGTGGGCTGGCTAGGCAGTTCTGCAGCAGACGCGGCCAAAAGGGCCTTGCCACAGGCGCTACAGAACTTGGCGTCATCTGCACATTTCGTGCCACAGGCTGAACAGAAGGGCATCGCTGATCTCTTTGAAAAAGGTAAAACTCGCTTGTCGATACTTTAAAGCAATATGGCATTCATAGGCGAGCTTTCAAGCCTTAATCAGACCACAACCCGCCATTCACATCCAAAATCTCACCCGTCACAAAGCCCGACTCGGGAGACGCCAAAAACAAAATCGCCGAGGCGATCTCAGAGGCCTTACCCATGCGCCCCACAGGGATCAAATCCTTGAGCGTTTGCGGAAACGCAGTCGTCATTGCAGAAGCCACTGGGCCCGGTGCCACGGCATTTACCGTGATCCCAAACGTTGCCAGTTCTTTGGCAAGGTAAGACGTCATGATATGTACCCCGGCCTTAGAGACCCCATACGCCACATTACCGGCGCGGTCTTGCTCTTTGGGGTCAAGCCACGGGCGAGGATTGCCGCCATTTTTACCGAGCACCGAGCCAATGTTGATGATGCGACCCAGCTTCTGCTGCTTCATCACAGGGATCACAGCCTGACAGCACAAGAAGGTGCCCTTTAGATTGATGTCGATGACGCGATCCCACTCTTGTTCAGTAATATTTTGCGCACTACCCACCGACACAACACCAGCCACATTCACCAAAATATCTAAGCGACCATGTCGTTGTACGACACCCTGCACACAGTGCGCGATGTCAGAAGCATCGCACACGTTTAACGCAACGTGTTCAATGCCACCGCCCGTGTCCGTTGCACCTAAGCGGTTGGGTAAATCGGCAGCAACGACTTGACAGCCCGAGGCCGCGAGCGCCTCAGAAACAGCCGCGCCAATACCACCCGCGCCGCCGGTGACTAGTGCAACGCGCCCCGACAAAAATTGTGCTGCGTACATAACGGATTCCTGTTTTGAATCAAGCGTTTCAAGTCGCAATGATTGATCGTCTTGAGCTAGCGTTGCGGCATGCAGTGGCTTTAAACATTAACTGATCCTTGCATGCATCAATGACCGTTAAGGTTAAGCGGTCATGACATGCCGCAAAGACTTTCACTGTTGATCAGCGATGTTATTCGCCGCTAGCCGACCAAACACCAAGCCTTTTAATACCGAGGTCGCGCCGGTGTAATTGGTGTAATACATCCCAATGACTTCGCCAGCCGCATACAGATTCGGGATCGCGTAACCATCGGTATCAAGCACCTGCCCTTGCGGATCGACCTTTAACCCACCAAAGGTAAAGACGTTGGCCGAGATAATTGGATACGCCATGAAGGGGCCACGATCAATGGGCAAGGACCAATTGCTTTTGGCCGGCAGCAAACCTTGGGTGGCCATCCCGTCGACCTTTAAGGGATCATAGTTGCCCGCTTTAGGGCACGCCGCGTTGTACTGTGCCACGGTCTCTTTGAGCGTCTGTGGATGAATATCCAACTTTGCAGCAAGCGCCTCGATCGTATCAGCCTCAATTGCGGGCTGATCACTTCGAATAGCAAGACGATAGTTTGGGATATCTTTCATGCGCTGATCAAGAATGACGTACGACAAGCCTTCCTCTTGTTCGTAGATACGACGCGTAATTCGCTCGTACCAGGCATCGACCGTACCTGGTGCCTCGTTGACAAAGCGCTTGCCAGATTTGTTGACCAAAATCCCGTACGGAAAAATAAACACCGAAGGCTCAGACACACCAGAGCGTGGATCGATTGGTTCGGCGTGATAGCTACCAAAATCGCCCGACGGGGCTGCGCCAATATCGAGCGCCATCTCAATGCCTTCGCCGCGATTAAAATACGCTCCCTTACAAATCGGGCGCAAATACACCGAGCGTGGGCCGATGTATTTAGACTGCAACGCCGGGTTGCCTTCAAAGCCACCACAGGCCAACACCACCTTGCCGTGAAACCGCACGGCTTGTGTGCCTTGTTGTTGCGCAAATAAACCCGTCACTACGCCATCATCGTTTAATAACAAACGGCGCGCAGTCGTGTAATAAAAAAATGTCACGCCCAGTTTTTCAGCTTGCGCAGCAAGTGCATCTACCAGGGCGGCACCGCCCCCAACTGGTAACAGACGCGGCTGCGTAGCGGTCAAAAATTGCGTAGGTAAAAAATCAAACTTAACGCCCACACCTTGCAGCCATTTAATCGTCGGTGGTACTTGCTCGGCAAAATTTCCGATCACTTCAGTATCGGGGAGCGCCAGCGTACGCGTCGCGTGCGACCAGTTCTCGCGACCCGTTGCCATCTCGGCCATCAAGTCAGGCTCGGGATACAAGCCCAAGTTATCGGCCAAGTGCGTTTCAAAGTCATCGGTGACTTGGTCTAAAGCCTTCATCCGAAAATACGCTTCGGTGTAGCGACTTTGGCCGCCACGATCTTCGCGCGAGGCGCGCTCAAGCACTGCAACTTTGAGGCCACGCTCGGCCGCCGTCACAGCGGCAGATAAGCCTGCGACACCGCAACCTGC
Source organism: Bordetella parapertussis (assembly GCA_945895265.1). Lineage (GTDB taxonomy): Bacteria > Pseudomonadota > Gammaproteobacteria > Burkholderiales > Burkholderiaceae_B > Zwartia > Zwartia parapertussis_I. Next base: position 5,966 of record CAMDEF010000033.1, on the reverse strand, counting down.
AACGACTACATCAAAGGTGTGATCCATTTTTTTTGCTCCTGACTGTACTTGTTAATTTCTCGTATGACTTGACTGACCGATTTTTACAATAGATGCCTGCCTGACGGTCTAGATTTCGTAGCGCTTGTTTCAGGCGCTGTGCTTGATACCGATGCGATCGTCTTACCGTATCGTTTAGCGTACTCAAAAATGCCCCGCAATACGTTGCAATAAAGTCGCGATAAGCGACTCTCGACGAGCGACACCCCCGTCACACCCCCGGCAGCCTCTTATCCAAACCATAAAACGCAAACACCTCTTTGACGCGCTCGATTTCTGGCAAGCGATGGTAGTAGCCCGTGCGACTTGGCTTGGTGCCACACAGGCGACGCAAATCCACCATCATCTCAGCGTGCTTGACCCACGTACCCAATGAATCCATGATGGTGACGCCATCTACCTCAGTCACCCCGTTACGCGCCAGCAACACATTTAACGGCGCTTCGCCGGGGATGATCACATCTGCCCCTCGGGCAATCAATTTGCGCGCCGCAGTTTTAAATTTTTCGATCAACTCGGTTGGATCCGAAAACCCTTGCAACACATCATTAAACGTGAAGCCCACCGGTGCTGCTCCGGCAAAGCGCGAAGCCAATCCATAGCTTTCGGCATTTTGCGCCAGCAACTCGTTGAAGTCTTCAATAAACGCCAAGACACCAAACTTTCGACCCAGCAGACAGGCTGTAAACATTGCTGACTCGCCGTAGCCGATCACCGGGATATCAATCAAGGCACGGATTTCGCGCAGTGCCGGATCTGGCAAGGTGCTGACCGCATAAGCGTCGTAGCCCTGCTCTTGCGCCAATACGCCAGCCTGCATGAACTGCATACCGTGCAAATGAAACAGTGCTGCATGTCGGATATCAGAGCCGGGATAATTTGAAGAGTAGGTACCAGGCGACATGCCATGCATATCAATTTGCGTATCAGGGCGCGCCACACGCGCGAAGTGCGCTTTGAGCGCGTCACTATACGGCCCCAAATCGCCCAAGACGGTAAAACTTTGATGCCAGATTTTCATAGTTTGTCCAGATTAGAGACTTTATTTTTTTAACGTACTAACTACTCAACTTGCACGTTTTCCCTATTGTGCCTCTGTTTTGCTCGTCTCGCATCTTGGCCACCTGTTTTGAACAAGGTCGCCACCCCGCCCCGATGCTATGCCTCGGAGACTCTTTTTTGTCGACGGGTCGCGCTGCCCAGTCGGTCTGTCCGCTCCTCACAGAGCGTTCGGCAGAGCCTCCCTTGTCGTCGTCAGCCACACGAAGCCCCGCAGCGTGGTTTAATTTAAGTCACCTTTGGCTGACTTGGCACTAATGATGACTCAAGCACAACATACCCCCCACGAAATGAGTTTTGACCTCGTGATCATCGGCAGCGGGATCGCCGGTTTATCGGCCGCCGTGGCCGCTGCAGACAAAGGCGCCAGCGTCGTGGTCATCGAGCGCTCGCCTGAGCCTGACTTTGGTGGCAACACCCGCTGGACCGAGTCTTATTTTCGGATGAAAAGCGAAACTGAGGTCAGCGACGACTTTGAAGAACGCTTGGTATCGAACGCGGGGTTTCATCTTGATCCCAATATCATTGAGGCCGCAAGCGCGCCTTACGAACAATGGCCACCCTACGTCAAAGCCCATGGCATGCCCGATCCTGAAATCGTGTCGACGTTGGCAAACATGGCAGGGCCCACCGTCACGTGGCTGAAACAATACGGGATCAAATTTGATTTCTTGCCGACCTATTTTTTAACCGCCGCAGCACCCCGTTTAATGCCAGTTGGTGGCGGTTTGGCCATGATCGAAGCCTTACGCGCCTACGCGCTTAAAAAAGGCGTCACCTGCCTGTACGAAACCACTGCACGCGGCTTGAGCCGTCAAGGTTCGCGGTCAACGGTCACTACAGCAGATAGCGACGGTCAAGAATTATTGCTGCACGGCAAGGCCGTGGTGATTGCTTCAGGCGGTTTTCAGGGTAACCCTGAAATGCTGACGCAATACCTTGGGCAGGCCGCCAAGTTTGTGCGCCCCGTTGCCAAGGGTGGCTATTACAACAAAGGCGAAGGTATCCGCATGGCGCTAGCCGCCGGCGCCGCACCCGCAGGGGATTTTGGCTCGTATCACGCCGAGCCACTTGATCCGCGTTCAGGTGCGACTGAAGCGCTGGTCATGAATTTCACCTACGGGATCTTGGTCAACAAACATGGCAAACGGTTTTTAGATGAAGCGCCAGGTTTGGTGGATGTGAACTACGACCACATTTCACGTGCGATTGGTGAGCAGCCTGACGGCATTTGCTATGTGATCTTTGATCAAAGTATTCACGATGTGCCGAACTGGAAAAAAAGCATCCGCACCGACCAACCTGTGATTCAAGGCAACACCTTGCAAGAGCTGGCGAAGGCCTGCGGTTTACCCGCCGCAGCTTTAATTGCAACTGTCGCCGCATACAACGACAGTTGCCCAACCGGCAAGTTTTTACCGTTTGAACTGGATGGCTTAGCGACCACCAATCTTGAAATTCCAAAATCCAACTGGTCGCGGCCGATCAACCAAGGCCCGTTCATGGCCTACCCCATTATCCCCGGCATCTGCTTTACCTACGGCGGCATCAAAATCAACAAAGACAGTCAAGTCGTTGATAACGATGGGCGGCCGATACCGGGGTTGTATGCCGCCGGCGAGGCCACGGGTTTATATCACCAGGTGTATACCGGCGCCACGTCAGTGATGCGTGGCGCGGTATTTGGAAAGATTGCTGGGGAGCATGCGACGGCGTAAATAAGCGATCAACCCACCGCAGTGCGCACTGAAGCCATCGACATCAGCTTAAGCCTTGGGCCTGCCTTCATCATTTGACCAGGCAACTGGCGCCCAACGATCTTCTCGACTTCTTTTGCGACCAGAATCAGTTTATCGAGATCGATGCCGGTGTCGTAGCCGCACTCTTGCAACAGGTATACCAAGTCTTCGGTGCAAATGTTACCTGTGGCGCCTGGCGCAAAGGGGCAGCCGCCTAAGCCAGCGATTGATGATTCGTACTCAAGCACACCAAGTTGCAAACCATTCATGACGTTGGCTAAGCCCACGCCGCGGGTGTTATGAAAATGCAACGCGATTTGCACATCAGGAAATTTATTGCGCACCGCTTCAACCGTGCGTGTGACAACCGGTGGTGTCGCCATCCCTGTGGTGTCGCCAAAACCAATGCGACGAATACCGTGGGCATGATAGGCGCCCACGATCTTCAAAATGTTGTTGATCGGTACATCACCCTCAAACGGGCAACCAAAGGCAGTGGCTAGGCCACCGTGCATGGCAATGCCCCACTGATTGGCGATCGGCACAACTTGTGCAAAGTCAGCAATCGCTTCGTCAATCGTTTTATTCAGATTGGTTTTGCAATGGCTTTCGCTGGCCGAAATAAAACCCACCATGACATCAGCCTTGGCTGCCGCAGCACGTTCAGCGCCGCGAGCATTCGGTACCAACACGGCAAGTTTGACACCAGGTTTGCGTCGCACTTGCGCCATCACATCAGCCGCGTCAGCCAATTGCGGCAAGGCGCGTGGCGACACAAATGAAGTGGCCTCAACGCTGCGTAGGCCTGCGTCAATTAAGGCGTCGATCACCGCAACCTTATCGGCAACGCTGATCTGCTCTTTTTCAGCCTGAAAACCATCACGCGTACCGACTTCGGTAATGGTGACAAAACGTGAACCTGTTGCGCTCATAAAATGCCTCTTGTGTTTTTAGTCAATGATCAATTAAATCACGCCTTTGGCTTTTAAGGCGTCAATAGCTTCGCTGCTCAACCCCAATTCAGTCAACACTGTCATATTATCCCCACCCAGATTCGGTGGCGGCCGATACATCTTGCAAGGATCATCAGTAAATTTAATCGGAAAGCCCAGCACATCTAACCGACCGTGATCCGGGTGCTGAATCGTCATCCGCATCTGCTGATGCTGGGTCTGCGGATCATCAAAGGCCTCTTGCACATTTAACACTCGGCCACACGGCACGCCCGCCTGATTCAACACCTCGATCCAGTGCGCGATCGGCTTTTCACCTATTTTGACATTGATCTCGGCATTGATCTGTTTGCGGTTTTGAAACCTCAGCTTGTTGTTTAAAAACTCGGGGCGCTCGCGTAAGTGATCTAGCCCCAATACGGTTAACAACTTTGAATACACACCGTCATTGCTGGGCGCAAGCGCCACTTGGCCATCGGCCGCCTCAAACATCCCATAGGGCGATACCAGTGCATTATCGTTACCAGTACGCGCAGGCAGTTTACCCGTTGCAAAATAGTTTGATGCTAAAAACGACATCACGCTAGTCATGCTGTCGGTGAGTGAAGTGGTGACCTCTTCGCCCTGCCCACTGCGCTCACGGCGCAGCAAGGCAGCCATAATCCCCATCGCGGCATACATACCCGACAACAGATCAGAGATCGGCGGTGCGGCGCGCATCGGCGGCTCGCCTTCATCGCCATTCACACTCATAAAGCCGCTCATGGCCTGCGCGATAAAGTCAAAAGACGGCCGCTCAGCATACGGGCCGTCCAAACCAAAACCGGTCAGATTACAGCTGACTAGATCGGGTTTGATCTGGCGCAACGCCTCACGCCCAAAACCCATCGTCTCCATCACGCCAGGCCTAAAGTTATTCACCACCACATCGGCGGTGGCCAATAACTTACGCAAGATGTCTTTGCCCTCTTCACTGCGCAAATCAAGGGCTAGCGAACGCTTGTTGCGGTTAAAGGTGGCAAAGTAATACGAGAACCCGTTCGGTGACTCACCCTGCTTGCGCACCGGGTCGCCTTTGCCAGGCGTTTCGATCTTAATGACCTCAGCGCCCATATCGGCCAAAAACATCGTGCAAAACGGGCCCGACACGATACGGGTTAAATCGATGACACGGATTCCTTGCAGCTGCATAACGGGGTGTTGCCTTTTTTGAACTATTGCAACTTAATGCCAGAGTCTTTGACGACTTTTCCCCAGCGTGCAAAATCGGTTTTCACAAACTCTGTATAGGTTTCGACTGAGCCCCCTACAACATCCACACCGACAGAGACGATTTTTTCTTTCACATCGGGTTGCTGTAATGCACGGTTAAATTCAGCATTCAACTTTTGCACGATCGGCATCGGTGTACCCACTGGCACAAAAATCCCGACCCAAATACTGCCATCCATGCCGGTCGCACCCGACTCTGCAAGTGTTGGTGTATCAGGTAACAGGTTGGCGCGTGTTGCGGCCGTAACAGCCACCGCATGCAACTTACCCGTTTTAACCTGCGGCAAGACCGAACCCAGCGATAGCAAGGCAACATCAACATGGCCACCCATCAAATCGGTGAGCGCGGGCGCTGCACCCTTATACGCAGTGTTCACCAAATTGATCTTCATGGCCTTTTTATATTGCTCGCCTAGCAAATCACCAAACGTGCCTGCACCGGCTGTTGCCCAACGCAAACCCTCAGTGGTCTTGCCCTTGGCAATCATGTCGGCTGGTGTGCGAATCGTTGAGGTCGTGGCACTGACAATCGCACCAGGTGTGATCGTCAAGTGAACGACCGGCGTAAAGCTTTTAAGAGTGTCGTAGCCCACGCTTGGATTTAGCCAAGGGCTCACCATCACGCTATCGGTTTGCGCCAACAATAAGGTGTAGCCATCAGGCGCACTTTTTGCCACTGCCTCAGCGGCCAGGTTGCCGCCCGCGCCGGGTCGGTTCTCTAAGATGACGGTCCATTTAGTCAGTTCGGCGACCTTGGTGCCCACCACCCGACCAACATAGTCAGTGCCGCCCCCGGGGGGATACGGAATAATGAGTCTGATGGACTTATTGGGATAGTCTTGAGCGAAGCTGGGCTGAGGTAATGCCAAACAGGCAGCACCCGCGGCAACGAGTAAGGCTAGCA
>CAMDEF010000032.1 GCA_945895265.1 Bordetella parapertussis | reverse complement strand
AACCGAGATTTTCCATTAGACCGATTGAGGCCGATACGCTCGGTCGACTGGGTCGTTTGTGTTAGCCCATAACCCTTCAAACCAGGGCCTTCGTTTTTTTACGACGGCTAGATTGAGAGTTGGTTTCTTTGTTGTGTCTTTGCCGCTGTTATTCCAAAATGCGCCTACAGCAAGAACTCGGTGATGCAGTGTCGCGAGGGTTTGGTGCGACTTCTGTCGGATAACTGCTTGCCTAAACACACTCATCAAGTTGTAGGCCAACATGACCACACTTAACGCCGCCTCTGTGGCCCAGAAGTCTCGCATGACAAAGCTATCGAGACCAAAGTCATATTTCAGCTCTTTGATTCTGTTCTCACAATCTGCACGTCCTCTGTAAAGTCGCCAAATCTCAAGCGCAGGCAAGTTCAGATCTGTCACCATTGCACCATAGCGCCAGCCCATCAATTCCTCGTCGTCTTTAAAAAGAGATAGAGATTTGCCGGGTACGTTTTCTTTGCGTGAGACGTGCTGTCGAACGATCACAAGGCGTTTTGTACTATCCCAGTTCTTGGGTTGATACGAGAGCTCAGAGACTTCAATACCAGCGTCGACTTGTTGCCATTTGCAGTTCCCAATAATTGCGTGCTGCAGCCCTTGCGTCATCTTGGCACTAATGATGTAAGAGATCCTCTTGTGATTGAGCAAAGAGACGATTTCTTTATCGTAAAACCCGCTATCCGCCCGAAAGAGGCCTACCTTGGTTGAGCCTAAATTATCGAGCGTTGTCTCAATAAATGATAATGCGTTATTTGTTGTGTACGCGTTACCGGGGCGTAACCAAAAGTTTGCAACAAGTCGCCAATCGGCGACGAACGCAAGCAACGGATGGTGGCTGTTGCGCCCGTGCGCTTTGGGGTTGTAGCCTTTAGAGGCACCCTCAATCTGATTACCCCAGCGTGTGATGACCGTTGAGTCCACGTCAAGGGTGATGGGGTTCAGTGCCAACTTGTTAAAAAGCCAGTTGTATGACTTCTTTTGCATCTCGTTAGATTTTTCTTGATCAAAGCGATTAAACAAACGCATGATGGCCTTGTGCTCAGCCACTTTAGTCCAACCAAATAAACGGGCCAATGTGTTGTCCAAGCGTGTAATGTCCGAGTGCACAAAGCGGTTTGCACCACTCCAGATGCTGACCATCATTTGTTCAATCAACTGCGCAGGGTCATACCCACGATTGGATCCGGGCGCCGGCAAATCCCAAGACTGAACGGCCTTGAAAACTCCCATCCCGTCCATCATTTGCTTCAGTAACGCTAGCCCACCCCAAGCACTGACCTCACGAGTTGTGAATTTAATATCAAAGTTCTCAGTTGCTAACATGGGCGGCCTATTCAGCGCAGATAATGCCATGATTCTATTGACATTTTCTAATGGTGTCCATTAGAAAACAGGGTAATCTAGCGAGCAAGGGTTTGGGTTCATAATACGTTTTGAAGTTCTAATGGAAAATTTCGGATCAATATTTGTAGTTTTGTTTAGTAGTCATTTTTTATAGCTTTGAACTTTTTTAGGATGCCAGCCTTGAAAATTCGTATGTTGTTAGGTGCTCTATTGCTGTGTGGCGCTTCAAGTGTGTGGGCGCAATATCCCGAAAAAGCCATTCGTTTCGTGGTGCCTTTCGCACCCGGCGGTACCTCTGAAATCGTGGCGCGTTCGGTCGCAAGCAGCCTGACCACACAGTTAGGTCAATCGGTATACGTTGAAAACAAACCAGGTGCCGCTGGCAGTATTGCGATGGCTGAGGTCAAACGTGCTGCGCCAGATGGCTATACGTTGATTCTCGGGCATGTGGGTACGCTGGCGGTGAATCCGGCGCTCTTTGGCGCAAAGCTGACCTACGATCCTGTCAAGGATTTTGTAGCGATTTCTTTGATTGCCAAAGTACCAAACGTGATTGCCGTGAGCCAACGCGCGGGTTTTAAAACGCTTGCGGGTATGGTTGCTGCGGCGAAAGCTAAGCCTAGATCGATCAATTATGGGTCGGCTGGTAACGGCAGTGCAGGCCATCTCGCCATGGAATATTTCGCTTCTGAAGCGGGTATAGAATTGACTCACGTGCCATATAAGGGATCGGGTCCAATGCTGACAGATTTGATCGGCGGGCAAACGCAGGCGACGTTTAACGGTTTGCCTTCGTTGGTGGCGCAGATTAAAGGGGGGGCGTTGGTGCCCTTGGCCGTTGGCTCAGGTGCCCGTGCCGCTTCACTGCCCGAGGTGCCCACCATCGCAGAGAGTGGTTACCCAGGCTTTGAAACTTCGCAATGGTACGGCCTGATGGCGCCTGCGGGCACGCCCGAGGCGGTTGTCAAACGCCTGCAAAGCGAGCTTGTCATTGCGTTAAAGACGCCCGAAGGCACTAAACGCATGCGCGAAGATGGTGCGTTGCTAGTGGGTGATACGCCGCAAGAATTTACCGCCTTCATTGCCCAAGAGCGGGCACGTTGGGGTGAGGTCGTTAAAAAAGCGAAAATTAACGTCGATTAGGGCGAACCCGCTAGCGTAAATACCCTCTTGCAGTGCAAAATGGGGGTCTGATGATTAGTATTGAATCATCTCAGCGGTGCTGTTTTTAATTTTTGTCTGCTAAAGGCTTAAACGCAGTGCTATCCAGAAATCTACCGGAGTCTAAATATGTTTCGTCAAACCCTTAAGCACGGGCTGGTTGCGCTTGCGACAGTCGTGATTGGTAGCACAGCAGTTGCGCAAGAATTAACAGGCACGCTTAAAAAAATTAAAGAGACAAACACGATCACCGTTGGTCATCGCGATGCGTCGTTACCTTTTTCATACTTCGACGATCAGCAAAAAGTGATTGGCTATGCGGTCGATATTTGCATGTACGTTGTGAACGAAATTAAAAAAGAACTGAAGCTGCCTAACCTGCAAGTCAAGCTGGCTCCGGTCACCTCGGCCACTCGGATCCCTTTGATTGCAAACGGTACGATTGATCTTGAGTGCGGTTCAACCACCAACAATGCCGAGCGTCAAAAGCAAGTTGCTTTCGGCCCGACCTATTACCTGACTGCCACCCGTTTTGTTTACAAAAAGAGTTCAGGTATTACTAACGTGGCAAGCTTGAAGGGCAAAACTGTTGTGTCGACTGCAGGCTCAACCAACCTCAAGCAAATCTCAGAAGCCAATACGGCGCAAAACCTTGGACTGACAATTTTGGCTGCTAAAGATCACCCTGAAGCCTTTTTGATGGTTGAAACGGGTCGTGCTGCTGCGTTTGTGATGGACGATATTTTGTTGGCGGGTCTGGTCGCAGGTTCTAAAAAGCCAAGCGATTTTACGATTTCGAGCGATACACTCTCAAATCCAGAGCCCTATGCTTTCATGATGCCGCGCGACGATGCACCGTTTAACAAGATGGTGACTGCTGCCGCAAGCAAACTTTACAAGTCGGCCGAGATGCCTGCCTTGTACTCAAAGTGGTTTGATAAGGCCGTACCACCCAAAGGTTTGATCCTGAATCAGCCAATGAGCGACAAAATGAAGAAAGCGCTGGCAAACCCAACCAATAATCCTGATCCCGCTAGCTATTGATTGTTGACAGTACAGCACAATATCGACGAGCTCTTGATCGTTGAGCTCTTCGATATTTTACTCACGGCAGTTTGGCGACTCGACAGCCTGCCAGTTGCTGCTGCGTGATATTCAATAAGGTGTCATTGCATTGCGCCGTTTGATTTTTTTATGAGCTGTGTCTGACAGCGCAATAACAGGATTGCTGCATGAATTACAAATGGAACTGGGGCATTTTGTTTGAGGTGTCTCCTGAAGGTAAGGGCACTTATCTCGAGATGCTGCTTTCCGGTCTGATGTGGACGCTCACCACAGCATTTTTTGCTTGGATGATTGCATTGTTGCTTGGTGTCACGATTGGGGTGCTGCGCACACTGCCTAGTCGTACTGGTCGTCTTGTCGGCAACGCGTATGTTGAGATCTTTCGCAACATACCCTTATTGGTGCAATTGTTCTTATGGTATTTCGTTGTTCCCGAGCTAGTCCCCGAGCGTTTCGGTGACTGGCTCAAGCAATTACCTAACGCCGCGTTTTATAACGGGGTGTTAGGGGTTGGCTTGTTTATGTCGGCGCGTGTCGCCGAGCAGGTTCGTACCGGTATTGAGTCACTGCCAGTGGGCCAGCGCATGGCTAGCACAGCGCTAGGTATGACCACTGCACAGACGTATCGCTACGTGTTAATGCCGATGGTGGTTCGGATTATCTTCCCGCCGCTGACCTCTGAGCTCTTGAATACGATCAAAAATACGTCGGTTGCTTTAACGATCGGCTTAATGGAGCTCACCGCACGTGCGCGTTCGATGCAAGAGTTCTCGTTTCAAGTCTTTGAGGCCTTTACCGTGGCAACTTTGCTGTATCTGTTCACAAACATGATTGTGACGATACTGATGCGGCGTCTTGAAAAATCGATCGCTGTACCGGGCTATCTTGGTACGTCGGCCAACGTGGTTGTTCACTAAAGGCACACCATGTTTAGTAACTTTGATTTTGATGTGATCGCGCGTAGCTGGCCTTATCTGTTTAAAGAGGGGATGTCGTTCACCTTGATGTTGACGGGTTTAGCAACGGGGGCGGGCATCGTCTTGGGTACGATTTTAGCGCTGATGCGTTTGTCAAAATTTGTCGTATTGCAAAAGTTTGCCGCTACGTACGTCAACATTATTCGCTCGCTGCCATTAGTCTTGGTGATCTTTTGGTTTTATTTTTTGCTGCCCTACATCGGGCAATGGGTCTTGGGCTCTGAACGGCCGATGGCTGTTGGGGCGTTCATGTCAGCGCTCGTCACGTTTTCATTGTTTGAAGCGGCTTACTTTTCAGAAATTATGCGCGCCGGTATTCAAGCGGTGCCGCGCGGGCAGTTTGCTGCAGCTCAGGCGTTAGGGATGCGTTATCACCAGGTGATGGGATACATCGTATTGCCCCAGGCCTTTCGAGCGATGACGCCGCTGTTACTGACCCAATCAATTATTTTGTTTCAAGACACTTCGCTAGTCTATGTGTTGTCGCTCACCGACTTCTTAGGCGCAGCCAGCAAAGTGGCTCAGCGTGATGGCCGCTTGGTCGAGATGTATATCTTTGCGGCCCTGGTGTATTTTGTGATTTCGTTTGGCGCTTCGATGCTGGTCAAGCGCTTGCAAGCGCGGATTGCAGTGCGTTGAGCTCTAGATGAGCTAAAGCCTCACCTCGTCAGGCAGGGCAAGCTCATATGAATTAGCAGTAACAGCCCCGAACAGACTATTTTGCCAAATCAAACCAAGGCGAGGCGCGATCGTGGCTCGCGGCAATCTTAACCACCATGCCTTTTGTTAATTGCAAAGGCTGATCGAAACGATAGATTGTGCGTTGCCAAGCCGTGGTTGAACGAATATCAGTTGGGGGGTTTTCCCAGATGGTGGTGGTATCAAGCTCAATGCGAATCCATTGCACCACGCCATAGCACGGGCCCTCTGCAGTGGCGGTCAGCTCTAAAATCTTGTCTTCTTTAGGATATGAATCTTGATTCATAAAGTCAAAACGAAAGGCATCCACCGGCGTGCTCATTGGCACGAGTGCAATATCTTCGCGATAGAACGGGATTTTTTTTGACGAAATCGAATTAAAGCGCGACAGATCAAAACCATGACTACTTTCAACCCGCAGATACTGACCAGCCGCTTCGCCACCCATTAAGGCGATCATGATGCTGGCCGCGTGCGGCACAATTAAGGCCTCGGGTTTAAGCAGACGCTTTTTTGCGTCTTCGATGGCAGGGAGTACGTGTTCGCCAATGATCGCGCTATCAAAAATCTCGTGAATGAGTACGTCGGCCTTTTCTGGCAAGTCTTTGCCAACTGCAACGTCGTACGATATTTTTGAAACAACGGTGACGGTGTCAGAAAAACCGTTGGTCTTTACAATTTCGGTGGCAGTTTTTGCGACTAAGGGCTCGGCCTCGCAGGCAACGACTTGAGTGGCGCCAAGCTTGGCTGCCATCATCGACAACAAGCCTGATCCCGCACCAATCTCTAACACGAGTTTGCCCGGCTGAATCGCGGTTTTGATGCCCTCGTAGTAGGCATCATTGCGGTGTGCCTCGTTCATCATAGGAATATGCCAAAGAGGCACCATCTTACTGGTGGCCCAGGCTGAACCGAGCTTGGCGACCAACAGATTGGGCGACACCTCTAGGGCCTTGTTAAAAAGCTCAAGTGCCTCAGTGCCGCGGTTAAGCGCTACCAGTAAGCCAGACGCGTTTTTAAGGCCTTGCTCGTGATCGGGCTTGATGACCAAGGCGGCAAGATAGTCGGTCAATGCGTCTTGGGTGCGGCCAAGGGCCTCAAAAATTTCAGCGCGGGCAAGCAAAGCGGGTAACAGCTTTTGAGCAAGGCCCAGAGCGCGTGTCAATGAATCGAGCGCTTCGGGTAGTTGCTTAAGCGCTTGCTGAGCCAGGCCCATGCCAAGGTACGAGGCGGCATTTGGCTCACACTGGTTGGCATTTTTATACTGTTTGATGGCGCCCGCGTAATCACCGGCAGCCTTCAAGGCATCGGCCTTAATCAGCCAGGGCCTAAACAAGGTTGGCGTGATCTTGATGGCGCGTTCAGTTGCGGCAATGGCTTGTTGGTATTGACCAAGTTGTTGATGGCATTCTGCCAGATTGACCCAGCCCTCAATCTCGTTAGGATGTGCTTTGGTGTAGGTGGTATAGACTTCGATGGCAGCTTCAAGGTGTTGCAATTCGCGTTCGCAGACTGCCAGATTAAAGAGCGCATCACCATCGTTTGGACGTAAGGCCAGCACGGCCTGATAACCTGTTTTTGCCTCGGCAAAGTTACCAAGGACGACATGCATCAAGGCCAATAGCCGTTTGGGCTCAAGGTTGTTCGGTTCGGCCGCGCAAAGTTGAGCACAGGCTTGAATTGCCTCTGAACGTTGGCCTTGTTTAAAGGCATTTTTAATCGAATCGATGGTTTTCATTAGGCTTGGGCGCAAACTCGCGAAACTAGCTGAAGAAGGTAGCGCTTTTCAGGATGAGAGACGTCAAGTCAATCGGTCTAAATGAGCGCTACGCAAGACAAAGCAAAATTATAGGTGCAAACCAGAAGTGGCTCGCGTAGGCCGTTCAGGGCTTGACTCTCGAATGGGGAAAGCGATCGAGAGATTCACGCGCACTGAGTCGAAAATAACCAATGAAATCAAAGTGTTTTAAACCTTGATCCGTGTCACAATGCTGGGGTATGAAACGGTGGCCTTGACCCGAATATTAGTACTAGGAACCTTTATGTCAGAACAAATGATTGCGATTGAAGATGTCTCTAAATGGTATGGCAGCTTCAATGTCTTGAAGCACTGCACCACGCAGGTCAATCGTGGCGAAGTTGTAGTGGTTTGCGGCCCCTCGGGTTCGGGTAAATCGACCCTGATCAAATGCGTCAACGCGCTTGAGCCGTTTCAGCAAGGCAAGCTCACGATTAATGGTGTGGCGTTACATGATCCTAAAACCGATCTGCCCAAGTTGCGTAGTCAGGTGGGCATGGTGTTTCAGCACTTTGAATTGTTTCCACACTTAAGCGTCACTGAAAACCTGACCTTGGCACAAATTAAAGTATTGGGTCGTAGCCCCGCTGAGGCCTTAGAGCGTGGCTTGAAGATGCTTGACCGCGTGGGCTTGACCGCACACAAAGATAAGCATCCGGGACAGCTGTCCGGTGGCCAACAGCAGCGTGTAGCGATCGCACGTGCGTTGAGTATGGATCCTGTGGTGATGTTGTTTGACGAGCCCACCTCAGCGCTCGACCCTGAAATGGTCGGCGAGGTGTTGGATGTGATGGTCACCCTAGCCAAAGAAGGCATGACCATGATGGTGGTCACCCACGAAATGGGCTTTGCCCGCAAAGTGGCCCATCGTGTCATCTTTATGGATGAGGGCGAGATCGTTGAAGATGCCACCAAAGAGGCTTTCTTTACCGAAGCAAAAAGCGAGCGCGCGAAGCAATTTTTGTCTAAAATTTTGCAGCACTAAATGAAAGCGTACTACGCCGCACGCGCAAAAGAATATGATCAGATTTACGCCAAACCCGAGCGGCAAACTGATTTACGGTTGATCGAGCAATGGTTGCCTTCAAGATTCGAAGGCGCCCGGGTACTTGAGATTGCAGCGGGTACCGGCTACTGGACCCAATTCATTGCGCCCGTTGCCGCCAGTGTATTGGGCTTAGACGCCTCAGCTGAAACATTACAAATTGCACAGGCTAGGCCAAATAATGCACGTGCTCAGTGGCTGATCGGTGATGCCTATGCGTTACCTGCCTCGGTCGAACTCTATGATGCGGCCTTTGCAGGCTTTTGGTTTTCGCATGTACCACTTGCGCGTCAACAAGAGTTTTTGTTGGGATTGAACAAAACCCTTAAAGCAGGCGCACGCGTGGTGATGCTTGATAACTTGTATGTTGAGGGCAACAGTACGCCACTGACTGCGCCCGACCCAGAAGGCAACACCCATCAGATCCGCAAGCTGGCTGATGGTTCAAGCCATCGCGTGCTTAAAAATTATCCCAATGAGTTTGACCTGTGCGAGTTAGTCGCGCCTTTTGGGGTGCAACCGACGTATACACAGTGGCAGTACTACTGGGCGTTTGAATACGTATTGCGTTAATCAATATTAGTCATGCGTGCTGAGGTGATGCTAAGCCGTCGCTGTAGTGGCTTTTTTCTTGATCGCCACACTGCGAATCGCCCACGTCGCCGCTACGGCTAACAGCAAGATACCCCCGCCAATCAACGGCCGGCTCGCGATCCAAGCGATTGCGATGGTGACAAGTGCGATGGGGATGTATCAGACTAGAGCCACGAAGAATGTTCCTGCGCCCGCCAGCCCTTGTAAAAAGGGCAAAAAAGCGACCAGCATTGCGAGCGGGCCCATGATAAGGCTGAACAAATGTGCTGAGTTGTGCGGGCTTGCAGACCACTCCAAGACATCAAATTTTCTTGCAAAATTCCAGCCTTATGTTTATACTTATGTTTATACAATAGAGTAGAGGATAACAGCCATGGAACAAGCCGTGTTAGACCTGAAGTACTGGGGTAATAGCCTTGGTCTGCGTTTGCCCGCCAGGATTGCGCGTGAGGCGCATCTGCAGGCTGATCAAAAGGTCAGAATAGTGGTTGATCATGGCCGGGTCATCATTACACCGATATTTCAACCCGAGTTAACCTTAGCGCAGCGTTTGGCAAAGTTTGATCCAAAACAGCACGGAGGTGAAGTCATGTTTGATGATCTGCGTGGGGCTGAGCGTTGGTAACAGCAAAGTCAATTTGGGTGCCAGATCGTCAAGACATTATATGGATCGATTGCAATCCTCAGGTAGGTCGAGAAATGCGAGATCTACATGCGTTTTTGGTGCTGTCGCCGAAAGCTTTCAATAAGCGTACTTCACTCGTGATCGGCTTGCCGATGACAACAGCTGAGTATAACGAGAGCAATCCATTTGCGGTTGTAGCCGGCACATCTAAAGCCGGCAAAACGAGTTATATCCTTTGTCATCAACCCAAGTCGTTTGACTGGGTACTTCGCAGCGCTAAACCACATGCTGATAAAAAGGTGTTGGCACCGGTGCTCAGTCAAGCGTTGATGGTCTTGAATCAAATTGTGAATATTAGCGAGGCTTAAGGGCTCGGGCACACAGTTACGGCATGACCGGTCCGGTCAGCAGTTAACATAGATAGGCCGTAAAACGCAGGCCTAAGAAACGAGTCTATTCAGATGTCGCTCTGTGGTTGCGAGTCATACAAATGACAAGCCACTTCGCCCAACCCATTTTTTGCTAACTCAGGCGCGCGCGTCGAACACTCGGCAGTTGCCTGTGGGCAGCGCGGATGAAACGTGCAGCCTGACGGGGGGTGCAGAGGATCGGGAAACGAGAGCCCAAGACCCAGATCGGGTAGGCCTAGGCCAGGTTCGGGCGTGAGCACAGACGCGAGTAAGGCTTGCGTATACGGGTGACGAGGGTTTTTAAAAAGTTCTGCCGTGGGCGCGAGTTCAACCACGCGACCTAGATACATGACGGCCACTTGCGTGGCGATATGCTCGACCACCGCTAAGTTGTGGCTGATAAACACATAGGTCAAATTAAATTCTTTGCGTAAATCGAGCAACAGATTCAAAATCTGCGCCTGCACTGACACGTCTAAGGCTGAAGTGGGTTCATCACACACCACGATTTCAGGGTGCATCACCAAGGCACGGGCAATCGCAACACGCTGACGTTGCCCGCCCGATAATTGCCCAGGTGTGTTGTCGGCGTAGCGCGCAGGTAAGCCCACGCGTTCAAGCATTTCAAGAGCTTTATTGCGCCGTTCGGTTTGACTACCCAGGCCCGCCACATCTAACGGAAACGCCACAATCGAAGCAATGGTACGCCTCGGATTCAATGATGAATACGGATCCTGAAAAATCGGCTGAACACGTTTGGCGAGTTCACGCCGATCAATCTTACTCAGATCTTGTCCATCAAACGACACGCTGCCGTGGCTAGGCGGCGTCAAGCCTAACAGCATACGTGCGAGCGTTGATTTACCGCAGCCCGATTCACCCACAATCCCCAGCACATCACCCCGATTAACCGACAGGTTGATGCCGTTGACGGCGTGTAGGGTTTGATTGGGTTTAAACAAACCTGCACGCACCTTAAAGCTGCGTTGCAAATCGTGTGTTTGAATGAGCGCGCTCATGTTGCTGCGACCTCGGTAGGCTCAAGCACGCAGCGCCATTGGTGGCCATGCGGCGTTTGATGAACGGGGATGCTGCCTGAGCACGAGGCTTGCGCAGATGCGCAGCGGTCTCGAAAGGCGCAGCCCGTCATATCGCCAAGCAGAGAGGGCACCACGCCGGGGATGGTGCCGAGTTTGCCGCCAGGGATCGTTCGCCCGGGGATCGGAATGCAACTAATTAACCCACGGGTGTAGGGATGCTGGGGGGTTGAAAAAATCTCAGCGGCCGAGCCCTGTTCAACGATTTGGCCCGCATACATCACGGCAACGCGGTCTGCGATACGCGCAACGACCCCTAAGTCGTGGGTGATCAAGACCATTGCGATACCGAGTTCTTTTTGTAAGTCGGCCAGCAAGCGCAAAATTTGCGCCTGAATGGTAACGTCGAGTGCGGTGCTGGGTTCATCGGCAATCAAGAGTTCAGGGTCGCACATCAACGACATGGCGATCATGACCCGCTGGCGTAAGCCACCCGATAGCTGATGCGGATATTGTCCCAGCCGTTGCGCGGCAGAGGCGATTCCGACTTTTTCAAGCAGGCTCACCGCGCGTGCACGCGCGTCGGATTCAGATGCCTTGAGGTGATGGCGGTAGTGCTCAGTCAGTTGCTCGCCAATCGTGTAGGCAGGGTTGAGCGCAGTCATCGGCTCTTGAAAAATCATCGCCATCTTATTGCCACGCAAATCATTGATGTGACCTTTGCTGCCCTGGCTGAGTTCTTCGCCTAAAAACTCAAAGCGCGCGCTGCTGCGTTTGGCAGACTTTGGCAGTAAACCCATAATTGCTAACGAGGTCATTGATTTGCCACAACCCGACTCACCCACAATACACAAGGTTTCTCCGCGTTTGACGTGCAGCGACACATCGCGCACAACATGCAAGGTACCGCGCGGTGTGGCGATGTCAACGGTTAAGCCGGTGATGTCCAGAACATTGTTCGGTATGTGAATGTCTGTATGACCATCGCCCGAAGGAGTTGGGGGTTCATGAAGCAATCTGCCAGCCGAGATTGGAGGGGATAAAGGTTGTTTATTTGCGGGCGAGTGATCGTCCGAGCTCGACGGCTTAGTCACCTGTGGTTCAGTCGCGATTTGACTTGTCATTGGCTAGCCCCGCTCTTGTGGCGTCAGCCATTGATGCAAGCCATCACCAGCCAGATTGATCGCAAAGATCAACACGGCAAGCGCGGTACCGGGGATAGCGATCAGCCAAAACGAAAAGAACATATAGGACTTGGCCTCAGAAATCATCAAGCCCCACGACGGCAAGGGGGGCTGTACACCCAAGCCTAAAAAGGACAGGGCGGCTTCTAGCAAAATGGCACTCGCAGCTTCAAGGGTTGCAATCACGATTAGGTGAGGTAACACGTTAGGCAACACTTCAGTTAACAGAATGCGCAGCGTTGAGGCGCCGGCGGATTGCGCTGCAGCGACGTATTCCATGGCACGCACCTGTTGCGTGGCGCTGCGCATGACGACCGCGAAGCGATCCCACTTCAGCAAGCCCAGCACCATGATGACCACCCACATCGAGCTGCCCACCAAGGCGACGGTAGCCAGTGCCACTAGAATGACGGGCATTGAGAGTCGAGTCGTCACAAAAAACGACACGATCATATCGATGCGACCGCCAAAATAACCGGCTAGCATGCCCATCGTGCAGCCAATTAAACCCGAGATGACCGCAACGCTTGCACCAATCAATAGCGAGATGCGCGCGCCGTAAAACAAGCGCGATAAGTAATCGCGACCAAGTTGATCGGTGCCAAGCGGGTGCAACCAAGTGCCTTGCTCGTACCAAACCGGTGGCACGGTGCGGTAAGTGAGATCTTGAAAATATGGGTCGTGCGGCGATAACCAGGGCGCAAAGATAGCCATGCAAAAAATGATCAGTAGCAACCCGCAGCCAACGTAAAGGGCTTTATTGTTTTTCATATCAGGCCACCCGAATGCGTGGGTCTAGCCAGGCATTCGCCACATCAGAGGCCAGCGTGAGCAAGATATAAATCACAGACAGCAACAGCACAATAATTTGCGTCACAGGATAGTCTTTAAAGGTAATGCTTTGATACGCTAGGTAACCCAGGCCATCTAGCGCAAAAATCGTTTCAATGACGATTGAGCCACCTAGCAAAAAGCCCAACTGCACCGCAGCCAAGGCCACGACCGGCACGATCGCGTTGCGCAAGGCATGTTTAAAGATCACGGTGTGGGTAGGTAAGCCTTTGGCGCGCGCTGTACGAATGTAATCCGCACTCAGTACTTCGATCATGCCAGCACGAATCAAACGCATAAAGGCGGGCGCCGCGTAATAGCCCAAGGTAATGGCGGGCATCACAAAGTGTTGCCAAGTGCCGCTACCTGAAACGGGCAACAGGCGCCACGAAATTGAAAACAGCATGATCAGAATCAGCGCGAAGAAAAAATTGGGCATCGACTGCCCCACCACTGCGACGGCTAAGCAAAGACGATCAATCCAGCTATTTTTATAAATCGCGGCAAACACACCCAAGGGTACTGAAATGACTAAGGCAACGGTCAATGCATACACAGCCAACAACAGTGTGGTCGAGAGTTTGCTAAAAATTAAGGGTGCAACGTCTGTTTTAAAGTACATCGAGACGCCTAGGTCACCTCTAAGCAGTTTGAGCAACCAATCGCCATACTGCACAATCAAGGGTCGATCAAACCCGTAGGTTTTGCGGATCAGATCAATGTCGGCTTGACGCGCACCTTCGCCTGCAATGGCAAGCGCCGGGTCGCCCGAGAGATACAGCAGCATGTAGGCGATGATAGATACGGTGAGTGCCACCAGCACCGCCAAGCCTAGACGCTTCACAAGATAAGCCAACATATTTCTCTAACCCAACCCTTTCAAAGGATACAAAAGCATTTTTGATTGAGCCCAAGCCTCTCAAAGGATACACAAGAGTTTTTGTTTGAATCCAAGCCTTTCCTCAGAAAGACAAACATCTTTGATTCGGCTGAGCTCAGCTTAAATGCCATCACTTCCAGCTCATCTCCCAAAAGCGTACGAGTTCGTCGTGATACGGCTTGAAATTCAGATCTTTGTTCGCAACGTAATACACCGGCAAAGACCACAAGGGCAGCGCATAGGCTTTTTCAGAGATGATCACAAGCGCCTGGTTGTAGATTTTTTTACGCTCGGCAGGGTCAACGGTGTTGTCGCCTTTATTCAGCAAGGCGATAACCTCGGGATCACGACTGACGTCGTCGCTGCCACCGCCAAAATACACGGGGGTCGAAGCCGAGAGATCATTGACTAGATTTGAGCCCCAGGTTTGATGCGTGAGTGACGTTTTGTTTGCGCGTGCTAAATCGCGCATCGCAGCATATTGCATAAAGCCCAACTTGGCTTTGATCCCGACTGCCTGAAGATAATTAATCATGGCTTCGGTTTGTTGACGCTCGCGGTACGCCATGATGTCAATGCTCAAGCCATTGGCAAACCCAGCTTCAGCCAACAGTTTCCTCGACAAAGCGGGGTCATATTTATAAACGGTTGCGCCATCGCTGCTGCAGCCCACCTGCGAGGGTGTACAGATGGTATTGATGAGTTCACCACCGCCCACAATGTTTTTCAAGATGGCTTCGCGATCGATGGCATGGGCAATCGCTTTACGTACGCGAATATCTTTCAATTCAGGTGCAGGCGTACCGTCACGGGTGTTCATTTGCAAAAACACGATTCGCATGGTGTTGCCACTGAGTACCTGTAGGTGTGGCAGGTTTTTAAGCTTTTCGGCCTGATCTTTTGGCACATGCATGATCAGATCCTCGCCGCCCGACATGACCTCGGCCATTTGGGTTTGACGATCTGGAATAAAGCGAATTTTCACTTTACCGATTTTGCCAGCCGACTTGGGCGAGTCTTTAAAGTAATTGGCGTTGCGTTCGAGCGTGACCGATTTACCAGGAATATATTCAATGATCTTGTAAGGACCCGAGCCAACTGGTTTGGCGTTCATGCCGGTGGGGCCCACTTCTTTGTAATATTTGGCTGGGTGGATTGCTAACGTGGTGGCTAAATAATCGATCGCTGCCGGAAACGGCTCTTTACTGATAATCCGAACTTTAAACTTATCAATTTTTTCAACCTTCTCGATCCAGCGCACATTTGCTTGTGTCGTGGCTTTGTTTGCGGGATCTGAGACATAGTTCAGCGTAAAGACAACTGAGTCTGCGTCAAAGTCTTCGCCATTGTGAAACTTGATTCCCTCGCGTAAGTCGAATTCAAGTGTGCGCGGATCGATTTGCTTCCAGCTTTTGGCGAGTTGACCTTTATACGCGCTGGTGACCGGGTCGCGATAGACCAAGGTATCCCAGACATTGGCAGCAATAATCACGCCAATTCTGACGTTGTTAAAGTAAGGATCAATATTTTCAGGTGCTTGGTCGTAAGCCATGCCCAGCGTGTCATTCGCCTTATTTGCAAAGCTCGGGGTACTCAAGCATAAAAGAGCACTTAGCGCACAGGCTGCCCAGGTGAATGGGCTTAACCGGCGGCGGGAGGTGACGCGGTGGGGGGGCAAGTTGCGGAATTGGGCTGAAGCTGTCATTTTTTTCCTTTGGGTGCTCGTCATACTTTGAAGTGATCGTAAGTATTCAAAGAACTTGTAAAAAGAGAGTGCAAACAAGGTAAGTGCCAAAAAGTGAAGACTAAGCGGTAGGGCAAGTGGTGGGGCAAGTCAGAGCAGCAAATAGCGTGCCAGAAATCGGCGTTCGCACGGTGATTGCTCGAAGTTTGTTATAACACTAGCTGGCATCGCGGCGCACACGAATGTACTTGGTGCGAACCCCTACTTAGCTGACTTTTTACCTCATCAAAGGTGCGTTTATGCAGAACTCGACTCTCGAACAGGCGATTCAGTTTGCCATTGAACACGAAAGCCCCTGGAGTCGTGACTGCACCTCGCCCAATTGGGGCGTCCATCACCCAGATCCCGTGCCCTACAACCGCTTAAGAGGCCCCGTGCACGATCGCGGCCCTGAGTCTGGCACGATCTTGCTTAAGGGCAAGACGCTGACCTCTTGGGGTGAGCCTAAGCGCGCTGATCTGACGTTTAGCGTCGCCAAAACGTATCTGGCTTTGCTGGCGGGCGTGGCGTTCGATCGTGGCCTGATTAAAGATGTCAACGCCCCGATTGGCAATACCTTGAAGGGCATCGGTTTTGACTCAGGCAACAACGCCTTGATCACCTGGGAGCACATGCTGCAGCAAACTGGTGAATGGGAGGGCACGCTTTTTGGCTTGCCCGATCAGGTCGATCGTTATCGTGCGGTGACTTTTGCTGCGGCCCCAGACGGCAAAAAAGGTGATGCGCGGCCGCTGCAGCCGGCAGGCACGTACTGGGAGTACAACGATGTGCGTATCAATCAGTTGTCGCTCGCCCTCTTGCACTTATTTCAGCGCCCACTGCCCGAGGTGTTTCGCGAGGCGATTATGCAACCGGTCGGCGCTTCAGACACCTGGGACTGGGTGGGTTATGACGACGCTTGGGTTGACATCGCTGGCAAGCGTGTGCAATCGGTGCCCGGCGGTACCCATTGGGGTGGCGGGATGTCGATCAGTAGCGAAGACCAGGCCTTAGTTGGCCAGATGCTGCTGGATAACGGGATGGCACAAGGCAAACGCGTGCTCTCTAGCGAGTGGATCACGCGTATGCGTACGCCTTGTGCGATTGCGCCGTTTTATGGCTACTTGGTGTGGCTCAATGACCAGCGCAAGGTGTTTCCGAGCTTGCCTGAGACGAGCTATTTTGCAGTGGGGGCAGGGAGTTCATTTACTTGGATTGAGCCTGAATTAAATATGGTTGTCATTATTCGCTGGTTGAATTCAGCGCATGCTGATGCAGTATTTGGCAAGATTTACGAGGCGGTTAAAGCGATCGCTAAATAAGTGTTGTGTAAGCCCCTGAACGCGCTGACTTAAGCAATAATATGTTCCTGTGTAACTGAAGTTAGGCTGAGCTTCAGGTTGCAGGCACAACGCTATTGTTGGCTTTGCGATCAGGGCAGCGTTGCTTGCGTTGGTGGTTTGCAGACTGCAAACATTAAAAATGTCTTTTTTACAGGGATCAACATGCGTACCTTCACTTTTTCGGCTGCCGCGGCAGCGCTTGCGCTGACGTTAGCCACAGGCGGTCAAATTGTGGGGGCTGCGTTTACGGCTCCTGCCTATGCGCAAACCGCTCAGCAAGCCGGCAATATGTCGATGCCAGAATTGCAGTCACTTATTTCACCCATTGCGCTCTACCCCGATTCGCTGTTGTCGCAAATGTTGATTGCCGCCACCTATCCGCTTGAAGTGGCCGAGGCAGCCAACTGGCTGCGCAGCAATAACCATTTGTCTAGTACCGCGTTACAAGATGCGTTAAAGCCACAAACTTGGGATAACAGCGTGAAGTCGCTTGTGACGTTTCCTGATGCCTTGAACATGTTAGGCAATAAATTAGACTGGACGCAAAAATTAGGTGATGCTTATTTGGCACAACCTAAAGATTTGATGCAAGCAGTTCAAGCGTTGCGCTTGAAGGCCAAGCAGGCAGGCAATTTGCAAACGACGTCGCAATTGATGGTCGCAACCGATAGCCAAGCAAACATCATTATTGTGCCGTCCAACCCTCAGGTGATTTACGTACCCACCTACAATCCAATGATGGTGTATGGCGCGTGGGGCTACCCTGCGTACCCTCCGTATCCTGTCTATAACCCCGCGTGGGGCTTTATGGCTTTTGGCGTGGGTATGGCGGTTGGTGCATCGCTGTGGGCGCAGCCACACTGGGGCAGCGGCTCGATCACGATCAACAACACTAACTTTAATAACTTTAATGGTCGCTATAACTCACTGGCAAATCAAGCGGCAAATCATTTGGGTGCAAACAGCACCTGGGCCCATGACGTGGCGCATCGCGATGGTGTGCCTTACGGTAGCTCGGCGCTAAATAACCGGTACGGCTTGGGCAATCGTAGTGATATCGATCGCCAGAGCATCGCACGTCAGCAAAACGCCGCGAACGACTGGAGAAATAACGCCAGCCCAGAAGATAAACAGCGTGCCGATCAGGCACGTCAAAATGCCAATAGCGCGTTTCAACGCAACGCAACACCACAAGAAAGGCAGCAAGCTAGTTCTTTGAACTCGCAGGCGCGTAGCGATGCGTCGCAAGATCGCGCAAGCCCCAGTTACTCGCGCGAGGCCTCGCAAGAACGACAGTTAAGTAGCCAGGGGCGCAGCGATTTCAATCAAGATCGCTTTGGCGGCGGTGGAGATCGTTTTGGCGGCGGCGGAGATCGTTTTGGTGGTGGTGGCCGCAGTTTTGGCGGCGGGCACATGGGTGGGTTTAGACGCTAAGCGGGATGTTCGGCGCCGCGTCTTAAATCAAGGCGCCGCGTTTCGTACCAAGCGCTCGGCCTTTCTGTCACTTAGCTAGTTTCATCCAAGATCTAAATATTTAGTCATCGAGAACGAACATGATCCAAAAAATTTTAGCCACAGCTGCTCTTGCTTTATTGCCCTTGTCAGCGACGTTGGCGCAAAGTACCGCGGCGCAAAATCTGCCACGTGCCGACGTGTCAACCGAGGCGATGGTGGCCCTGTGCCAAAGCCGCACCGACCTCGAAGCGCAAACCTTTTGCTATGGTTTTGGTGAGGGTGTCTACCAAACCTATGAACTGAATCTTGACCCGAAAGTGCCTAAAACTGTGTGTTTGCCAGCAGCTGGGGTCGCACGTGACGTGGTCTTGGCCGAGTTCATTCAGTGGGCGCTGGCCAACCCTCAGTACAACAAAGACAAGGCGGCTGCAACAGTGATTCGCTACCTGCCAATCAAGTTTCCGTGCAAGGGCTAGGCCTGCTTAAACAAGATTTGGCGCTTTCGTTACAATAGCGCCTGTCTAAACTGCCCCGATGATGAAATCGGTAGACATATGAGACTTAAAATCTCAGGCCTCAGGGCGTGCCGGTTCGATTCCGGCTCGGGGCACCAGATATTTTTTAGCGCTTGCGCACCAGTTGCCAAGGCCGAATCAGGTACGTGACTGAGGCGAAGCCGCTCCAGACGTGTACCAACCGTGTAAACGGAAAAATCACAAAGAGCGTCATGCCCATCAGCATGTGCAGCTTAAACAGCCAAGGCGCGTTGAGCATAAAGATTGCTGCATCACCTTGAAAAGTGAGTAGATGCTGTGCCCACATCATTAACTGCACCATCACCTCGCCGTCGCTGTGTTTTGCGGATTCTGTAATCGTGAGCAAGCCTAGTAACAGGGCGCCCAAAATCCAGCTCAACAATAACCAATCGCGCTTGCGAGTGACGGCGGTGATGCGCGCGTTTGTCACGCGTCGATAAAGCAAAATGCTTAGACCAGCCAAGCACACCAGGCCCATAGTGCCGCCAGCAATCAGTGCCACCATTTGTTTAACGCTATGCGTCACGCCCAAGATATCCCACACCCAAAGTGGAGTGAGCAGGCCAAATAAGTGGCCAAAAAACAAACCGAGTATACCGATATGAAAAAGAATATTGCCTAGGCGCAGTTGACCGCGATGCAACAGTTGCGACGACTCGCTTTTCCAGGTGTATTGTTCGCGCTCAAAACGAATCAGGCTGCCCAGCAAAAAAATCGTCAGGGCGATATAAGGGTAGATGCCAAAGGCAAGTTGATTGAGGTAGGTCATGTTGGGCCTCTCGGGGTCAAGAGCAAGATTGAATGGGCCGGCGGCTCGGCTCAGCCCCAGGCGTGGGCTTTGACTGAAACTGCATCGTATGTGTCATGCTCGGTCGCAGTAGAGGTTCGACCCCATCCGCACCCGCACCAAAGGTTTCAAGTGCTTCGTCCATATCACGTACCGGCGGCTCGGTGAACGCTTGTGGTTCGGTGGTGCATTGATTACGAAGCACCTCAAAGACGCAAGCGTAAGGACTTTGAGCGACGCTAAGTTTGTTGCCAATCATGGCTAGTACATGAATAGCATCGCCTAGCAGTGCTTGCACTTGATCTTCTGGTAGCTGCGCTAAAAACTCTAAAAACAGTGGTACATAATCGGGCAACTCTGTGGTCGAAAGTTCGAAGCCATGCTTGCGGTACTCTTCAAGCAAGTCGACCATCGCTTGCCCACGATCACGACTCTCGCCGTGAATATGTTCAAACAAATGCAGGCTGTGTGACGTACTGCGATCAAAGGTCGCGACGTAGTTTTCTTGCAGGCGAATCAGAGGCGCACTTTCTAAATAATCAAGTAGTGGCGCTAGCGCACGTTCAAGTTTGATGCTCTCATTGCTAAGTGTCTTGTCCTCTTCGGGCTCCTGCTCTTTGTTCAAATTCGTGACACGCAAGAGGCTAGCTTGCTCGCTACTTTGGGTTGGGGTTCGACTCACATCCGCAAACTCGTGAGTCGAGCCAGGCAGCACATATTGTGCACTATCATTGTTTAATTTTTCGCGTAGTACGGGTAACGCTGCAAGTAACTCTGGTTCGGGGTAGCAGAGTAGGGCGGATAATAATTTAAAGCTTTGCATGAGCGGTCTCCACCTTGCGCATAGCGCGCGCAAGCGTTAAAGGGTTTCGGTGCGAGCTTTACGTGACTTGGGCATCTCGATAAAAATCTCGCTACCTTGTTTCTTTTTGCCAAAGAGTGAAGGTTCAGATACACCATCCGAGCAACCATTACCAAAACTAAAGCCGCAGCTGCCTTTTTCGTTAAAGCGGTCTTCAGCCATTTCTTTGTGGCTTGAGGGCACCATAAAGCGATCTTCATAATTGGCAATTGCCATGATTTGATACATGTCTTCGACGGTTGCGGCATTAAGCCCAACCTGTTCGAGTACGGCTGTATCAACCTGCTGATGAACAGTCTCTGCCCGCTTAAACGCGCGCATCGCTAAGAGCCTTTCAAGCGCGAGTACGATGGGCTCTTCTTTACCTGCGGTTAAGAGATTTGCGAGATAACGCACGGGGATGCGAAGGCTTTTGACATCGGGGATGATGCCGTTCATGCCCATGTGTCCTGCCTGCGCTGCCGCTTGTATGGGCGACAGAGGCGGTACGTACCAAACCATCGGAAGGGTGCGATATTCGGGATGTAACGGAAACGCGACTTTCCAGTCGACAGCCATCTTGTAAACAGGCGAGGCCGCAGCAGCATCGACCCAGGCCTGCGGGATGCCCTGCTTAAGGGCTTCAGCGATGACAAGCGGGTCATGCGGATCAAGAAAGACATCGAGTTGGCTTTGGTACAGATCTTGCGCGTTGGGTGTAGCTGCAGCCTCGCCGATCTTGTCAGCGTCATAGAGCAACACGCCTAGATAGCGGATGCGCCCTACACAGGTCTCAGAGCACACGGTGGGCTGCCCCGCCTCGGTGCGTGGATAGCAGAAGGTGCACTTTTCAGCCTTGCCACTTTGCCAGTTGTAATAAATCTTTTTGTAAGGGCAGCCCGAGATACACATGCGCCAGCCACGGCATTTGTCCTGATCGACTAAGACGATGCCATCTTCTTCGCGCTTATAGATTGACCCAGAGGGGCAACTTGCCACACAAGTTGGGTTCAGACAATGCTCGCACAGCCTCGGCAGATACATCATGAAGGTATTCTCAAAGGTCGAATACATTTCTTTTTGAACGCCTTCAAACAAGGCGTCGCGGCTGCGCGAGGCAAACTCGCCTCCTAGGTCGTCTTCCCAATTTGGCCCCCACTCGATCTTCTCCATCTTTTTGCCGGTCAGCACAGAGATAGGTCGTGCGGTGGGGGGCGTTTCGCTTAAGGGGGCGTTTTGCAAATGCTCGTAATCAAACGTGAACGGCTCGTAGTAGTCGTCAATCGCAGGTAAGTTTGGATTGGCAAACATATTGGTCAAAATCTTTAGGCGCCCACCTTGACGAGGCTCAAGCTTGCCGGCTTTGTTACGAACCCAACCACCTTGCCACTTCTCTTGGTTCTCCCATTCTTTGGGATAGCCAATGCCGGGCTTGGTTTCTACGTTATTGAACCAGGCGTACTCAACGCCATCCCGACTGGTCCAAACATTTTTGCAAGTGACTGAACAGGTGTGGCAGCCGATACACTTATCTAGGTTCAGCACCATGCCGATTTGCGCGCGAATTTTCATAATGAATCCTTGACCTCGACAAGCGGCCCTTCTAGCCACTCAATTTTGTTCATCTTGCGAAGCACCACGAACTCGTCGCGATTGCTTCCCACCGTGCCGTAATAGTTAAAGCCCCAGGCTTGTTGGGCATAGCCGCCGATCATGTGGGTGGGCTTGAGCACGGTGCGTGTCACCGAGTTATGAATGCCACCCCGCATCCCACTCGTCTGAGCCCCGGGCGTATTGATGTTTTTCTCTTGCGCGTGGTACATCAAACAAGTGCCGTCCGGGATGCGCTGACTCACCACCACGCGTGCGCTTAGGGTGCCATTGACGTTAAAGACTTCGACCCAGTCGTTATCAACGATGCCAGCCTTGCGAGCTTCTTTTTCAGAGATCCAGACGTGCGGGCCACCGCGACTGAGTGTCAGCATGCGTAAGTTGTCTGAATAGGTTGAATGAATGCCCCATTTTTGATGGGGCGTGAGCCAATTTAGTACTAGCTCAGTTTCACCATTGGGCTTAAATCCTAAAACCGGTTTGATGGTCTTGGTGTCGATCGCTGGCTTATAGACACACGAGCCTTCGCCAAAATCAAGCATCCACCGATGATCTTGGTAAAACTGTTGACGGCCTGTCAGCGTGCGCCAAGGGATCAGCTCGTGAATATTGGTGTAGCCGGCGTTGTAGCTGACCTCTTCGCTTTCGATACCCGACCAGGTCGGTGCCGAAATAATCTTGCGAGGCTGGGCTTGCACATCACGAAACCGAATCTTGTCATGCTCGCGACCTTGCGCCATGTGGCTATGATCACGTCCGGTGATCTTGGATAATGCCTCCCAAGCTTTGACCGATACATGCCCGTTGGTCTCTGGGGCAAAGGTCAAAATCATTTCGGCGGCATCAATGGCAGTATCTAAGCGTGGACGTCCTTTGCCAACGCCTTCCGTTGCGACGGCCTTGTTGATACCTTTTAGTTCTTGCACCTCGTGTTCGGTGTTCCAGTTGATGCCTTTGCCGCCATTGCCCAGTTTTTCTAGCAACGGACCAACTGAGGTGAACTTTTGATAAATCTGGGTGTAGTCGCGTTCAACCACGGTCATGTTGGGTGCGGTTTTACCTGGGATTAAGTCGCACTCGCCGTGCTTCCAGTCTTTTGGCTCAAAAGCCTGGCCAAGTTCACCAGGTGTGTCGTGCATTAGCGGTGTGAGCACTAGATCTTTACCGGTACCCAGGTAAGGCCCGCCAATTTCGCTGAACTTTTTGGCGAGCAGTTTATAGATTTCCCAGTCGGTTTTGCTTTCCCATAAAGGCTGTACAGCCTCGCTAAGCGGATGAATGAAAGGATGCATGTCTGAAGTGTTCAGATCATCTTTCTCGTACCACGTTGCTGTGGGCAACACGATATCGCCATACAGACAGGTGGTGCTCATTCTGAAGTCAAGAACCACCAGCAGATCCAGCTTGCCTTCGGCGGCCTCGGCGTGCGCTTTCACCTCGGTGGGCTTGATCGCATCAACTTCGTCTGCAAATAATGCATTTTGCGTGCCCAACAGATATTTCAAGAAGTACTCATGGCCTTTGCCGCTTGAACCCAGAATATTTGAACGCCAGACAAACATATTGCGCGGAAAATTTTCTGGCGCATCAGGCTCGTCGCAACTCATGCTGAGCGCGCCGTTTTTCAATTGCTCAGTGGCAAAGGCAACTGGGTCTTGTCCTGCCGCTTCGGCGGCAGCAACCACTTCAAGTGGATTCGTCTTTAATTGAGGTGCCGAAGGCAGCCAGCCCATGCGTTCAGACTTTGCGTTCAAATCTAGCATGCTGAGCTGAGCGTATTTTTTTGCTTCAGCGGTGGGTGCCAACATTTCATCGATGTGTAGTTTCTCGTGACGCCATTGACTGGTATGGGCGTAAAAGAAACTTGTGCCGTTCATTTGGCGTGGTGGGCGTGACCAATCTAAGGCAAACGCCAGCGGTGCCCAACCAAACTGAGGTCGCAGTTTCTCTTGTCCGACATAATGGGCCCAGCCACCGCCGCTTTTTCCAACACACCCGCACATCATTAATAGGTTGATGATGCCGCGATACGTCATATCCATGTGGTACCAATGGTTGAGCGCGGCACCCACGATGACCATCGATTTGCCTTCAGTATCATGTGCATTTTGTGCAAACTCACGCGCGACCTGAATCACTAACTCTGGTTTAACGGTGGTGTGCTTTTGTTGCCAGGCTGGGGTGTAGGGGATATCTTGGTCGTAGCTTGAGGCGACGTTACCACCTCCTAAGCCGCGGTCTATGCCGTAGTTCGCCATTTGTAAGTCGTAGACGGTTGCAACCCGCGCGAGGCTGCCATCGGCGAGCGTGAGCGCTTTGACGGGCACATTGCGCACGAGCAGCTCGTCGTGTTCGCCTCCAAAGTACGGAAATGCAACACCGACCACTTCATCGTGATTGTCTAGTAGAGTGAGCGTAGGCTCAACGTCACGGCCTGAAGCGGCATCTTTTTTCTCAAGATTCCAGCGCCCAACTTGTGCACTTTCGTTAACCTTGCCTTCGCCCCAGCGCAAACCAATCGCCCCATTTGGCACGACCAATTCGCCGCTCAACGCATCAAGCAGTAGAGTCTTCCAGTCAGGGTTATTCGCCTCGCCGTGATTGTTGGTTAAGTGTGAAGCGCGTAAGAAATGATCGGGTGCCCATTGACCGTTATGCTCTTTTAATAACACCAGCATAGGCATATCGGTGTATTGCCTGGCATAGTTGCTAAAGTATTCAGACTTGTCGCTCAGGTGAAACTCTTTGAGAATCACATGACCCATGGCCATGGCTAAGGCAGCGTCGGTACCTTGTTTGGGTGCCAGCCAGATGTCACCAAACTTAACCATCTCGCCATAGTCACTTGAAATGGCGACGGTCTTGGTGCCCTTGTAGCGAACCTCAGTATAAAAGTGCGCATCTGGTGTGCGCGTTTGCGGCACGTTTGAACCCCACACCATTAAGTACGTTGAGTTGTACCAATCGGCCGATTCAGGCACGTCAGTTTGTTCGCCCCATACCTGTGGGCTAGCGGGAGGCAGGTCGCAGTACCAGTCATAAAAGCTTAGGCATACTCCACCGATCAGGCTTAGGTAACGCGAGCCCGCTGCATATGACACCATCGACATGGCCGGAATGGGTGAAAAGCCAATCACGCGATCGGGCCCGAACTCTTTAATGGTGTAAGAGTTTGCCGCTGCAATCATTTCAGTGACGGTATCCCAGTCAGCGCGCACAAAGCCCCCTAAGCCTCGTACGCTTTTGTAACGCTTGGCGCGTTCAGGGTTTTGGCTGATGTGTGCCCAGGCTGCGATGGGGTTCATCGTCAAGCGGGCGTCGCGCCACATCTCCATGAGGCGTCCGCGCATCATCGGGTGTTTGACACGCTGTGCGGAATACACATACCAACTGTAGGAAGCGCCGCGCGGACAGCCGCGCGGCTCATGATTCGGCAAGTCAGGGCGGGTGCGTGAGTAGTCCGTCTGTTGGGTCTCCCAGGTGATCAAGCCACTTTTGACGTACACCTTCCATGAACAAGAACCGGTGCAATTCACTCCGTGAGTTGAACGCACGATTTTGTCGTGCTGCCAGCGCTGCCGGTAGGCGTTCTCCCACTTGCGGTCTTCGTTGACCACGGCACCGTGGTGATCAGAGAAGGTACTGGTTGTGCGTGAAAAAAAGTTCAAGCGATCTAAAAAATGACTCATAACTGAGCTCCAGAAAGGCGACGTATTAAGTTTTGATGGTTTCAAGTGCGTGTTGCAGTACGCTTTTAAAACTGGTGAAACACTTTTTGGTTGAAACCGAATGTCTTTAAACTAGGTGTGGTCAGTATTTATTTTCGAAGTGGGTAGCAGGAGGCAAAGTTCAGACGCAGGCTAACCTCGCGATTAACACGGCATTGGCGCTTTGCCGCGCGCGTACCAAATCCAAGTGACCGCGACGCAGCTGAAATAAAACAGCACAAAGCAGAACAAGGCTGCGTGTGGAGTGCCCGTCAGATCGATTGAGGTACCAAAGCTTTTGGGGATAAAAAAGCCGCCATACGCACCAATCGCGCCTGAAAATCCCAAGACCGCTGCAGCCTCTTTGCTGCCATCAATCATTGCTTGCTTTTGAGACGCTGGATCCGACTTGGCACAGTGTTGACGATCGTTCAAAAAAATCACCGGGATCATGCGAAAGGTCGACCCGTTACCAATCCCGGTGAGGGCAAACAAAATAATGAAGAGCGTCAGAAAACCTGTGAAGTTGCCCGCGCTACCTTGGCTAGGTAAAAAATACATCACCCCAAGCACGGCGAGCATCATTCCGATGAAGGTCCAGAGGGTGACGCGAGCTCCGCCCACTTTGTCAGATACCCAGCCGCCTACCGGCCGCACCATGGCACCCACGAGCGGCCCAAGAAAGGCATATTTTGTGGGATTGACGTTGGGGAATTGCGACTGCGTCAACAAGGCTAAGCCTGCTGAGAACCCAATGAAGGATCCAAACGTACCCAGATATAACCAGCACATCAGCCAATTATGTTTGCGCTTGAAAATCACAGCCTGATCTACAAACGAGGCCTTAGCATCGGCGATATCGTTCATGCCAAACCACGCGGCAAGTGAAGCGAGCAAAATAAACGGTACCCAGATAAAACCGGCGTTTTGTAACCAAAGCGTTTGCGAGACGCCGTTAGCCGTATAGTCGTGACCCGCACCACCGAAGGCACCGAAGGCCCCAAGAGAGATAATCAGGGGCGTCACGAACTGCACGACCGAGACCCCTAGGTTGCCAATGCCGGCATTCAGGCCCGTGGCAAGCCCTTTTTGAGACTTTGGAAAAAAGAAGCTAATGTTCGCCATCGAAGAGCTGAAGTTGCCACCACCAAGCCCACAAAGCAAGGCCAGAACTAAAAGAGTTGGGTAGCTAGTACTCGTATCGCGTAGCGCAAATCCCATCCCTAGCGCTGGGATTAACAGGCTTGCCGTAGATAGCGCAGTCCAACGGCGACCACCAAAGATTGGGATGAGAAAGGAATAAAAAATACGAAGCGTGGCGCCAGATAAGGCGGGTAGGGCGGTGAGCCAAAACATTTGATTTTTACTGAAATGAAAACCCGCTTTATTCAAATTTACCACCACGACTGACCACAACATCCAGACACTGAAGGCCAGCATGAGTGCCGGAATCGAGAGCCAAAGGTTGCGCTGGGCAATGCGATGCCCTTCAGTTTTCCAGAACTCTGGCTGTTCGGGCTCCCAACGGGTAAGAACATAGCGTGAAGACATGACGAACTCCGATTGCGAGTGTGAACTTATGAGCGAAGTAACAGCGCTGGGGCTGAGCGAGCTTTGCTTGGCTCGATGCCAGTTGAGCCAACGCTTTCCTTCCTAAAACTGAAGTGCATCCAGACCAGCGATACGCAAACGGTTCCATAGAGCAGCATAAAACTCGACGAACGCACTCCGGTCAGATCTACCATGGCCCCAAACATGATGGGCAGCACAAAACCACCGAGTCCCCCAGCCAAACCAACTACCCCAGAGACAGCTCCGATATTGTCTGGAAACTCATCCGAAATAAACTTAAAGACCGAGGCTTTGCCAATGGCCATTGCGATGCCAACAATAAAGAGCAAGGCGGTGAAGAGGGTTGGAGTCAGGCCAATAAAGAAGTCGCGGGGTCCATTCACCGTCATGACCGTGAAATTAGTTTGCGGATAGCTGAGCAAAAAGAAGGCCACCCAACACACCCACATGACCCACCATGTGGTGTGATAGGCGCCATACCGGTCTGATACCCAACCGCCGAACGCACGCAGTACGCCGCCTGGCAGTGAAAAGACTGCAGCAAGTAGCGCCGCTTGTTGCATATCAAAACCGTATTCACCGACGTAATACTTTGTCATCCATAGCGCCAACGCAACATAGCCTCCAAACACCACCGAGTAGTACTGGCAATAGCGCCAGACCCTAGGGTCTTTCAGCATCACGAGTTGCTGTGAAAACGTGGCACCCGAAGATATGTTGTGAGCGGGATTCGTGCTTGAGAATATCCAGAACAGCACAGCGGTGATCAGCATCGCGACTGAATACACCTGCGGCACAATCGTCCAGGAACCGGCTGCTGAGGCGATCAGAGCAGGAGCGACAAATTTGGTGAGTGCAGAGCCCGAGTTTCCTGCGCCAAAGATCCCCATGGCCAGGCCTTGACGGTTTTTTGGAAACCAGCGTGCGACGTACGGCGTGCCGACTGAAAACGAGCCGCCGGCCAAACCGACAAAGCAACCAATCGCTAAAAAGTGCCAGTACTCAGTGGCGTAAGACATCAGCCAGATAGGCATAACAGTGCTTAGCATCAGCAGAAAAAATACGATGCGTCCGCCAAAGCGATCGGTCCAAATCCCGAGAGGTACGCGAATCAGCGATCCCGTCAGCACGGGCATGGCAGCGAGCAGGCCAAACTCAGTCTCGTTAAGCCCTAGTTGCTTTTTGATTGGGATGCCGATGACAGCAAACATCATCCAGACGGCAAAGCAAATCGTGAAGGCGAAGGTGCTAGAGGTGAGTACCTTCGTGGAGGTGCGGGTGTGAGAGCTCATCGTGTGTATTAACTGTTCTAAAGGCGATAAGACAAAGACTATGGGCTGGCGAGGCCGCCGCCTATTGGCCGCTGGATGGGGAACAGTCAGGCATCAGAGAGGGGTCACCTAGTTCTTTCGGACTATAGAGGGCTGATTTATCTCTTTTGGCGCTAGCATCGGTGATAATGGGTCAACCGTATGTCCGAAGTACACGCTTAATCGAAAATGAGTCAACGTTGTGCCCACAAGGCGCATGTCTTCAGGAAGGGGTCAAACCCTGGTTGGGGGACAGGCCTAATTTAAACGTCTTTAAGGAGGTCTACGTTTGGCACTGACTTGGTCTCCCTCGCTTGGACGAAATCACAAACTTGGCGTGCGCCTCGTATCTGTGTCGCTTGCCGGTCTAGTGTTTGGGTTGGCGATGGTGCTGGGCACCTTGTGGTTATCTTGGGCACTTGAAGGAGCTGCTGCAGCCATCAACGACACCGGCAGTTTGCGAGTGCAGTCGGTGCGACTCGGCCTGACCCTGAGCCAATTGCGCGCTCAGGCTACACCAGACCTTGAGGTGCTGCGTCGTCAACAACAAGCCCTCACACAGACACTTGCGAACTTGCGCGAAGGTGATCCGCAACGACCACTACGTATGCCAGGTAGCCATGCTGTACAAGAGCAATTCGCGCGCGTGACAATGCTTTGGAACAGTGCTTTACTACCAGCCTTGCTTGCGGTGACTCAGGATGTCACAGCGCAGCAACAAGCTGTAAATGTCTACCTGCGAGAGCTGCCTCAGTTTGTCGAGCAAACCGATCAGTTGGTGTCGCGGATTGAAAGCGAAAATAGTCGTACCACGACTTACTTGCGCGGCTCTCAGCTTGCGCTGATCGTGCTGATGTTAGTGGGTAGCGTTGCAATTATTTATCTGTTGTACGGCTGGGTGATTCGGCCGGTGCAGGCTTTGCAGGCAGGTATCGCACAAATGACGGCCAGAAACTTCTCGGTGCAAGTGCCGGTTGAGGGGCGTGACGAATTTGGCGAGCTTGCCTCGGGTTTTAACGATATGGCCGCTCAACTCAAAGCGCTTTATACGGATCTTGAAGACCGTGTTTCG
This sequence comes from Bordetella parapertussis, assembly GCA_945895265.1. Taxonomy (GTDB): domain Bacteria; phylum Pseudomonadota; class Gammaproteobacteria; order Burkholderiales; family Burkholderiaceae_B; genus Zwartia; species Zwartia parapertussis_I. Next base: position 17,251 of record CAMDEF010000032.1, on the reverse strand, counting down.
CAAAAAACCTTGCAGCTTGCGCAACAAAATCGTGCGCTCAGTACGCTGTATGACTTCTCGTCATATCTGAGCCAGCCCGGCGAGCTTGAACAGCGTTGCGTCGGATTTTTAAAAAAATTGATTGAGTATTTTGGTGCTGATGGTGGCACCGTGCGTATTCTAGATCGGCGACAAAACAATCTGCACTTGATGGTACATCAAGGTCTCTCGCTCAACTTTGTTCAAGAAGAGCAGTGCGTACATGCGGGCGATTGTTTGTGTGGCGAAGCCTCGGTACTTGGTGAAACCCAAATACGTGATTTTCGTAAATTGCCGGTCGAGCAACGTTATTTGTGTCGCGAAGAAGGCTTTAATTCAATTGCGATCGCACAGATCACGAGTGGTGCGGCGACCTTGGGAAGCTACACCTTGCACTTCGCTGAACCGCGCGAGTTCTCTGGCGATGATCGACGCTTGTTTGACTCGGTTGGTCAGCACCTAGGTGCTGCGGTTGAAAATCAACGGCTGCTAGCACGCACCCGAGAGCTTGCCGTGGCTCAAGAGCGTAATCTGGTGGCGCAAGGCTTACATGACTCGATCGCACAGGGGCTGAATTTTTTGAAGTTACAGGTGCAAATGTTAGAAGACTCATTGAAGCGTAAAGCTGATGGTGAAGTCGCTGAAAGTATGCGGATGATCAAAACGGGGCTGCGTGAAAGCTACGATGATGTTCGTGAGTTATTACTCAATTTCAGAATCAAACTTGAGGCGGGTGATTTGAATCAAGCCTTGCATCATGTGGCCGAGCGTTTTACACGCCAGACGATGATTCCGGTTTCGATTCAAGCAGGCGGGCAAGGCGCACCTTTGCCGGCCGAGCAGCAGTTGCAGTTACTCTTTATCGTGCAAGAAGCGTTGTCAAATATTCGCAAGCATGCAAAGGCGAAAACAGTGAAGATCGTCTTGAATAATGCACAAGATTTTGAATTGAGTGTGCAAGACGATGGCTGTGGCTTTGAGTTGTCAGCCTCAAGCGTTGAGCCTGAGCAGCACGTCGGGTTAACAATTATGCAAGAGCGCGCGACTCGGCTAGGCGCTGAGTTGACTGTTTCAAGTGATGCAAGCGGCACGTGCGTGCGATTGCACCTGGCACACCACGAGCGCGTGGCAGCTTAACGATGGTCACTCCGATTCGGATTCTGCTGGTGGATGATCACACGTTGTTTCGTAGCGGTATTCGCTTATTGTTACAACGTAATCATGATTTTGAAGTGATTGGCGAGGCCGCGGATGGGCTTGAGGGGGTCAAGCGTGCCAAAGAGCTTAAGCCTGACATTGTCTTGCTAGATTTGCATATGCCTGGGCTCTCTGGGCTAGATGCGCTTGGGTTGATCTTGCAAGAGACCCCTACGTGTCACGTCGTGTTGTTGACGGTGTCCGAGGATGCAGACGATTTGGCCTTTGCGTTTAAAAAGGGTGCCGCTGGCTATCTACTTAAGAATATTGATGCCGACTATTTGCTTGAGTCGTTACGTAAGGTGATGCAATCTGATGCTGTGATCTCACCTGAGATGACGGCTAAGCTCGTGGCAAGTTTCCGTAAGCCCGAACCGTTAGCGGCAAGCGAGATAAAAAAGCTCACACCCCGCGAAGGGGAAATGCTGGCTCAACTCGCGCTTGGCTTATCCAATAAAGAAATTGCGCGAAAACTGGATGTGGCCGAGAGTACAGTCAAGATACATTTGCAGAGTATCTTGAAAAAACTCGGTGTGAACAACCGAGTTCAAGCAGCCATTTACGCGGTTGAACACGGCTTGTCAGATTCTAAGTCGCTTCAGTGATGAGATTGATTGAGCTGTAATAAGCCCTGCTCATTCAAGATCTCGACCTGCGAGCCTTGAACTGAAATGAGGTGATCCTTAGTAAGGCGTTGTAAGGCGCGCGACAAGCTCTCAGCCTGTAAGCCCAAGCGCGAAGCGATCAGACATTTACTGAACTTCAGCTGTGTCTGCGTACCTTGTCTGGGTTGTTTTAATAGATAGTCGGCAACGCGTTCGCTGGCGCTGTGTGTACTGACTGTCTCGATATCGTGTAAAAGAGTTTCAAAACGAAGCGAAACACTTTTCAGCATCTTCAGTGAAAATTCGGCCTCGAGCGAAAGAATTTGCTCGATATCTCGCTTATCAAGCCAGACGACCACGCTATCATCAAGCGCTTGTGCGTCAACAATGTGTGGGTGATTTAACAACATGAGCGTTTCACCAAATGAATCGCCTGCGCCAAACATCTCGATGACTTTGCCATGACGGCTTCGCGCAACTGGGATCGAGGCCTTAATTTGACCGACGGCAACGAGATAAACGCCAGTGGCTGCGTCGCCGCGTCGGTACAAAAATTGATTTTTAAGAAGACGGTGAACTTGCGCCGAATTCGCCAAAATTTCATACCAATTGCGGCTGAGTGTGGCAAAGAGTGGCGCGCGAGCCAACAGTTCGCAGACATCAAGTTGTTTGGTCATAAGGGCTCACCTATAAGAAAATGTTTCAAACAGGCCTTGTAGCGCTGTGCGTGCTAAGAGGCTGACTTCAGCGACTGGTAAAGAATGCGCTAGGCTGCGAGAACGCTGAACAGCATATTTCCTCACACCTTGCGCCGCGAGGCTTTGCGCCAAATCAAGTAAAGCGGTTTCTGTTAACCAAGCGGGGTGCCAGGTTGTGCGGCATTCAAACGCTCCGTCCCAGGCGATTAACGCTTCTAGGCACTGTTGCACTGGCTCTGCGCTTTTCTGGCGCCCTGTCAGGGCAGGGTAGCCCTCAGGTGTTGTTTTGATGTCCAAGCCAACCCAGTCTAGGCTGGGTAGAGCCTTAAGCAGACGCAGTGGGTAGATGCCTGCTGTGTGGACGGCAACCTTAAAGCCCAGCTCTTTAGTCTGGCGTATCAGTTGCGTACAAAGTGGGTCGTTGAAAGGCTCGCCACCTGAAAACACTACTCCATCGAGTAGGCCGACACGCTTTTCTAGTGTCTGTAGGATGCTTTCCCACGACCGAGCTGCTCCCCGTTGTTGAAGGTGTGGGTTATGGCAGTAATGGCAAGACCAAGGACAGCCAGCAATAAAGACGACAGCCACAAGTTTGCCTGGCCAGTCAACCGTTGAGAAGGGGACGAAGCCCCCAATGCTGGGGGTGCGCTTAGCTTGACTGAGGCTCGTTAAAAAACAGTCGTTCATTAAATTCTCCCTGCTTGCCAGTATTAAAGGAGGTCACAGGGCGGTGATAGCCCATGACGCGGGTCCAGACTTCGCACTGGGTACGGCGCGCTTGATCCAGCACAATAACGGGTTGTTGAAAATGAATCACTTCAGAAAGATTGGTCATGAGGGGGACTCCAGCTTAAGTTGTGGGTTAATAATTCAGCAGTAAATGAACAATTGAGCGAAAGACGTGTCATTGAGCAGTAGGCGAAACCTTGAGCAGTGAATGGATCGTTGCTCATCAGATGAATCGTTAGGCGTTTGCTTCAAGGCGCTGCTCGTTCAACAAGACCTCGTCGCACTTCGGACAAAACTCGTGATGACCTGATAAATACCCATGTTTAGGACATATCGAAAACGTCGGTGTGATGGTGATGTACGGGAGCCGAAACCCTGCCAGCGCGCGGTGCACCAATTGTTTGCACGCCTGGGCCGATGAAATGGCTTCATTCATGTACAGGTGCAGCACCGTGCCGCCGGTGTAGCGCGACTGCAAGGCTTCCTGCATCTCTAACGCAGCGAACGGATCGTCGGTAAAGCCAACAGGTAACTGACTCGAGTTGGTGTAATAGGGCTGTTCAGGTGTGCCGGCCTGACTGATCTCTGGCCAGCGCTTCTTGTCTTCTCGGGCGAAGCGATAGGTGGTGCCCTCAGCGGGAGTCGCCTCAAGGTTGTACAAGTGTCCTGTCGCTTCTTGAAATTCAGTCATTCGCGCTCTGACGTGATCGAGCAGTTCGAGCGCGAGGGCATGGCCCGTAGGGGTTGTGATGTCGTGTTGATCGTGACTGAAATTACGAATCATCTCGTTGATGCCATTGACCCCTAAGGTGCTGAAGTGATTGCGTAGCGTGCCCAAGTAGCGTTTGGTGTAAGGGTAGAGCCCTTCATCGATATAGTGCTGAACCACGACACGTTTTTTTTCAAGTACGTCGCGGCCAAGATCAAGCAGTGCATCGAGTTGGGCAAACAACCCAGGCTTGTCGCCCGCATGCACGTAGCCTAGGCGTGCGCAATTAATGGTTACCACGCCGATGCTGCCAGTTTGCTCGGCTGAGCCAAACAAACCATTACCGCGCTTGAGCAACTCGCGCAGATCAAGTTGCAAGCGGCAGCACATTGAGCGCACCATGTGCGGCTCTAGATCTGAATTTAAAAAATTCTGAAAATAGGGCAAGCCATATTTTGCCGTCATTTCAAACAGCAGATCCGTGTTGGGGTGATCCCAGTCAAAGTCATTGGTGATGTTGTAGGTTGGGATGGGAAAGGTGAATACGCGCCCGAGCGCGTCGCCTGCCATCATCACCTCGATGTAGGCGCGATTAATCAAGTCCATTTCTGCTTGCAACTCGCCATAGCAAAAAGGCATCTCTTCGCCGCCGATGTACGGCACCAGTTCGCGCAGGTCTTGTGGGCAGACCCAGTCAAACGTAAGGTTGGTGAAGGGTGTTTGGGTGCCCCAGCGACTGGGGACGTTCAGGTTGTAAATCAACTCTTGAATGCATTGCCTGACCTGCACGTAGGTCATCTGATCTTTTCGCACAAAGGCAGCCATGTAGGTGTCAAACGAGCTAAAGGCTTGGGCGCCCGCCCACTCGTTTTGCAGCGTGCCTAAAAAGTTAACGATTTGTCCGATCGCGGCTGACATGTGCCGTGCCGGCTTGGCTTCAACTTTACCGGGTACGCCGTTGAAGCCTTCAAACAACAATTGCCGCAATGACCAACCGGCACAGTAGCCAGACAGCATATCGAGATCGTGGATATGCAGATCGCCCTCTCGATGCGCACGGCCCGCCTCAGGGCTGTATACGTGTGACAGCCAGTAATTGGCGGTGACCTTGCCGGCAACATTTAAGATCAGCCCGCCTAAGCTATAGCCCTGATTGGCGTTGGCGTTGACGCGCCAGTCGCGTCGGTCGAGATACTCTTCCATCGAGCTTTCTACGTCGACGATTGTTTGCTTGGGTAACTGGGCTTGAATCTGCATCGCACACCTCATATTGTGTTATTTGATGAATCCTAACACTACATATTGTGTTTATGGCTTTATGCAAAACACTACTTTTGAAACTGTTGACACAGATCAAACGACAACGTTGTTAGGCTTCTGGCTGACTCACTATGAGCGAGTCGTCGACGCGCAGAGGCTTTGAAGACGAGCAAAAAAAGGCCTCCGCAGGCGGAGGCGATGGTGCGAAGCTGTCGGATGCACCTAGAAATGTATATTTGGTTAAATCACTCGCGAAAATTTTGCGCTAGATGTCGCTTCGCGCAAGTGACGATCAAAACCCATCGCAACGACGCGAGCCAAAAAACGGCCGCGCGGGGTGATATCGATGGAGTCGTATGTGAGCTCAACCAAGCCATCACGTTCGAGTGGTTGCAGCTGTGCAAGTTCAAGCGAAAAATAGTTGGCAAACTCAATCCCCCAGGCTTGTTCAAAGCTTGGTATGTCGAGCGTTGACTGACACAGTAAATCATGGATGGCTGCGCGTCTGAGTTCGTCATCACGCGTCATGACTAAGCCCTTTGCAAGCGGCAGTTGTTGCTGATCAAGCGCGTTGTAATAAGCAGGCAAGTCTCGATAATTTTGTGCGTAGGTGTCACCGATGCGGCTAATCGCCGACACCCCAAGCGCAATCAGATCGCAGTCCGCTTGTGTGGAGTAGCCTTGAAAATTGCGTTGCAAGGTACCTTGCTCAAGAGCCAGCGCAAGGTCGTCTTCGGGTAGAGCGAAGTGATCCATCCCGATGTAGACATAGCCTGCCTCAAGCAATGTGGTCACAGCGAGCTTAAGCATGGCGAGCTTTTCGGTCGCATTAGGCATATCAGCGCTTTCGATGCGTCGCTGTGGGATGAAGCGTTCAGGCAAATGAGCGTAGCTGTATAGCGCGATACGCTCAGGACGCCACGTTAAGACTGTGCTGAGCGTGGCTTGCATCGTGCTAACCGATTGCTTTGGTAAGCCGTAAATCAAATCCAGATTAATCGAGCGATAACCAAGGGCACGACCTTTTTCCAAAACAGCTTTTGTGAGCGCCCCAGGTTGCAGCCGATTAACTGCTTGTTGTACCGCGGGATCAAGATCCTGCACGCCAATGCTCATGCGATTAAAGCCATGAGCCGCCAGCAATTCGAGTGTGCCGTCATTGACTCTACGTGGATCAACTTCAATTGAACATTCTGCGTCAAGCGTGAAGTCGAATGCTTGTTTGAGCATTTGCATGAGACGACTAAGTTGCGCGTTGGTCAAAAAGGTAGGTGTACCGCCGCCTAAGTGCAGTTGTGTGACTGCAGGTGCGACTGCAAACTCGGCACGCACTAGGGCGATCTCACGTTCAAGGTAGTCTAGATAAACATCAGCGCGCCCGCGATCTTTGGTGGCAATCTTGTTGCAAGCGCAGTAATAGCAAACCGTATCGCAAAAAGGCAGATGCACATACAAAGAAAGCGCGGCACCTAGACGCGCACTTTGACGGTTATGCAGAGCGGTTATATATTGCGCCGCGATCGGCCCTTCGCTGAAGCGATCTGCAGTGGGGTACGAGGTGTAACGCGGGCCACTGCCATCGTAGCGAGCGATTAGCTTGGGATCAAATTCAACTTCAGCGAGGTGGGTGTGTTGATGGGGCATGAGAGTATTTAAGCTGAAGCAACGACTGGAGAATGACGCAATGCTTCCAGCTCTAGTTCTGCGGCCGTATGTATATTTTTAAAACACGTTGTCGTGAAATCAAGCGCTGCAGGAAAGGTGCCATACAGCAAGTACTCAATCAGTTCGCGTACCGAGCGCACCGCTTTACCAAACGGAAGTGTTCCTGCACCTCTGAAAAACAAACCTTTCTGCACATCGCCTTTTAAGGCCGATACCAATTTCAAATCAATACAAAACTGACCAATCTTCGCTAAACCATCGCGCAGGCCGCATTGAGTCAGGCAGTCCATGCGCTGAGCACAACGGCGCGGGTCAGCCTTTGCGCAGGCTTGCATGCGGGGCTCGTGGCGCTGGTATTGCTTCAACCAGTGGGTCGACACCGCGCGGGCGGGCAGGCCAGCCACGCTAATGAATTCGACCATGTTTGCAGGGGTTGCGTTGATCAGCACGCGCTTGAACTCATCGTGCGCGTCGCCCTCTTGCGTGACGGCAAAGGCGGTGCCAAGTTGCACGGCACTTGCTCCAGCGCCCAACCAATGACGAACTTTTTCGTGCGAGTCAATGCCACCAGCCAAGATTAAAGGCGGCGCATCTTTGCCTAGTCCAAGCTCAGCAAAGAGGGCTTGGCAATCGTTCAGTACCAAATCAAATTCAAAGCGTGGTGCGTGCAGATCTTCGACCTTATTAGCGCCCAGATGGCCGCCAGCATGACCGGGATGCTCAATCACAATGGCATCTGGGCAGCGCCCTTTTTTAAGCCATTTTTTCATCACAATCGCCACGCCACGGCTTTCAGACAAAATAGGCACCAAACCCATCTTCGGAAAATCAGCCACCATCTCAGGCAAATCGAGTGGCAGGCCAGCACCCATCACTAAAACGTCGGCCCCGCTTTCGCAAGCTTGTTGCACCAAAGCGGGGTGTTGTCGTACCGCCTTCATGACATTGACAGCGATAGCGCCGTGGCCTTGTGCGAGCTGCTTGGCAGCTTTGATCTCACGATCAAGGGCAATCAAATTAGCTTGATCGATCTGTTCGCGATTGCGGCAATGCTCGGTTTGTTCTTCAAGGTCGGGATGGTGATGACGCAAATCGATACTGGCGATTGTGCCAACACCATTTTCACGGGCAACAGCACCAGCCAAGCGGTGAGCCGAGACCCCAACCCCCATGCCGCCCTGCACAATCGGTATGAGTGTTTTACCAAGAATATCCAACGTCTTAAACCACATGAGCCCATTCCTAAGTCGATATGACTCAACTTAGTCGGGAATTGTGGGCAGCGACGAGAATCAAGTGTGGAGGAGTTGATGTAGAACAAAGAAGGGCGAAAAAAATCTTGAGGCGCGAGAGTCTTTAGCAATGTCGGTCACATTGTCATCATCAAACTGTTCGTGACGAGTTGCAACCACTTGGGCCAACCGCTGATCCGATAAGTCAGTTGACTTAACAAATACTCGCCGCAGGCGACTGCGTGAGCTAATACGTCTTTTGCGTCAGTTTTACGGTACAACGCTAAGAGTCCAAGAATACCCCCAGCGCGGCCCGCAATCACATCCAATGAGCGATCACCTTGGGGCTTAGAATGCCCATTATCGGTTCGGTGGATTGAATATGTTTTCGGCCTATCGTAAGAGAACCCCAGGGGAGGCAGGAATAGATCCTGCAACTTTATTGAGTGTAACGAGAACGTTCAACAGCTCAAGAACCTTGGCTGACAATCCGTTATCTTCCTTAGGTATGTAGTGCTGCCAATTGGGTATTTAAGCTGTAAGTGGCACCCATGGCCGTCAAAGCAGAAGCTGGTAGAAATCCAAAAAGAGCATTCAAAGAAGCATTATTTCCTCCAGCGCCTAGTGTGAAGCCCAAATTCACACTTCCAGTGCCCAACACAGATGGAATGGCCGTAAACTGCGTGGGCAAGTCATTTGCCGCTCTGAGCAGGTTCAGCAGTAAATCGTTGCGACTGTGCTCGCCGATCGCTCTGGAATAAGCGCCGCTCATTGCGTTGAAGTCGGGTTGTATTTGGGCGCAACCGCTCAGAAAAAAACCATAAGCGCGATTAAGGCTTTGAACTTTCTCATTACTACATATCTTGATAAAAATCGTTATCTACAAAAAATATTTTTGGACTAATAAGCTGTAATACCAGATTTGCTCCGACTATTTTTCACCGGTTACAGAATTATTTCGTTGTCAATATTCAGCAGCTGATATTGATGCATTGATCTCGATCATCGCGAAGAAAAATATTTGCTATTCCCAAATAAGAATATTGGGTAAGCTCGGGTCAACTCGTCTGAGAATGGTATAGCCAACTCCCGACAAGCCACGAAACATACCAAGATTCACAGAAGTATCGCCTGCGTTCCACGCATAGTCGCCTTTCTCTTCGCGGCTTGCAATGATTTGCGCTAATCGTTGATCCGACAGCTCACGCAGATCAGGTTGATTAAATAATTTACTCGCTTCACCGAGCAATTCGATCGTACCAAGGGTGCCACAGCACAACGTATCTATATGCTGCGGCCATTTCGTCGTCGCGTTCTTCACCGAATTACGGATGTCGTCCATCATCGATTCCGACTCCACGGTCGCGGAACTATTGCTTGCGATTCTCGCTAAGCCGATTCCTACCGCCCCATGACACCATTGACTCGGCCAAACTGTGCCATCCTCTGAGCTGCGCAAGTCTGGCCAATTCAGCAGGTGCTCGTTGTAGCAACTATCTTCATACGCCAAACACTCCTGTGCTGCTTGCGCAAAGTCATCACGACCGCTCGCAAGCGCGAGCCCTGATAAAGCGTAAGCAAACCCAGCAGCGCCATGAGAAAAACCAGTCAGTATGGCTTGATCCATACCCATGCCCACCCAACTGCGTTTTCCGATTTCTCCAAGTCTAGGTTGATCCAATAGATGCTGGCCACACGCGATGGCTTTAGCCAAAACATCACTAGATTGGGTTCGACGGTGCAGTGCCAACAAACCCAAGATACCTCCAGCACTGCCACCAATGACATCCAATGAGCGATCAGCCGCGATCAATTCATCCGAAAATAACTGCGCGACACTGAGTGCGTCATCTAAAAGTGTTGAATCCTCAAGCAAATCAGAAATCACTGTCAGTGCGTAGACCAACGAACCAAGCCCGCTTGCGCCCCCGACGCCCATGCTTCTTGCCCACCGTGCTGCTGAAGGCTGAGTCACCTGTCGTCTGGTGAGCGCCAGGGCCTTGAGCGCTAGCTCACGACTCATAGAGTCTTCAGCATATCGAGCGTAGGCGGCTAAATACAAAGCGATACCGCTTGATCCGTTATACAGATCTGAACCGACAGTCACAAGCTGCGCCACATCAGAGTCACCCAACCAGTCAAGCCCGACCCAAGCCGCACTCTGCTCTTTGATTGTGGCAAATTGTCTAATTGATTGGGTGATTCGGCTTAATTCCTTTGCCAGACACGCCTGGTTTTGAACTTTCGCAGGTTGTTTAAGTGTGCGTTTAAAAAGATACTTCTCTTCTTTGTTGCTTTCAGACTTTAAAACAAAACTCGTACTAACTTGAATGATTTCCACCTGTCGCTCGACTTCTGCTTCGCACCAGTTCGCCCAACGTTCGGCCGATTGTTCGAGGCCCGGCTTACCGCCTGTTTGAGTGCTGTGACCAGTTACTGCAGCAATCAAGTCTTGATCACTCGGTGCAACAAAGTGAGGTACATTCAAATTAACCAATGCTAGGCGTTCGGCTTCTTGCAGGTGCCAAAGGACATCATCTGTGGAATCCCAGTCAGCAAGCCTCGAGAGAAACTCTGCTTGTGCACTCCATGTGACACCGTCAGACATGGTGCGGTGATCTTTTAGTCTTTGCAGCAGCATGTAGTAGAAGCGAGTGTTCCGAATGACCTTGCGCACGGGCAATTTCTTGAAAGCATCCAACAAATCCGCGACTCCGATTACATCTCTCTGCGAAATTAAAAAATGGCCGTACAACTTAAAGCCGTCAATGAAAGAGGGTAAGTAATCGCCCAGCATTGCGTACTTTCCGTCAGCGTACGGAATATTTGGAGTTTCTATAGACTCACTGGGGGTTTGCATCCAACGCATGCCGTCAGCGTTGATATTTTTCCAGATCCCTACCGGCGCACTGCTTTTGACCGCATTGAGTCCGCCCGCATCGAAAATTTTATTATTTGGGGTTTTTGCGTAAGAGGGCAACATTCCAACCATCAAAACTGAATCATTTAAGCGCTGACTGGCTTCAATCGCCGCTTCTGTCTCGGGGGTTTTTTGCTCTGCTTCAGGCGTAGACGATTGCAATATCATCTCAAGATCAATTGGAACCGGATGGGCTCCGTGAGCCAAAATATTCTCGTAATGCATATCGCTGCTAGCAAACAGATGAAACACCGCAAGCCATGCGCCCGCGCGGCGGTAAAACAGCTCAATATCTTGCTCAGATTCACATTCTGTATGGGAGATAAACTCAGTCCAACCGTACCCGTCTTTAGCGATGGTTTTAACAGGCTTCAAATCCACAGGCGGTGCGCTCGCATTAAATCTCTGGATAAGATCATGCCAAGCAACATCTAGCTGCAAGTCCTTTGGCTTGTATACGATCTTGGTCTTGTCAGAAAAGGTGAGAATCTGAACGGAGTGACCAAAATTGTGCGGATCTGACAAATCACCGCCGATCGCATGTACTTTAACTTCAGGTGCGGAGCCCGTAATGAGAGTCTTGATAGCTGCAATATCTGAGTCTAGACGGTAGATCAGTTCACTTGAAGTGTCGATCCATTGTCTTACGATCGTTGCGGTGAGACGTAAAAGGACGGGTTTCTCTTCAAAAATCTCTGACAGCAATCTGGTCCTAAGACATTCGATCAACGCGTCTACCTGCTCTGTTCCCGCATTTTCAGCAGAAGCGGGGAGCTTGCCGTCAGCGGTCTGCGATTTTAGAGTCGCGACAAACTTACTGTAAAGCAGTGGGGCATACAAGTCGGTTAACAATTTTAATAACCCGCCACGCAGATCTGCCTTAGCAGAATCATCCAGTCGCGCGCACGCAGCGTTTGAGAGGATTGTGTAAACGTCCTTCTCCGCGAGGTTCAGTAGCGAGTAAAACAATTTTTCGAATGGAAGTGGCTCGACTTCCACGGCTTCACGCGAGGGTCGATGACCAATTTCACCGGTTAGTGCTTCAAAAATCCAATTGGCGTCATCGACCCATGTAGGAGATTTTGCGTGGGGTACCTGCCGTACATTTGCGAATTTCGAAAGGATTTCATCTACTGACAGACCATCGCGTTTGAGGCGTTTGAAAAACAAGCCCCAGTTACCACTAGCACTCGCTCGTGCCCAAGCTGCTAGTCGCAGCGCCGCTAAGTCAGTTGTATCTTTTTGGCCCACTTCTGCTTGATATGAACCGCTCAACAATTCATCAATCGTTGCCGCGCGCAACCCTAATTTTGTTAGATCAAGAGTCACTGCTTTCACCTCTTTTTCACTTGGGCATCGACACTAAAATAAACTTAGTGTCGAACGTTTGTCGCAGTTGCAACGGTTGCAGGCGCATCAGTTTTACACGATACTGATTGCTTAGCAATAATTCTTTTTTAAGCGTCGATGAGTTTGGTAAAGAAAATAATCGATGCCACCAGGCGAGCGAACTACTCGTTAAAGAGGTCGTAACAGCATGATCCTGCGCATACCCAAGAAAATATTTCTAGGCATCACTGGATGGTGCAAGCGCCATATCGTGCCCTTACTGATTCTCGCCCTGCTAGGTGTTACAGCCTGCGTGCTGCTGATCAATCGAATCGTAATGGTAGTGCCGGCGGGTAACGTTGGGGTGATTTATCGTCCCCTATCGGGAGGCGTCGACCTGAACGTAGTTTACCGTGAGGGCCTGCATTTGAAGCTTCCTTGGACAGGCGTGACGTTATACAGCACGCGTATTAATGCAGAGCATCTCAAGTTGAGTTTACTAACTGCTGATTTGCTAGAAACGCAAGTAACGGTCGCGTTTCAATATGAGATCAACCGTGCAACCGTGCCGTTGCTGCATCGTTACGCAGGGACTGATTTCTTACAAAAACTCATCGTGCCGCAGGTTACCGCTGCAGTCAGAGAAATGGTTGCCAAACACAACTCGCAAGAGGTCTTTACGGGCGAGATTAAAAACGTGAGTCAGAACATCGCCGTGACGAGCGACGAGAACATCGTTGACCAGCTGAGCCCCCCCGGCCTTGTAAACATCCGGTTGGTGACGATCCCCTCCGTTCAGATATTGGATATTAGTTATCCCGATGCGGTCAAAGAGGCAATCCGGCAAAAAATCATTGCATCCCAAACGGCTGACGCTTATAAATATAATCTCAGCATTTCGACCCAAGAAGCTGAGCGCAAAGTCATTGAGGCCGGCGGGATCAAGAAGTTTCGCGACCTTGCTTTCGGAGGCAATACAGAAGACTATCTGCGGTATCGGAGTATTGAGGCTGCAGAGGCACTAGCAAAGTCAAACAACTCGAAAGTCTTGCTTTTCGGCTCTGGGCCTACAAGCTTACCGCTGGTCCTCGATAAATGAAGGTAGCAGGAAAATGACTTTCAAAATTATTTTTATGGTATTCATCACCATCTTTTTAGTTCCCTCCTTCGCCGAGAATCGGAGGGGTATCAGTCATGCAGGCTCGCAAACTTCAATTTTGAATTGGGCCAGCCAGATACAAGAGAATCAAGTTGTTATCGATAAAAATCATTTTTTAACCTGCATGATTTTTGTTTTGGAACGCCGTTGGTTTCAGATAACAGTACATCTGTTCTCGACGCGCAGTGATCCTAAATGTAATACATCAAGGTTCGATCAATACATTACTTCTACTGCAGAGGCACAGTTGCGTACCCTCTATCCTGATGCCAACTATTTCCGCACGAAGGGCCCCTATTTCAAGATGGCGAGTCTAGACCTCTCGCAAGAGCACGACGAATACATCAGTGTAGGCAAACTGAGATTTTATCCGACAGGGACAGGCAACTACACCATATTTAATGGCTTAAAAGATTTTGCTTCTTATACGCGAGTGCTCGCCGGTAATTTCACCTACATACCATTTAACTTTCAAAACGATATGAACCTACTGTGGTTTCCGGGTGAGCCACTCCATGAGTTGGTGGCACCTGATGGCACCAAGTTCACGATGATTCTAGCCTCGTACATAACGATAGACGACAAATTCCTGCCTAATTTACAAAATCTGGGTAGCATCTTGCGGTTACCTCAAGGTTGGCAATTCCGCAGGCGAACTACTGAAACACTCTATAGAGTTGATTCATCGCGATTAGCGGGTTACGAACACAAGTGGATCATCGACGAGCTTGGAAATCTTTACGTTTCTAACTTAACCAATAAATGATAGAGGTGCTTTATGATCAAAAAAAGCGACACCACCAATATCGAAGAACTTTCTGCAAGCGATATGTTCGATAAAGAAATCGAATACTCACCTGATAGTAACGAGAGTATCCAACAAGACCGTGCTGAAGCTTTTGAAACCAAAGATTACCGTAATCTTTTGGCGAAACAAACGGTGAAAACCTGGTCAAGCTGGGCGGCGGCAGCAGGGCTTGTGCCTATGCCGGCTCTTGACCTTGCGGCGATTGCCGCTGTGCAAGTCAAGATGGTCTACGAACTTTGTAAAATCTATGACGTCCCTTATAAAGAAGAAAGGGTGCAATCGGTTGTAACGGGTGTGGCTACCAGTTCAGTTACTGTGCTACTTTCTGGTCAAGTGAGTGGAACTGTGGTGCGTTTCATCCCGTATGTCGGTCCGATTTTGTCCACCTTAATTCAGCCGACATTGGCGTTCGCCTCAACATACGCTTTAGGGCAAGTCTTTATCAAACAATTCGAGTCGGGTCAGTCATTAGGTTCGATAACTGTTGAATCTGTTAGAGACTCCTACAACAAACAATTCGAAAAAGCCAAACAACTATTTAAAAAGAAATCTATAGGTAGTTCGGGAGAAGCGGCCAAACCACTAGGTGATCAACCGCAGGCAACATGAAGAATAAACTGTTCGTTTAATTGCATCAATAAAAGTGATTGATTCTCTAATGCTTCGTCTCCCGCCGTTTGATTTGCTTGACTTTCTTTCGCGAGAGAGTCGCGACGAAATTAAAAGCATTGCCCTTTTGTCGGTATTTTCGGGCGTGTCTAACATGGCATTGATTTCTCTAATCAACTATGCGTCCCAAGAGGTCTCTGCCCACCGCAGCGTTGCGTGGCTTTTTTTTGTTTTTGCGGTGACCCTTGTGATTTTTATGTATGGCACACAAAAGGTTTCTAGAAATAGCATTTTAAGCAGCCAAAGACTCATTCATAAATTTAAGATCAGAATTATGGGCCACGTGTTTAAAGCCCAATTGATCAAACTCGACGAAATTGGGCGCAGCGAAATTTTGCAGACTCTTTCTCGAGACGCACCAATGGTCGCCCAGGGCGGGTTCATGTTGGTCATGTTTGGTCAAGCCCTGGCGACCGTTTTCTTTTTGACAATCTACACGCTCTTCATTTCTTGGGTTGCATTTTTTATTATTCTAATTTTGGCTTTAGTTTTCTTTGCAGTCAGTCTGAAGAGCGTTCTAACGACAAGCAATACATTCAAAGAAATGCTCGCCAAGGACAGCAATGTTCATTCGCTGTTCAATGATTTTCTGACAGGATTTCAGGAGGTGAAGATGGACTCGCGCCGAGCGCGGGATATCACCCGTCACATGATTGATCAATCGCGCGAAAGTACTGAATTCAAAGGTGAGGTGCTAAGTACCATGATGCGCCAATTCAGCTATATGGAAGTACTCACGTTTGTAGCGATAGGTTTGTTAATTTTTCTGGTGCCGGAGATCTCACCAGGTTTCTCAGATCACGTGCTGCAGACAAGCACAACTGCCATGCTTATCGTTGCCTCGCTATCAAGTATGGTTCACTCTATGCCGGGTCTGATGCAAGCGAACTTATCTGCGCGCAGTTTGTTCGAGCTTGAAAGACGCATATCGGATGAGCAGTCCGAGGTCGCACTTAAGCAAAGAGAGATTTATCCTACGGTTAAATCAATAACGTTGCGCGATATCTGTTACTGCCATGCGACAAGTGGGAGTACTACTCCTTTCAAATTGGGACCAATTAATTGTGAGTTCCAATTGGGTAAAATATATTTTATACGCGGTCGTAACGGTTCAGGTAAAACGACATTGATTCGCTTGTTAGCAGGTTTGTACAAGCCTGACGTCGGTGAGATTCTGATCAATAACGAACAAGTGATTGCCCAGCCTTCTACGCCAGAATACCGAGATTTGTTTGCCGCGGTGTTTAGTGATTTTCATTTATTTTCAAAGGCATTTGGTTTAAGTCACATTGACGATCACGATATCACCGAGATGCTGAAACAGTTCGAGCTTGAAACAAAAGTTTCGGTGCTGAATGGCGAGTTTTCAAATGTCAAGCTGTCTTCTGGGCAACGTAAGAGGCTCGCACTAGTGGTGGCTCTGCTATGTGAAAAACCAATTATTATCTTAGATGAATGGGCGGCCGATCAAGACCCGCAGTTTAGAAAAGAGTTCTACGAAATCATCATTCCGCGTCTACGCGACATGGGTAAAACTATTATTGCCATTACACATGATGAACATTATTATTCTGGAGCCGATCGGCTATTCACTATTACGAACGGAATGCTCGTAGAAGAGATAGTATGATTGGGCAAGTGTTTCACTTTCACACTATTCTAAGAGTGCAAATGTCTGCTGCGACTGCGGGTTAGACTTGCAGCGGTTGATCCTTGGCGCAATGTCGATGTCTTTCGGCAATTGCTGGCTGATGCAGGCATTGAAAAACCACCCGAAGGTGGCTAGTACTCAAGTAGGGTTACCGGTCAGCAATGGCTAACACCCAGTTAGTGCATTTTAAGAATGCCTTATGTTTATAAGTCCGCTACTCGATTGGCGTCACTTCTTTGATGTAACGCTCGACAACCTCCTTGAGAGTGGTCTTCTCAGCAAGCACAGGGCTTGAGAAAATCCCTTTGTCCATTGCCGATTCAACTTGCCTTGCCCAACGCTCAGCGTCTTGTTTGGCCAGAAAGGTCTTGGTCACAGGTATGTGACCCTTGCGAACGACCCGAGCCTGCCATTTACCGCTGCGGTTACGTAAAGTAGCCATGTTTCTATCCTCGTAAGCGGTAACTAAACGCCGTTATAGTATTTGCGTTTTATAAAGTGCAAACTCTCTCTTTCAAAAAACCACGAGAGATTGCAATGCAAAGCCCAAAGCAAAGTCAGCAGTTAAGCCCGCGCCAACAGCAATGGCGTGATGAACAAGA
>CAMDEF010000031.1 GCA_945895265.1 Bordetella parapertussis | reverse complement strand
CAGGCTAGCGAGGCGCTTGCCCAGCAAGTAGCATCCTTTGTTGAACGCCTGCGCAGTGCGCCCTTCGTGAGCGCTTTTAGTCGCAGCCCAGGAATTGCTGAGAGTGTTGAATGGGCAAAGGCGCTCGTCGCGCTCAACACACTTACGCTTGATCCTGAAGTGGTGCAGAGCACTGTGGGCATTTTGTTTAAACAGCGCGAAGATATTGCGGCGCTTGAACCTCTGCTCGACGCCTTATTGCGGCCCGATCCAGTCACTGAGTCTTCAAACTAGCCATATGCTTGATAAGCCATTGTCGAACAAAGAGTGGTGATGCAGCTCGGTGACGCACGTAGCGGCAAAATGGCCGAAAATATTATCGGCTTTGGCCGTACGCTCAGACGCGCCGGCTTGCCGATGGACAGCGCACGCATTGGGTTTGGCTTACAGGCGGCTTTGTTGGTGGGTGTTGAAGCGAAAGCCGATTTGCGTGCCGCGTTATTGGCGACGCTTGTGTGTCGCCAACAAGATCAAGCGGTATTCGAGCAATTATTCGACGCTTATTTTCGTAACCCTGAGTTGACGCAGCAATTGTTGGCGCAAATGTTGCCTAAGACAACTGAGGCGACCCCCAAGCCAAAACGTCTTGCTCGCGCGCAAGAGGCGCTTGCAGCGGTGCGTGCAGCGGTCAAATCACAGCCTCGAGAAGAGGAAAAAATTCAGTTCGATGCCGCGCTCTCGGCTAGTGATCGTGTGCGCCTGCGACACGCAGATTTTGAGAGTTTGAGTGCGAGTGAGTTTCGCTTGGTTGAGCAACTCGCGCGTGAAATCACTTTGCCATGGCCACAGTTGAGGGCACGGCGTCTACAAAGTGCTTCGCATGGTGTTCGCTTAGATTGGCGGCGAGCCTTACGAGATTCGGCTCGCTATGACGGAGAGCTGCTCGCCTTGCCTTATCTTTCGCGCCGCCTTGAACCTTTGCCGGTGTTGCTATTGATTGACGTGTCGGGCTCGATGGAACGCTATGCTCGACTGATGTTGGCTTTTTTACATCAAAGCACTCGGCGGGTCGCGCGCTCAGTCTTTGCGTTTGGCAATCACCTGACAGATTTGAATCTTGCATTCAGGCTAGCGGATACCGATGCAATGTTAGCGCAAGCCAATCGCTTGATTAGCGACTTTGCAGGTGGCACCCAAATGGGTGCATCGCTTAATGAGTTACGACGTACGCAAAGTCGACAACTTGTGGGCCGTCGGACCGTTGTGTTGCTAATTAGTGACGGTTTAGATACGGGTAGCTCAGAACAATTAGAGTCTGAGTTGGGTTGGCTGAAACGCAACTGCCGCAGTCTGTTATGGTTGAACCCGATGCTGCGCTTTGACGAGTATCAGCCAGCGGCACGTGGTGCAGGTGTGTTACAAAAAAAAGCAGACGGCATGCTAGCGATTCACAATCTGGCACATTTAGAAGATTTGGCACGCAGCCTAGTTCAGCTTGTAAAAAGATAATTATTTTTTGAGAGAATACGATGGACATGCAAGGTAGCCGACCGTTAGCAGTATCGCAACAACAGGCTTGGGATTCGCTAAACGACCCAGAGATTTTAAAAGCATGCATTCCAGGCTGTGAAAAATTTGAGCGCCTAGCAGACAACGAATATGCGGTAACCGTTGCGGTCAAGATTGGCCCAGTGTCTGCTAAGTTCAATGGCAAGGTTAAGTTGGCAGATATCCAGGCGCCTGCGTCGTATGCCTTGCAGTTCGAAGCGCAAGGGGGCGTCGCTGGGTTTGGCCAAGGCGAATCTAAAGTTGAATTGATACCGCACGAGGGCGGGTGCGAACTTAAGTACACCGTTCATTCAAAAGTCGGCGGAAAAATCGCCCAGCTAGGGCAGCGCCTTATTGATGGGGTCGCCAAGTCTTTGGCTGAAGATTTTTTCAAACGGTTTGATGAGGCGCTGCAGGCTAAATTTGCAGGTGGCGATGTTGCAAGAAGTGAAGGTGACAGCATCCAGACAACAATACCCAGCAATTTAAGCCATGCGCCAGCACTTGGCGCTTCAAGTACCCGGCGTTTGCTGTGGCCCGCTGTGGCTGCCGTGGTGTTGGCGATGCTAGTTTGGTATTTCAGCTAAGGGCACACGACTCATCGAGTCGTTTGACGAGAAGATATCGAGGCAATACATTGTGAATCACAATACTAAAAAAAAACAGGAGGCAAAATGATGGCTGTCACTAAAGTTGGTCGGTATATGGTCGAAAGAGTGCTTGAGACCGAGCGTCCCTACGCACCTGCGCGAGATTTTTTTCCAGACTTAACGCAAGACATGTTGACGACGTGTTTGCGTGAGTTGCCTGGTGGCCAGCTGACCACCGAAGGCAGGCTTCAAATGAGTTTTCACTCATTTGTCGTTAAAACGGGTCGCTTCACAATTTTGGTTGACTCTTGCTGCGGTAATGATAAAGAGCGCCCGTTGCGTCCAGGTTTTCATAAGATGAATAATGATTTTATGGGGGCGCTGGCTCAGGCAAAGGTTAAGCCTGAAGAGGTTGATTACGTGATGTGTACACACCTGCATTGGGATCACGTGGGCTGGAACACACGTCTGGTCGACGGGGTGTGGAAACCGACCTTTCCAAATGCAAAGTACCTTATGTCAAAAACTGAATTTAATCACGCCGATGCAACCTATCGCAGCGGGAAAAAAGATACGCACACTCAAGCGTTTGAAGACAGTATCGATCCGATCTTGCGGGCTAAGCAAGCCGTGTTAGTTGCAGATGATTACGAAGTCGATAAGGGAATGTGGATCGAGGCCTGCCACGGGCATACACCCGGCAATATTGTGATAAATATTGAATCCGAAGGTCAGCGTGGCGTACTCACCGGTGATGTGATTCATCATCAGATCCAGTTGCGCTATCCCGAAATGTCAACGACCGCCGACGATGATCAGGATTTAGCGCGTGTCTCGCGCACAGCCTTAATTGAAAAGCATGCGGGTAGTGGCAATCTGATCTTTCCGGCACATTTTCCTGCCCCAACGATTGGGCGAATCGAGCCAAACGCAGCGGGTGGCTTTCGCTACGACACAGATGCAGTCTGACGCTTCGCGTCGGCATCGCGCAATTCTATTGTTGGCTTTATTGGTGGTGATCTGGGGGGTGAACTGGGTCGCTGCTAAAAAGTCTCTTGAATTTGTGTCGCCGGTCTGGGTGACGGCGTTTAGGTTAGTGCCGATGTGCATCATCTTTTTTTTGGTGTGCTTTGCTACAAAAAAATTACGCATTCCGGTGCGAGGCGATCTGCCTATTATTTTCAGCATTGGCTGGCTGCACATGGTTGGGTTTTCGGTGTTGGTCAGCGTGGGCCTTCTGTACTTGCCTGCCGGAAAATCGATCGTTTTAGCTTACACAACGCCACTGTGGGTGCTACCCGCAGCGTGGTTATTTTTGAATGAGCCCTTCACGTTGCGCCGAATTTTGGGTTTAGTCATTGGCATGTCTGGTCTGATCCTGATTTTGCAGCCAAGCGCTATGGATTGGACTGATCGCAAAGTCTTGATTGGACATGGTTTCGTGTTGTTAGGCGCGTTGCTGTGGGCGATCTCAATCGTATATGGGCGCGCACACAAATGGGTGACGCCGCTTTTTTCGTTATTACCTTGGCAGATGTTGTTAGGCGGTTTGACACAGCTGATATTAGCCTTTGCCATAGAGGGTATGCCACAGGTCAAGTGGTCACTAGAGATGGTGTTATTGGTAGGATTTTGCGGCTTATTCGGAAACGGTGTGGCGTATTGGCTGATGAATATTGTGAGCCGAGATTTGCCCGCAGCAGCCGTGTCAATGGGTTTATTGGGCGTACCGTTGATCGGTCTGCTCTGTGCAAGTTTGTTTTTAGGCGAAGTGCTCGGGCCTGAGCTGTTGATTGCGACCGTGCTGATTATTGCAGGAATTATCTTAGGCACGCTGCCTAAGTCAACGCGTGCGACTTAATTAAAGCTGTTTATGATGCAGTATTGCCAAAAGGTGTGAATATGACTCAAAACATAAAAGTAGTCTCTCAACCTGAAGCGCAAGCCAAGCGGCGTTGCGACCTGGTACCTTGGTTGACGCGATTCGTCGTTACCGTCATGGCGCTGATCGGCATAGCGATAACGCAGCAGTCTCATGCCCAAACGGGGGCGAAATTTCCAGACAGATCGATACGTTTTGTTGTACCTTTTCCTCCTGGCGGCGGCAACGATATCTTAGCGCGTGCGCTCGCTCCACTTTTATCAGACGGCTTAGGGCAGAGTGTTGTTGTTGAAAATAAGGGTGGCGCTGGAGGCAATATCGGCGCTGAATTTGTTGCACGATCAGCCCCGGATGGTTACACGATGTTGATTGCAGCCAATCAAATCACGATCAACCCTTGGTTGGATAACAAATTACCGTTTGATATTGAAAAAGATTTTGTGACCGTTGCACAGATTGCGTCGGTCCCGATGGTGTTAGTCGTGCATCCCTCTGTCCCCGCGCAGAACTTGAAAGAATTCATCGCCTTGGTCAAAGCGAATCCCGGAAAATTTAATCACGGGACTCCTGGTTCGGGTACCGCTCAGCACATCGCCTTTGAACTATTTAACTACTCGGCCGGCGTGCAAGTGACGCATGTTCCTTATAAAGGCACCGGGCCTGCGATTGCCGATTTAGTCGGCGGACAAGTGCAGAGCGCGATTGGCACGATGGCCTCACTGGATGGGCTCGTTAAGGCCGGTAAACTTCGAGCACTTGGCGTAACGACACCAACACGGTCGAATGCGATGCCGTCGGTTCCAACGATCGCCGAGGCGGCGCTGCCGGGGTTTGATGCGCCGCTCTGGTATTCGATCCTTGCTCCTGCAAACACGCCGGCAGATATTGTTGAAAGGCTTTCTCGTGAGTTTTCGCGTGCCTTGGCGGATCCTGTCGTTCGTGATCGTTTAACGGCTCAGGGGTTTATTGTGACGTATCTGAATCCACAGCAAATGAATGAAATGCTTAAACGTGACTTGTTGTTTTGGCAAAAAACCATTAAAGCCATGGGATTTAAGCTTGAGAAATGAGGTCATAGTGTTGAGACGCCACGACAATAGGAAGCAGTCATGAGCAGCGCAGAAGGTGTGACTATCAATCAAGCGCTCAGTGGTATTAAGGTGCTCGATTTCACGCAGATCGGTGCCGGCCCATTGATTGGTATGCAGCTTGGAGATATGGGCGCCGAGGTCATCAAGGTTGAATCGCCTGGCGGTGACATTGGTAGAAAGCTTGGCCCGCCGTGGCAAGAAGGTGAGTCGGTTGTATCGATGAGCTTCAATCGCAATAAGCGTTCGCTCTCAGTTGATTTAAAAAAACCAGAAGGTGTTGCGCTGATTAAGCGTATGGCGGCTCAGGCCGATATTGTGCTTGAAAGCTTTCGACCGGGTGTCATGGATAAGTTGGGGGTGGGCTTTGCTGCCTTGCAGATGATCAACCCCGGTGTGATTTTTGGCTCGGTTTCAGCGTATGGCCAGACCGGACCTTGGCGCGATAAAGCGGGTGTCGATGGCATTGTTCAGGCGGTATCTGGCTTGATGAGTAATATTGGTGATGCCAATTCGCCGCCGATGAAGGTGTTGGTACCGGCTGTGGATATGGTCACCGGCTTTATTTCGACCTCGGCTGTGCTTGCAGCGTTGCGCGTGCGCGATGCGACGGGGCAGGGTCAACATCTCGATTTTTCTTTGTACAACAGTGCCTTGATGCTGCAGTTATCTGCGGTCACCTCGTATCTGTCTAGTGGCGAGCTGCCCTTGCGTACGGGGACTGCAGCGCCATACTCTGCGCCTAACGAAGCGTACCCCACGAAAGACGGTTGGATCATGATTGCGGCGTACCACGATGATCGCTGGCTCGCGCTGTGTGATTTACTACAAAAGCCCGCGCTCGCGACGCATCCTGACTTTGCAACGATTCCTAAGCGCGTCGCCAATCGGGATGCTTTAATGAAA
Source organism: Bordetella parapertussis (assembly GCA_945895265.1). Classification (GTDB taxonomy): domain Bacteria; phylum Pseudomonadota; class Gammaproteobacteria; order Burkholderiales; family Burkholderiaceae_B; genus Zwartia; species Zwartia parapertussis_I. Next base: position 41,197 of record CAMDEF010000031.1, on the reverse strand, counting down.
GAGTTGACGGCGTTGCTGGCTCATAGAACTTCCTTTGAGTGGCAAGAGCTCTTTGAAGCGGCCGACATTATTTGTGGGCCAATTGCTGACTACAACATGGTGATGCAATCGCCTCAACTTGTGCACAACGGTGTGATTGTTGACACGCATAGCTCGGTAGCCGGGTTGGTGCGGATGCCAGGCTTTGCGGCGGGCGATCGCGATGCGCAGTCGCGTGTGCGCTATGGGCCGCCTGCACTTGGCGAGCACAGTTGTCAGATTCTGGCTGAGTTTGGGTTGTCGCAGACTGAGATTGATGCTTTGCTCGCTTGTGGCGCAGTCATTCAACGGGCTTAAGCAGTGATGTCCTTCTCGCTCGAAAGAACGAGACAACTGGTGGCTCTGAGCGTTGCGCGGACAGGTACGTCTTGTTAAATTTGATTGCTCTCTATGCGTGAGTGATGAGAGGTCACGGAGAAAATGATGAAATTCAAGTCGATCAAGCTATACGAAGAAGGTGGACAGCGAGTCAGTCGCATGATTGAACAGTCAATTGCTGATCTTGCGTCGGGCGACATAGTGATCCAATCCCAGTACGCCGCGGTGAACTACAAAGATGCGCGAGCAGTCACTGGTATCGGTAAAGTACTTTCGAATCTGCCAGCGGTTCCTGGTGTAGAAGTCGCTGGCTTGGTGGTTGAATCCAGCAACCCACAATTCAAGCTTGGCGATGTCGTCACCGTACAAGGTGGGCGTGAGTTTGGTATGCGATGTGATGGCGCCTATAGCGAGTATGTGCGAGTGCCTGGTAGTTGGGCCGCGCATGTTCCAGAAGATACCGATCCTTTTGAATCCGTGGCGATGGGCCTGGCTGCCTATACGTCGGCGTTGGCTGTTGATGAGTTGTTATTACGCGGTGTGAAACCAGAGCACGGTCCGATTTTGGTCACTGGTGGCACGGGCGGTAGCTCTTCGTTCGCGATTGATATGTTGGCAGGGCTGGGTTATCAAGTTGTGGCAAGCACGGGTAAAAAAGAGTCTGAGTCCGAGTATCTAAAAAGCATCGGAGCGACAGAGGTCATTGGCCGAGATGAGATTGCTGGTGGCGACAAGTTTTTAGAAGAACAGAGATGGGCCGGTGTGATTGATGCCGTGGGCGGTAAGCCGCTAGATGCCGCCTTGCGCTCAACCAAGCAGCGTGGCGTGGTGTGCGCCTTCGGTAATGCGGCTGGCGAAACCTTTAATACTGCGATTTATCCATTTATTTTGCGTGCGGTTTCGCTGGTGGGTATCAACGGCAATCATCCGGTGCCCACCCGTGGCGCTGTATGGGCGCGCATGCAAAAAGGTGGCGACCTGCGGCCGCGGCATATCCATAAGATTGCGTACACCATTGCATTTGATGATTTAAAAACGCACTGCGATAAGCTGATTCAGTCGGGCGTACGTGGCCGCGCAGTCGTGCAGTTTTAGCGCAGCAACTGTGCCCTGACCACCGCTCACGCGGTCCCGTTTACCAAGTCTTGCAGCAGGAATGCAGCTAACGCTGTCCCGTCTAACAAGTCCTGTAGCAGGGGCGCAGCGAACGCTGTCCCCTAAGCCGGTCAGTTCGGTGTGATGCCAGATTTCTGCAGCAACGGCCTGAGAGTTTCAATCTCATTTTTCAAGTGAGCACGCAGCTTTGCGGGTACTGCCATGTCGGGCGACACGGCAGCTGTGCTGATGCTTTCGAGTTTTGCTTTCACTTCGGGGTCGACTACGGCTGCGGCCAAGGCGGCTGATAGCTTGTCAATGATTGGTTTTGGGGTGCCTTTAGGGGCATACAGACCAAACCAGATGCTGATATCAAAGCCCTTGACACCCACCTCGGTGAGCGCGGGTAGGTCTGGCAACGAAGGCAGTCGTTTCGTACCGGCCACTGCGTAGGCCTTAATACGGCCGCCACTAATTGCGGGCAAGGTGCTTGTGGTTTGGTCGCACATGATGTCAATCTGCCCACCCATCAAGTCGTTAATGGCTGGGGCTGCGCCTTTGTAAGGCACGAGTGTAAGTTTGACATCCAGAGCATCCATGAACATCAAACTGCAAAGGTGCGAGGCAGAGCCAATGCCCGCATGACCCATGCTGATTTTGGAAGCGTTCTCTTTAATGTAGGCAATAAATTCTTTGGCATCTTTGGTGGGTAAATCTTTGCGCCCAGTGACTACCATCGGCCCTACAGTCGCCAAGCCGATCGGTTCAAAATCATCAATCGGGCTATAGGGTAAGTTTTTGATCATCAGCACGTTAGTGGCATGACTAATATGAATCATGAGCAAGGTGTAGCCATCTGGTGCAGACCTCGCCACCTTTGCCGTGCCAATGCTGCCGCCTGCACCCGCTGGGTTGTCGACCACAATCGTTTGGCCTAATTGCTTTTGCATGGAAGAAGCGAAGAGCCGAGTAATGATGTCGCCAGGACCGCCCGCAGCGTAGGGCATCACCATTGTGATGTTGCGTGAGGGGTAGTCTTGCGCCAACGCTGAAGCGCTTGGCAGTAACGCTGCTACGCCCAAGGTGGCGGATAACAATAGTTTGTATGCAAAATGAAAATTCATGGCAGTCAAGTCTTTTAGGGTAACGGGATCAAGGTTAATCCGGCAGGGATCAGGGTCAAGCAAACAAGAATCATAGCGAAGCACGCGACCTGCCGCCCAGTCTTTATAGCATCAAGCTTGGTTATTTGCCGGCTTTTGCTGACTTGGCAACCTTGAAACTAGGGTTAACGCCGTGTTGCTCTATACAAGGGACTGCGCGGCGACGTTGACGAGTCAAAAGCACCCTCCTAATATAGGGTCTCCCCTTTCATAGCGACACCCCTATGCCCATCTCGATGCTTGAGTCGTCAATTTTTAAAGATATGTTTGGTACCGCTGCGATGCGAGCGGTGTTTGACGACGCCGCTACCGTTTATCGCTATACCGAAACTGAAATCGCCTTGGCCAAAGTGCAGGGCAAGCTTGGGGTTATCCCAGCGCAAGCGGCTGCTGTGATCGCGCAAAAGGCTGATTCGACCAAGCTTGACATGGTTGAACTCAAATGCGAAACCGAAATCGTTGGGTATCCTATCTTGCCGTTGGTGCATCAGTTATCAAAGATGTGCGGGCCCGAGGGCGAGTATTTGCATTGGGGTGCCACCACACAAGACATTATGGATACGGCGACCGTACTGCAAGTGCGAGCCGGGTTAAGCATTATTGAAGCCGATTTGAACGAACTTGATCAAATCCTTGACGCGTTGGCGGCGCAGTACCGTGATGCGCCAATGGCGGGGCGCACGCATCTGCAACATGCGTTGCCAATCACCTTTGGTTATAAAGTGGCAGTTTGGCTGCTGATGGTCAGACGGCATCGCGAGCGGCTGCTTCAGCTTAAGCCTCGTGTGTTGATTGGTCAGTTTGGCGGCGCTGCGGGCACGCTCGCGTCTTTGGGTTCGCAAGGGCTGGCGGTACACGCTGCGCTGATGACCGAACTAGAGCTTGAGGCTGCGCCTGTGACGTGGCATGTTGCACGCGATGGGTTGACCGAGACAATCCAGTTTTTGGCGTTGGTGACGGGGTCTCTAGGCAAAATCGCGTTGGACATTATGTTGATGATGACCAATGAGCTTGGCGAGGCTTTCGAGCCCTTCGTTAAAGGGCGTGGGGCTTCAAGCACCATGCCGCAAAAGCGTAATCCGATTTCCTGTGAACTGATGCTCAGCGCTTCAAAGGCAGTGCGTCAGCACGCGGGCTTGGCGCTTGATGCCATGGTGCAAGACTTTGAGCGTGCAACGGGCCCCTGGCACATTGAGTGGGCCGCCATCCCAGAGTCTTTTATTTTGACCGCAGGGGCATTACACCAGGCGAAATTTATGCTCAGTGGCTTAGAGGTTGATACAGCCCGTATGCTCAAGAACTTGGATCTTTCTGGTGGCTTGATTGTGGCCGAAGCGGTGATGATGGGATTAGCCCCTTTTATCGGGCGACAAACTGCCCATGACGTGGTGTACGACGCTTGTCGAGTGGCCGCTACCAAGGGTCTCAAGCTTGCCGAGGTGCTGTACACAGACGTAAAAATTTCAGGCAAGCTGGATCGGGCGACGATTGATCGCCTGTGCGACCCTGCAAATTATTTAGGTGCTGCACCCGAGATGGTTGATCGTATGCGTGCTTGGAGAAATTAAATGAAAAAATCAGGAGATCACATGAACGACGTTTCACCAATCATGATGAGCAGTGCAGCCAAAATTCACCCAGGCCCCTTAAAAGCCCGGGTGAGTGCGCAAGAATGGCAAACACGTGTTGAACTCGCCGCCTGCTATCGCTTAGTAGCGCTTTATGGCATGACTGACATGATTGCAAATCATATTTCAGCGATGGTGCCAGGTGAGCCTAATCACTATCTCATCAATCCTTATGGTTTGCTGTACACAGAAATTACGGCCTCGAGTCTGATCAAAATTGATATTGATGGCAATATTGTTGATCGTCCGAATGAAGACTATGGCATCAATCGTACGGGCTTTGTGATTCATAGCGCAATCCATTCTGCTCGCCCAGACGCCGCTTGTATTATTCACACCCATACGCGTGCTGGCATGACGGTGTCGACACTGAAGTGCGGGTTGTTACCGTTGACGCAAACCGCAACTCGGTTTGGTAAAGTCGCATATCACCACTTCGAAGGGATCTCGGTTGATCTGTCAGAGCAAAAGAGTTTGCAGCGTGATTTAGGCGACGCTGAGGTGATGATCTTGCATAACCATGGGTTGTTGGCGTTGGGGCCCTCGATCCCCGAGGCGTTTAACAGTATCTATCGACTTGAACTTGCGTGCAAAGTACAGGTTGACGCGATGGCTTGCAATGCCGAATTGATTATTCCACCCGCGGATGTGGTGGCAAAGGCAAACGCGCAATGGAACCCAAGTGTGACGCGCCGTTACGGTGTACTTGAATGGCCGGCGATGCTGCGCCAACTAGATAAGACTGACGGTAGTTATAAAGAGTAAGTTGGGTGCTGTGATATTTTGACCGAGAGAAGACACGGGTCATTTCTCGGTGAGCCATTGCGACCCAATGCCTTAGGTAGCGAGAGCTCGAACGAGTGAAGGCGGCTTAGACCTTCGTGCAGTAGAGAGTAAAAAATCGAGTTGACAGCAGCAAGTGGTTTAAGCGACACTTTGTCCGGACAAACATATAAACCGAACAAAGAGGCGAGTCATGGAGATTAAGACGGTAGGGCATAAGCGTTATCAAACGAGCTATGGTCGCTATCTCGAAGATTTTGAGTTGGGGGCAGTCTACGAGCATCGGCCCGGCCGCACGTTGACCGATGCCGACAATATCCACTTCTCTTTGCTGACAATGAATTTTCATCCGATGCATTGCGATGCGGCCTTTGCTGAAAAAAGCGAATTTGGAAAATTGCTGGTGAGCAGTGGGCTCACCCTTGCGATTGTCTTGGGGATGACTGTCAATGACATCAGTGCCAAGGCGGTTGCAAATCTTGGTTGGAAAGAAATCAACCTGACAGCGCCTGTCTTTGCTGGCGACACACTTTACGCTGAATCTGAAGTGCTTGAAATTCGAGAATCAAAGAGCCGTCCGACGCAAGGCATTGTGACCGTCAAAACACGGGCATTTAATCAGAACGGGGTTGAGATCATGAACTTCATTCGTTCTGCCCTTGTGTCAAAACGTGGTCATGGTGTGGGTGACTAAACCGATCGTGGCTCGCAAGCGAAGCTGGCTTGATCAAGGGGTCACGCTATAAAAGCAATGAACCAAGATATTTGGTGGCTAGTGTTTTAAACGATACTGCGCAAAGATGTTTAAGGGCTAGTGTTTTAAAAAATAACGAGACATAGGTGTTTCATGTCTCGATTTTCAATTAAAAACAATGAGACAAACATGCAAATTCTAAGACAAGTCGTTTTGGCAATCAGTGCGATTCTTTTGACATTGAGCGCCTCCGTTAGCTACGCGCAGTATCCAGAAAGTCCGGTAAAAATGATTGTTGGATTTCCGCCAGGGCAGGCGACTGATGTCGTGGCGCGTTATATGGCTCAAAAGTTTGCCGAGAATCTTCCAGGTTCGAGTTTTATTGTGGATAACCGTGCTGGCGCCTCAGGAATTTTAGGCAGTCGAATTGTCGCAGCAGCGGTCCCTGATGGGTTGACGTTGATGATGGGTTCAAGCGCAACGCTTGCGGTGAACCCCGCGTTATACAAAGATTTGCCCTATGACGTACTACGTGATTTTGCACCAATTAGTTTGATTGCCATCGTGCCGCAGTATCTTGTGGTGAATATTGATCTGCCGGTTAAAACGGTAAAAGATCTAGTGGCACTTGCTAAGAAAAGTCCGGGACAAATCAACTACGGCTCGGGTGGCAGTGGGGTGACGAATCACCTCATCATGGAACTCTTTAAACAGGCGTCTGATACCAACATGACGCATGTACCGTATAAAGGCGGTCCAGCGGCATTGACTGATCTGATGGCCGGACGCATTTCGGCGATGTTTGAAACGGGCCCTGGAGCGATCCCCCTTATTCAAGCTGGCCGTTTGCGTGCGATCGCTGTCTCAAGCGCCCAGCGTGCGGCCGCAACGCCTGACATCCCTACCGTAGCCGAGTCGGGCTATCCAGGATTTCAAGCGGTTGCCTGGATTGGTTTGGTGGCGCCCGCCAAAACCCCTGAATCTGTGATTCAAACACTTTCAAAGATTTCGATGAGTGCGCTACGCGAGAAAGACTTTGCAGCCAAGCTAGGGGCGTTAGGTGCTGTGCCTGTCGGCAACTCACCTAGTGAATTTCGTAGCTTCATTGAAGAAGAGCTTAAGCGTTGGGCGGTTGCAGTGAAGCTCTCTGGTGCGAAAGTTGATTGAGTCAAGCCGTAACAAAGGAGCAATAAGCGTGCTTGGCTAGGGACTAAGACAATGACAAAACAAGCGTGACTAACCTGAGCAATACACTGACACAACAAGCATGCTTGGCCTAAGACACTGACACTGACACTGACACTGACACAACAAGCGTGAATAACACGAGATCAAGACAATGACACAACAACCTACTTCACCAGCGCCAGGCCAAGCTATCTCAGAGCAATTGGCAAGTTTTGCCGTCAATTTTAAAGCGAGTGATATTCCGGCTTCAGTTCGCCACCGCGCCAAACTTTTGATGCTAGACGCGTTTGGAATCGCCGTGGCGTCGCATGGCTACGACTTTTCAAAGCGGGCCATGGCAGCCATCAGCGAATTGAATTCTGGAGGTCGTTCGGTTGTTTTAGGATCTGACAAACGGTTTGACCTTCGAAATTCAATTCTCATGAACGGTATTTTGATCCACGGGTTGGATTACGACGATACCCACGCGCAAGGCGTGATTCATGCGACCACTTCGACCTTACCAACGGCTCTTGCAATGGCCGCTCACCATAACAAAACCGGTGACGAGTTATTGACTGCGTTTGTATTGGGCGTTGAGATTGCCACAAGACTGGGCTCCGTTGCCAAAGGTGGGTTTCATCAAATTGGTTTTCATCCAACAGGCCTGATTGGCACCTTCGGTTGCACAATGGCTTCTGGTTGGTTGTTGGGTCTCAACGAAAGGCAGTACATCGACGCGCAGGGCCTTGCGTTGTCGGTTGCCTCGGGTAGCCTAGAATTTCTGAATGATGGCGCCTGGAATAAACGTATGCATCCAGGTTGGGCAGGCTATGCCGGCGTCACGGCTGCCACGTTTGGACGCCATGGTTACACCGGAACACGCCTAGCCTATGAGGGTCGTTTTGGCCTTTATGCCAGCCACTTGGTAGGACGTGAGGACTACGACTTAAATTTGGCCACTCAGGATCTTGGTCGAGTGTGGGAGCTTGACCGAGTCTCGGTCAAGCCCTTACCTGCTTGCCATTTCACGCACGCGGCTGTCGATGCCGCAACGCGTATTTATGAACAAGGCATTCGCGCCGAGCAGATCAAACGCATCAAGGTGCTTGTTCCGGCCGAAACTGTCAAAACAGTCTGTGAACCCGAAGAGGCCAAGCGCAAGCCGGCTAACTCGTACGAAGCACAGTTCAGTATTCCATATCTCGTGGGTACGGCGCTGTTAAAAGGTCGTCTGACATTGGATGATATTGATGAGCCCGCGCTGTCCGATCCGAAGGTATTAGCGCTTGCGGCAATCACCGATTACGCGGCCGATCCGAGTAGTCAGTTTCCAAAATACTTTGATGGCGAGGTCGTCGTAGAGTTGAAAGACGGCCGAGTGATTCGTGAGCGTGAAGCAATGAATCGAGGTTCTGTCGATCGTCCGCTCACTGAGCAAGACATCGTGACGAAGTATCGCGATAACGCCGCCAGACAGGTGTCGACTGCGCGTAGCCTCGAAATAGAAAAGCAGGTGTTGAATCTTGACAAAGTCTCGGCGCGTGACTTGGCGCAATGCCTCGGTCGTGTCGAGTGACTTGTATATGAACGTTTGACTGCAGGGCGACCGATAAGAACATGGTGGTCAGCTGATGCCTCTGAGAGAAGATGTTTTCTAGCTTAGGTACCTGAGGTCTTCCTCACTCAATTGATATAAATGAACGTCTATTTTTAGCGTAGTACTGGAGAGAAACAAATGAGCACCCAAGACGCAGGCCAAGAGCAACTTATTTTGGATATGGTTGATCGCTTTTTAGAGAAAGAGGTCAAGCCATTTGCTTGGCAACTCGAGCACGATGATGAGTACCCGGCTGAGATTGTCGAAAAAATGAAAGAGATGGGCTTGTTTGGTTGCTTAATTGCCCCCGAGTATGGCGGACTAGGTTTATCAACCGTGACCTATGCCAAGATCATCGAACATATCTCTGTGGTCTGGATGTCAGTGTCTGGCATTATTAATTCACATGTGATCATGGCGGCTGCGCTGCAGCGCAATGGTACTGCTGCGCAAAAGCAAGCGTTTCTCCCTCGCTTTGCAACGGGTGAGCTGCGTGGTGGCATTGCGTTGACTGAGCCCGACTGTGGCACTGATTTACAGGCGATTCGCACAACTGCGGTGCGTGATGGTGACGACTACATCATCAATGGCAACAAGATGTGGATCTCAAACGGCATTTATGGCAATTGTTTCGCCGTCTTGGTGAAGACGGATTTGAATGCCAGTCCGCGCCATAAGGGTATGAGTTTATTTCTTGTTGAAAAAAGTGATGCCTTTCGCGCTAGCCGAAAGCTTGAAAAACTCGGCTACAAGGGTATCGACTCTGCTGAGCTGGTCTTTGATCAGTGCCGAGTCCCAGCAAATCAGTTGATTGGTGAAAAAGAAGGCAAGGGCTTGCAGATGATTCTGAATGGGCTTGAGTTGGGTCGGATCAACGTTGCTGCGCGCGGAGTGGGTGTGGCTCAGGCAGCGCAAAACGAAGCGGTCAAATATTCGCAACAGCGTAAAACGTTTGGCAAGCAGATATGCGAGCACCAGGCGATTCAGCTGAAACTGGGCGACATGGCCACTCGCACTGAGGCGTCTCGCTTATTAACTATGCGCGCAGCCGAGGCCTACGATCGTGGCGAACGTTGCGACATGGAGGCCGGCATGGCCAAGCTGTTTGCCACCGAATCGGCGCTCGAAAACAGCATGGAAGCGATGCGCATTCATGGGGGTTATGGTTATTCAAAAGAGTATCTGGTCGAACGGTTTTATCGCGATGCTCCACTGTTGACGATTGGCGAAGGCACCAACGAGATGCAGCGCATCATTATTGCGAAACAACTCATCGCAAGGAACCCAATATGAGTTTGCCTTTACAAGGAATGCGCATCCTTGCCATCGAGCAATACGGCGCGGGGCCCTTCTCAACGCAGCACCTCGCCGATTTAGGCGCCGAGGTGATTAAGATTGAAAACCCTCACGATGGTGGTGATGTGGGTCGTGCAGTCGGGCCCCATTATTTTGGCCCTGGCAACAGTCACTTCTATCAGGCATTCAATCGTAATAAAAAAAGCGTCAGGCTTGATCTCAAACAAGAGGCGGGCCGCGATGTTTTACATAAATTATTTGAGCATGCCGACGCAGTATTCAATAATTTGCGCGGCGATCTACCTGCCAAGTTAGGTTTGACGTATGACGCCCTCAAACATATCCGCAAAGATATTGTGTGTGTGCATTTGTCAGCCTATGGTCGCGATGGTGAGCGCGCCAATTGGCCTGGCTACGATTATTTGATGCAGGCCGAGGCGGGCTATTTGTCTTTAACTGGCGAACCAGACGGGCCGCCCTCAAGATTTGGCTTGTCGATGATTGATTTGATGACGGGCACCACCGCCGCACTGGGCCTAGTATCGGCTGTGTTAGGTGCACGACAAACAGGGGTGGGACGTGATGTCGACTGCAGCTTGTTTGATGTCGCTATGCATAACCTAGCCTATTTGGCGACGTGGTATTTAAATGGCTCGCACATGACGGGCAGAGCACCTCGTTCTGGGCACCCTTCGCTGGTTCCTAGTCAGCTCTATCCAACCAAAGATGGTTGGATCTTTATTATGTGTAATAAAGAAAAGTTCTGGCCGATCTTAGCGACCGAACTGGGTAAGCCTGAGTGGGCAACGCGCGTCGAGTACAGCTCTTATAAAAATCGTCTAGAGAATCGTGAGCAATTCAACGCCGATATTGATAGCGTCATGGTTAAAGATACAACAGCAAACTGGATGAAAAAGTTTGCAGGCAAAGTACCGGCATCGCCGGTATATGACGTCGCGCAAGCGCTGGACAATCCTTTTGTCCACTCGCGCCAAGGTGTTGTCACCACGCGCACGCCTGAAGGTCAAGAGATTTTGGGTGTGGCCTCGCCGCTTCGCTGCAGCGGCGATTCGGCACCCTTAAGGGCTGCTCCGAAAATGGGAGCAGACACCGATGCACTGCTGACTCAGGCAGGTTTCTCTGAGCAGCAAATCGCCTTTTTACGTGAGCATGCGGTCATATGAGTCAGTATCATTTTGAAGGATTTAGCTCGGGGCCGCGTTATGCTCAGTTAGCTAAAACCCTGTTAAATGAAATTCATTCAAAGCGCTACCTGGTGGGTGATTTATTACCCACTGAGTTTGAATTATGTGCACAGTTTGGGGTCTCTCGCTTCACGGTCAGAGAGGCGGTCAAGCAACTCGTGCAGCAGGGTTTGGTGGTGCGTCAACCCGGAGTCGGCAGCCGTGTGGTGGCGCAAGCGCCTTCTGGCCAATACACACAGACGATGTCCGCGATTACGGATTTACGCCAATACGCGACTGAGACCACACTGCAGATCGCAAAAACTAGTGTGCAAGGGATCAATGCCGAGCAAGCGATACTTTTAGGTGCAGCAGAGGGTGAAACGTGGCTACATATTCAGGGCTTGCGTTATATCGAAGGCCAAACCTTACCAATTTGTTTGACCGATGTGTATATTGCTCCGCGCTTTCGCTCGCTCGCGAAGGTGAATGGGCGCATGACGCAACCGCTCTATCAATTGATTGAAAAGCAATTTGATTGCCGTATCAAAGCCGTGCAGCAAGAGCTGCGTGCGATGCTATTGCCAGCCGCGTTGGCCAAGCGCTTGGATGCGCCAGCGCGAAGTGCTGGGCTGTGGGTGGCCAGGCGCTACATCGACGAGCGTGACGATTTGGTTGAGCTGGCAGTGAGCGTGCACCCGGCAGATCGCTTCAGTTATCGCGAAGCGTTTCGTCGAGACTGGCACCCTGTCGAAAAAGCGGCGTAAACGGATCAAACCGCGCCAACCCTTTCAGGCAAACCGCTGCTTTCAGGAAAACAAGCTCTCGAAGCAAAGTCACTCTGTTAAGCAGACCCGCCATATTTACGCTAAGCTTTTGCTCAGTCCCCCAACAACACGATCTTGAGTTCGGAGAACCATTCCATGAAGCTAGCCAGTTATCTTGTCGGTGGTCAATCACACTATGGTGTCATTCAACCTAATGGCGATGTCATCGATCTCTCTACCAAAATTGGCAAAGATTACTCAAGCCTGTTGCAGTTGATTCAAAAGAATGGTTTTGAGGCGGCGCGTGCAGTTGTTGCGTCTGCCACGCGTGCCGACCGCAATGAGGCTAGCTTGCAGTACTTACCACTGTTTGTTGAGCCCGTAACCATGCACTGTATTGGCTTAAATTATGCTGCGCATGCGGCAGAAGCTGGCCATAAGCTCCCGGAGTTTCCACGTACATTTGTGAAGATCCCCGCCGCAATCGTCGCACATGGCGAGTTATTTGAAAAACCAACCTTATCGCCTGAATACGATTTTGAGGGCGAGTTGGCTGTTGTCCTAAACAAGACAGCACGTAATGTTGCCGCAGCCGACGCCCTGAGTTATGTTGCTGGCTACACGTGCTTTATGGATGGTTCAGTGCGCGACTATCAGTTTCAACGCACGGTCGATCAAGGTAAAAATTTTTTTCGCTCAAGCGCAATTGGCCCCGCCTTAGTGACCCCAGATGAGGTAGGCCCACTTGAGAATCTCTCACTCACGACCTTAGTATCGGGCGAGTCGATGCAGCACGCATCATTTTCAACAATGATTTTTTCAGTTGCAAAGCTGATTGAGTACATGTCAAGCGTGACTGAACTTCGCGCTGGTGATGTCATCGCAACCGGCACGCCAGAGGGTGTCGGCTTTAGCCGCAAGCCACCAAGATTTTTAAAGTCAGGCGATACGGTCGAGATCATCATCGACCGCGTGGGCACCTTAAAAAATACTGTCGGCTAATCAGCTGGGGTCGCCAGAATATCCCAGTGCCCAACCGTACAGTGCTGTGCACTCATGCGCGCTGCTAACCATTGGTTGACCTCTTGCTCATCGAGTAAACCAGTTTCGCGCACCGCTGCGGCGCTACCTGTTGACAACGCTTGTATGAATGCCGCTTCGGTTTGATCAATTTGCCAAGGGCTAGACGCGAGCGTCACTTGAAATCCTCGCGCTGTTAACTCGCGTTGCATGACGTTGGTGGCGTCTGGACCAGCAGCTACGCCAAAGCCTTTGTCGGTTTTCTGATGCGCATGAAAAGCCTTCAATATTGAGTTATCCGCAGAATGCGGTGGTAGCCATTGCTCAGAGCCATCGTAGGTCAATACCGTATAAAGTGTTGTGCGTAATGCCTGACAAAAGCGTACCAACCACGACTCAGCGACCAGATCAAAAAATGCCGCGGCAGTGATGACATCAGCCGGCCAGGCTAACACGCGCTCGATGTCACGCGCAAGGTCAACTTGAGAAAATTCAATCTCAAGTATTTTATTATTTTTACGAAGAGTCAGAGTCGTGCTGTCATTGCTGACCTCGTCTGCCCAAGCAATCAGTGCGGCGCGTGCCGCTGCCAGCAACAAGGGATCGTAGTCGACTAGTGTCCAGTGTTGTTGCTCAGGTAGCGACGTTGCCAAGGCGCGCAAGTTTGAACCAGAGCCACAGCCAAGATCGATCAAACGAACGGCTCGCTGTTCAGTGCGCGCAACGTTCGCGAGTTGCTCGCACACTTTATTTTGTAAAGTGCGATCTCGCGCCCGGTGATCTGCAGGTTCGCGTAAGGCAAGCCATTGAGCTGAAAAACCAGTCATCTTTCTCTCTGTAAGGTTTCGCAACTGCGTGCGAGGAAATCAGTGTTCAACGCTGCAGCAAGCGACTCGGTTGTCATCGTGTTCAAGGCCAGTGCAAACGACTTAGTAATGAGGCTCATGAAATAAAATTTCCTGAAGCATCTGAAAATTGCTCTTTCACCAGTTGTGTAAAACGACCGCCCTGTGCGTACAGTTCGTCAAATGAACCTGCCTCAACGATCGTGCCGTGATCCATCACTAAAATCTTGTCTGCTTTGCGAATGGTTGCCAACCGATGTGCAATCACGAGCGTGCTGCGGTCTTTCGTGACGGCGTCAAGCGCCTGTAAGAGCTTTGTTTCTGTGGCGCTATCCAGAGCGCTAGTCGCTTCGTCCAAAATTAAGATTGGCGGATTCTTTAATAAGACCCGTGCAATAGATAAGCGCTGGCGCTCACCGCCTGAAAGCGCGCGCCCGCGTTCGCCGATCTTGGTATCGAAACCTTGGGGATGTTGCTCGATAAAATCAAGCGCTTGCGCGTTTGCGCACGCTTGGCGTAACTGCGCGTCGGTTGCTTCGGGTAAGCCAACTTTTAGATTGTCAGCGATTGAACGATTGAACAACAGTGCCTCTTGAAACACCACGCCAATATTGCTACGCAGCGCCGCAAGCTGTAAATCACGAATGTCATGACCATCCATCGTGATGCGACCTGACTGTGGATCAAAGGCGCGATATAAAAGGCTCAAGGCAGTCGACTTGCCTGCACCCGAGGCACCGACTAAGGCGATCGTTGTGCCTGGTTTGAGGGTAAAGCTCAGGCCTTTGACCGCTGGATTTTTTTTATCATACGCAAAAGTGACGTTTTCAAAGGCAATCGCGCCTCGGGCCCGGCCTAGGTCGATGGCGTGGGGTGAGTCATGTATCGATGGCTCGGTATCCAGAACATGAAAAAATTCTTGAAGGCGAGGTGCCTCCATCGCCAAGCGATGCACAAATCCGACAATCTGCTCGAGTCGCATAATCACCATCCCTGAAAAAGAGATGAAGGTCACGATGGCGCCGACACTGGTCTGGCCTTTGGTAAATAGCCAGGCGCCCAACGCGACAATGCACAAAATGCTTAAGGTGGTTGCAGAACGCGTGAGCACGTTGACTAGTGCCCACCAAGACAACACAGGCATCTGAGCACCCAAGACGCGCTGACTAATATTTTTGAGTGAGCTGACCTCGTGCTCGAGGCGAGCAAAGCTTTGCACCAGTGCGATATTGCCTAAGGTATCTGACGCCTGCTCAGCTAAATCCGAGTGATGACCCTCAACTTGTTGTTGAAGAGTTTGTGTCTTACGCAAAATAAAATGCGTCAGCCAAACAAATACGATGCACAGAATGATGAGCACTAGGGCGAGTCGCCAATTAATATAAAGCGCGACAGGCACCAAAACAATGAGCGCAACCACAGCGGCTAGGTGATCTCTAAAAAAACTTAACCAGAGCCACCAAAGAGCATCGGTCCCTTGCAGCATTGTTTTCATCAGACGGCCAGAGTGTGTGTCGACTTGTTGCGCAAGTGGTAATTGCAGAACATGCTCGAAATAGTCACGCAAGACGATGTGCCTGCGTCGATGTGACAAGCGGTCTGCCAAGAGTGCGATCACCGCGCCACAAGAAATTGTGAACAAACCAAAACCAACCCAGGTCAACAACAAAGGCCATAGCGAGGACCAGATGCCTGCTGGGTCGTTCATCGAAGCGCGCGAGAGCGCATCGATGACCAGGCCGAATAAAATGGGTTCGCCAAACATTGACATCGCGAGTACGACGTTTGCGCCGGCCAGTGTCCAACCGAGCTTGCGATCTGAGCCCAGCATTTTTAATACGCGGGTATACAGCGCGATGAAACTGATGGGGTTACGCCCTTGACCAGAGTTTGTCATGCTTGGCGGTTGTCGTGAGACTTGCGCGACATCTTTAATACCTCAAGGTCAAGAGGTTTTAAGGCTGCTGGCGGAGTAATTTCTTCCGGTAAGCTGACTAATTTCCATCGAATCATCATGCCGCCAAAACTTGGCCATGAGGTTAGCACGGCGATCGGGATCGATAAGAGCAAGCCGCTGAGCATAATTAGCGCGTAGGGTAGGGTGGTTGGATGGGTGTGCCACACTGCACCAGCGAGCACGAGGCTCGAGAGGGTGTGGGGCCAGAATTGCCGCAAGGCAACGGCGAACGGTACCGAATGATCGTCGCGCGCTTGACCGGTCCAGCCTGATTTTTTTCCGAACAGCAGACCAATGATAAAAATGGTGTGATTCAACCAAGTGATGGGGGTCATCAACAGCGAAAAAATCATTTCGAAGGTGAAGTTAAAAGTAAAACGCAGACCTCCACCAAAAGACTTCCGCTCGCTCGCGCTTAGCAGCACAGCAACTGCAGCAGCAATTTTAGGCTGGTACCACATGAGCAGGGTTGTGCTCAGCAGGGTGAGACCAAGTCCACCATGCATAAACGCGGCGGGGGAGGGGGCTAAGCACAACAATATCATTGAGAGTAATAACAAGGCGATCCAGGCCGGCGAGCCCAAGAACATCAACATAGGGATGCATAACTGATAGCGGCTTAACAACTTTAGACCTGGCAGAGTCAACAAGTGGACGTATTGCAGATTGCCTTCACACCAACGCAGGTCTCGGCGAATGTATTCGATTAAGGTCGGTGGATTTTCTTCCCAACTTTCATCTTCTTGCGGGATCACCCGTACTTCGAAGCCCGCACGCCGCATGAGCACGGCTTCGACTTGATCGTGGCTCAGGATGTGTCTGGGTGTGCCCTTGTGATCGGGCAACGGGGGCAGCTCGCAATGTTCAACAAAAGGCTTGATACGAATTGCGGCGTTGTGCCCCCAGTAGGGCCCACAGTCTGCTTGCCACCAGGCTGAGCCCATGGTGTACGAGCGCATGCCCAAGCGCATACCAAATTGAAACAACCGTGTGAACCCACTTGTGGAGGGCAAACCGACAACTAGACCTTGCAAAATTCCAAGCGTTGGGTTGGCCTGCATGATGCGCACTAAACGCAAAATGGCGCGGCCCGTCATGAAGCTATCCGCATCTAACGTCACCACGAACTCATGCAGGTGCCCCCAGCGCGTACAGAAATCTGCGATGTTGCCCGCTTTATACCCTTTGTTGTCCTCGCGTCGGCGATAGGTAAGTGCGAGGCGTGATGCCCAGCGAGTGGTCATCGCAGCAAAGCATTGTTGTTCTTGTAGTGCGATAACCTCATCATTGGTATCGCTCAGTACGTAGATATGCAATTGTTGACTAAAGCCCGTGGCGGCCAAGCTTTGCATCATCGCTTCAAGATTGCGTTCAAGGCGTGTGGGGGTTTCGTTGCGGATGCACAGTACAACGGCTGTCGACGAGGTGATCGGGTCGGTTATGCTTGCGCGCGCGCTGAGCGGCAGGAGGACGGCCAAGGGATCGCGAGCGAGTACACCAACTAAAAACCCAATGCTCGAATTCCAGAAGCCGACGACGGTCCAGGGCAGAGTCACTGCAAATAACGCGAGTAGGCTGTAGGTAGCCCACGCGCTCAACTCGGGGCTTAGCGCAGCATGCATGAGGCCGAGCATCGCCACAAAGCTCATTATGGCAAGGGATCCAAATATAATTCTTCTGACTGTTAGCATATGGGTTGAGAAAACGGGTGTTGATATTTCAGAATCAAGGCCTTTGACTCACTTATACTGTTTGCAAAGGCTCGCGCAGTATAGGGCAGAGCGCTCAGGGTGTTAACAAGACCCCTGAAACTTCTCTGTGTTCGAGTCACAGTCATCACAATCAAGGATGTTACGTGTCAAGCTCAGCCTTTGATGCTTCATTATCAGGCCAGGCGCAGGCCCTATGGTACGTGGCTGCCGGCGTTGCAGAACTGCGCGCTGAGCCGTTGCCTGCACCACAGGCGGGGCAGGTCAGGGTCCGCACGCTCTTTAGCGCGCTGAGCCGGGGGACCGAGTCCTTAGTGTTTGCTGGCAAAGTCCCTGAGGCTGAATTTACGCGTATGCGCGCACCATTTATGGGCGGAGACTTCCCGTTTCCAGTCAAGTATGGCTATGCCTCGGTGGGTCGGGTGCAAAGTGGCCCGCCCGAGATGCTCAATCGTTGCGTATTTAGCTTGAGCCCGCATCAAGACTTTTTTAATTTAGCCGCCGCCGCGGTCATGGCGATACCCGAGGCGGTCCCACCCGAGCGAGCCGTCTTGGCCGCGAATATGGAAACCGCGCTGAATGCTGTGTGGGACGCTGCACCGGGCCCGGGCGATCGAATCGCCGTGGTGGGTGGTGGCGTCTTGGGTTGTTTGGTGGCCTTTTTGTGTGGGCATCTGCCGGGCGCAGAGGTTACGTTGGTGGATATTAATCCCGACCGTGCCGCGCTGGCCAAGCAACTTGGCGTGAAGTTTGCGTCAGAAGCCACCGCACCTCTTGATTGCGACCTTGTGTTTCACACGAGTGCCTCGGCCGCGGGCCTAACTACAGCACTTAGGCTTGCCGGCGAAGAAGCCACAGTGCTTGAACTGAGCTGGTACGGAACACAGATTGTGGGCGCGCCCTTGGGTGGCGCGTTTCATAGTAAGCAATTGCGTCTGCAATCGAGTCAGGTTGGGCATATTTCGGCAACGCGCCGGCCACGTTACAGCTACCGTCGCAGGCTTGGGGTCGCACTTGAGTTATTAAAAGATGCAAGGCTTGATGCCCTGCTGGCTCCGGCCGTTGCCTTTGCCGATTTACCCAAACAATTACCCCAAATTTTAGGGCAACCAAGTGGCATTCTTTGTCAGCTGATCCATTACTCATAATTTAGGTCAACCCAGCGGCATTGTCTGCCAGCTGATTTATTACTTTTAAGGAAGTCGTTATGTTTACAGTTGAAGTTCGCGATCACATCATGATTGCCCATTCTTTTCGCGGCCAAGTGTTTGGCCCAGCTCAAGCCTTGCATGGCGCCACCTTTGTGGTTGACGCGGCTTTTATCGCCAAAACTTTAGATGTAAACGGCATCGTCGTTGATATCGGTCGTGCACTTGATGTACTCAAAGATACGCTCAAGCCTCTGAATTATTCAAATCTAGACGATCATCCTGAATTCAAGGGCTTGAACACGACAACTGAGTTTTTAACAAAATACATTTTTGATCAGCTCGCCAAGGCAGCTCGCTCGGGCACGCTTGGTCGCGATGGCAAAGAGTTGCACGCGATCCGCATCACGATCTCTGAATCGCACGTCGCGCGCGCCTGGTACGAGGCTGCAATTTAAAGGGCTGTTGATTGAGCGACAACATGAAGTGTTTGGTGTTTGCGATACCGGGTGATTTACTCACGGCGACGGGCGGCTATATCTATGATCGTCACATCATTGAGGGTTTGCGAGCGAACGGCTGGCAGGTGCAGGTGCTAGGGTTGGGTGATGGGTTTCCGTACCCAGATCTTGACACGCGGCAAAAGGCCTGTGAAAGCTTGCTGACTCTTGAGCCTGGCGTGCCTGTGGTGATTGATGGTTTGGCGTTTGGTGTGTTGCCTGAGGTGGCAGCGCAGTTACAACAACGCCATCCGTTAATCGCCTTGGTGCATCACCCGCTCGCGTTTGAGACAGGCTTGAGTGCGGCGCAGTCGGCGCACTTCAACGATACCGAGCGGCGTGCGCTGGCGCATGCCACGTGGGTGGTGGTGACAAGCCCTGCTACGTTGCAAGACGTTGTTGAACATTTTGCAGTGCCACACCAGGCGATCACCAGCATCTTGCCCGGCACGGATCGCGTTTCGCGGGTGTCGCGGCCGTCAGTGCCTGGCCCGTTGCAGTTGTTATCGGTGGGCTCTGTGGTCAAACGTAAGGGCTTTGATATCTTGCTGCCTGCGTTAGCTAAGCTAACAGGGTTGCCTTGGCACTTGACGATCGCAGGCGACTTGACGCGTGACGCCGAGGCTGTCGCCCAACTGCATGCCGACCTCGAAAGGTTTGACTTGTTAAACCGCGTGCGTGTGCTTGGTGCGATTGACTCTGCGCATTTGCAAGTGCTCTATTCGCAGGCTGATGTATTTGTGCTGGCGTCTCGTTTTGAAGGTTACGGGATGGCGTATGCCGAGGCACTGGCTCATGGTTTACCGGTGATTGGTACGACTGCAGGTGCAATCCCTGATACTGTGCCCACTACCGCAGGTTTATTGGCCGAGCCAGATGATGTCGACAGCTTGCTAAAGGCTTTGCGGCAAATTATGCAAGATCATGCTTTGCGGCAGAGTCTTTCGCAAGGTGCGCTGTTGGCGGCCGCGCAGCAACCCTCTTGGGCTGATTGCGCCCGGTTGTTTGAAGAGGTTGTTGAGCGTGTCTGCGCCGTTGCCACCTCAGACGAGCTTGACTCGTTGCCCTGACAGATCGCAGTCAAACAGCATCTCATCATCTTCGAGTGGGTGAGCGCGCATTTTTATTCTGACGGCCTGATTCACGTGCTCGATCGCGGGCAGAGAAAAGCCGGGGCGGCCCGAGCCCATGATGATCGGGGCCACAATGACGTGCAGGCGATCGAGGCAACCAGCCTGCATAAAGCGCGACACGGTATCTGCCCCGCCCTCTATCAAGATGCGTTTGAGGCCACGGTCAAATAAAGCTTTGAGAATGTCGGCGGGTGCTAGCTGACCATTGTTGGTTTGAAGCGAGACGACTTCTACCCCAGGCGGTGTGTTGGCTTGAGTCTGATCGGCCACGATGACAAGACGACGTGCGCCATCGTCAGACCAAACTAGCGCCGCTGGATCGAGGCGGGCCTTTGGGTCGATCACGACGCGCGCAGGGTGTTGGCCAGTCACAAGCCGTACATTTAAGCGAGGGTTATCTGCCGTCGCAGTGCCCACTCCTACCACGACAGCGTCGACAACTGCCCGCAACCGGTGTAAGTGGGTGAGCCCAGCAGGCCCATTGATATATTTTGAATGACCGGTAATCGT
The DNA here is from genome assembly GCA_945895265.1 of Bordetella parapertussis. GTDB lineage: Bacteria > Pseudomonadota > Gammaproteobacteria > Burkholderiales > Burkholderiaceae_B > Zwartia > Zwartia parapertussis_I. Next base: position 20,641 of record CAMDEF010000031.1, on the reverse strand, counting down.
TGCAATGCGGCCATCCAGCGTTTGGCCTAATTGACCGACCACCATCATGGCGTCGCACCCACCCCTTCGCAAGGGGTCGAAAATGGGTGCCCACTCTGATGGAAGTGGACTTGTTACTTGGACAAACGCCTCAAGCAGGTTTGGCCATGAATCTTGTTGCGCGATTTCGTTCATGAGATACGGTGGAGGGTTGGATAAAATAATTAATAAAACTTACTTAGTTTTTTGCACTAAAGATCGCGGCGATCAGATCAAAAGTGCGACAGTTAGGAGTTTGTGAAGATTGCGCGATAGTGAATCTTAAAAAGTTGTTAGAAACTAAGCGTAATCCCCAATATACTGCCACGATAGTGGCATAATTGCGAGTTAGGCGATTATTCAGCTAGGTGTCAGCTTACGCTGAAACTGCTTGTCACAATCCCAATAAAACTTATTGCTAGGTTCTACGTGTCTCAAACAGATCCCCTAATTGATGTTGATCGTGTTATCTCAGAACTACGCCGTGGCGCGAGCGTTCGAGTGCATCTTGGTGAATCTAGTGTACTGATGCTAGGGGCCGAGGCTGTTAACGCTGAAAGCCTACGCGCCTTGGCCTCTCAGGCCAGTTCACCCGTTGCGCTGGTGATGACGGGCACGCGTGCCAATGTCTTGGGCCTTGATAAAAGTGACCATCAGGCCTGTGTGGTGACAGCAACGGACGGCCTGGGTAAAGCAGTGATTGATTATCTGGCAAACCCACTCTCGGCGCTTGAAACGCCACCTGATTTGACGCCGCTGCAAATTTCAGCGGCGGGGCCTCTTGAGCAAGCCTGCGTCACACTGGCCAAACTTTCGCGTTTGTTGCCAGCCGCCATTGTGGCGACAGCCGGCCCAGCGACTGACGCCCTGAACGTGAGGGTGGCTGCGATTGATGCTTATATGGATATCGCAGCAGACTCTCTGCGAGTGGTCAGCGAAGCTCGCGTGCCGCTCGAAGCCGCAGAACATGCCCGCGTGGTGGCTTTTCGGCCCCGCGACGGTGGTATCGAGCATTTGGCGATTATTGTTGGCGAGTTAAATCCAGACGTGCCGGCGCTCATTCGTTTGCACTCTGAGTGTTTTACTGGCGATTTGATGGGTTCGTTACGTTGCGATTGCGGCAATCAGTTGCGCGGTTCGATCAGCGAGATGAATAAGTTTGGTAGTGGTATTTTGCTCTACCTAGCGCAAGAGGGTCGCGGCATCGGGCTCGTCAATAAATTGCGTGCATATCAGTTGCAAGACGCTGGTTTTGATACCGTTGATGCAAATCTACAGTTAGGCTTTGACTCAGACGAGCGTAATTATTTGCCCGCTGCGCAGATGCTACGATTGTTGGGCGTCAAGCGCGTGCGTTTAATGACCAACAATCCATTAAAAGTTGCTGCCCTGGCTCAACATAATATCGATGTGGTCGAACGAGTCCCCCATGTGTTTCCGTCTAACGAGCATAATTATGGCTACTTGCGCACCAAAGCGACTAAAAGTGGCCACATGCTTTAAAGCACCGCTGCAATGAGCCGCTTGCGGCTCTCGCACCTTTCTGCGGGGTTCATCGCCGTGTTGGTGGGTTACACCAGTTCGGCAGCAATTGTCTTTCAAGCTGCGCATGCGGCGGGCGCGACGCCCGCTGAAATGTCGTCATGGTTATGGGCGTTGGGCCTCGGGATGGGGTTCACCTGCATTGGCTTGTCCCTCTATTTTAAAGAGCCCATCTTGACGGCTTGGTCAACGCCAGGGGCTGCGCTATTGATCACAGGCTTGGCAGGTTTATCCATGTCTGAGGCGATTGGCATATTTTTGTTTAACTCTTTGCTCATCACACTGGCAGGCTTCTCTGGTCTGTTTGAACGCCTGATGCGTTATGTACCAAAAACGCTTGCCGCAGCGATGTTAGCGGGCGTCTTATTGCGCTTCGGCATTGACGTGTTTGTGGTGTTGCCTACCCAAGGCTGGCTTGTTGGCATCATGCTTGTTTGCTTTCTCGTTGCCAGACGCTATCTGCCGCTCTATGCAGTCCCGCTGACTTTTTTTGTGGGGCTTGGCACGACCACTACGCTAGGTCTGTTTCAAATGCAGCATTTTGCACTGACGTTTGCGCAGCCTCTTTGGATGACACCGACCTTTTCGGTTACAAGTTTGATCGGCGTCGGGATCCCTTTATTTATCGTGTCGATGGCTTCACAAAATGTGCCTGGCCTGGCCGTGTTGCGTGCGAATGGCTATACGACACCGGCTTCACCTTTGATTGGTTTCACCGGCCTTGCCGGTTTGCTGTTAGCACCGTTCGGCGGTTTCTCATTTAACCTGGCAGCCATCACCGCAGCCATGTGCATGAGCAAAGACGCTGATGCTGACCCTAAACAGCGTTATCTTGCATCAGTGTGCGCGGGTTGTTTTTATGTCATCACCGGTGTGCTAGGTGCAACGGTGGTCAGCGTCTTTGCCGCATTTCCGCAGGCCTTGATTGTGACCATCGCCGGCTTAGCCTTGTTAGGCACGATTGGTAATGGTTTGGCGACTGCACTGAGTGAAGCCAAAGAGCGTGATGCCGCTGTGATCACGTTTTTGGTAACGGCCTCTGGGCTGTCGTTGTTTGGTTTAAACAGTGCATTTTGGGGCTTGGCGCTTGGCATGGTGACTGCGGCGTTGAATCACCGCAAGTCACCGTAACGTAATCGCTCATTACTCTGTCAGCTTATCCGCTAACGACACCGTAATCGTACCTGCCAACCACACCGCAATATATCTGCCAATTACACAGCAGCAGCCGAGGCATCGAGCGCTATACCCGAGCCATAAATAGGCGGATGCGTCACGATGGACTTGAGCTCTGGCCGTGCAACCTGCAAGGCCTTCAGGTCTGGTTTAGGCCGACACAGCGTGGCGTCACCTTTAAACGCTTGCTCAATGGCATGCGCGGCTGCCAACACCTGATCATCAGCAAATAAACGCCCTGACATCTGCAGGCCAAAAGGCATGCCATGCTCGTCTGTGCCGCAAGGTAAAGCAATGGTGGGATTGGTAGCAAGGGTCACCACATAGGTTAAGCCAAGCCAGTGGTAATAATTACGCATGGGCTGACCGTCTACTTGTGCGGCGTACAGGTCCGTCCATGGAAACGCTGTGACGGGTACGACCGGTGACAAAATCAAATCATACTTTTCAGTGGCAGCTGCAAACTGGCGAGTGACCTTCGTTTGTTCGAGGTGTGCCCAGGCGCGGTCAGCAAGCGTGATGGCTGAAGCGATCTCCATGTTGGCGCAGATGTTCGCACCGAGCGTTTCAGGCGCTGTGCGGTAAATGTGTCCAAAAGACGATACAAAGTTTTCAGCACGCAAAATATCAAAGGCTCGATCTGGGTCGCCCAGCTTGAAGTCGATTGGCTCACACGTGGCGACCAAAGAAGAGAGTGCCTCAATACGCTTGCGAAACGTTCTGCGAATTTCTTGATCGACAATACACACGCCGAAATCTTCGGTGTAACCAATGCGCAATTTGGATAAATCAAATTGTTGCAAGGGCCAAAACTTTTTGGAGTCATTGGGAAAGACAAGGGGATCCATCGCATCGCGCCCAACGCTCGCCGAAAACAACAGGGCGGTATCTGCGACGTCACGACCCATTGGGCCGACCACTGAAATCACTGACCACCCCAGTGCACGGGCATTGTTGCCAATCATGCCCGGCGATGGACGCATGCCAACGACCCCGCATAACGCTGCCGGAATACGCAACGAGCCGCCGGTGTCTGAGCCGGTACAGATTGGCAAAAGATCGGTGGCTAAGGCGGCGGCCGAACCGCCCGAAGAGCCTCCAGCATTTAAGCTTGGATTGAAAGGATTGCCGGTTGCACCCCAAACCGCGTTACGTGTGTTTGCGCCTGCGCCCATGTCCGGCGTATTTGTTTTTGCCGTCACGATGGCGCCAGCCGCACGTAAACGTGCGATCAAACTGTTGTCTTGGTCAGGAACATTGCTGCGAAAACCAATATTGCCGTAGGTGGTGAGTAGATCTTTTGTTGCTTGTAAATCTTTGACACCTAGCGGGAGCCCATGCAATGGGCCCAAGGTCTCGCCGCGCATCACGCTTGCTTCGGCTAGCTTTGCCGAGTCACGGGCACGCTCAAAGTCAGTCGCACAAATTGCGTTGATAGCAGGATTAAGCGTGTCGATCCGTGCAATGCATGCATCCATTAACTCGACGGGTGAGACCTGACGAGCGCCGATCAGGCGACGAAGTTCAACTGCAGAAAGTTCGGGAAGGCTCATAAGATAGGGTGTCTAAAAAGATTGAAGGGATGTTGATAGGTCGCTGAAAAGCCGTAAGGGTGGCGGAATTCGCCGTCCCCATGGCACAGTATTTGCTAAGAAAAATTCTGAAGATAGCCATATTCAATATCAGAGCGTAGTGCTTTGAGTAGATTTAGACAAGACTGGCGAGGCAAGTTGCCTCCGACCTCATGGTCGCTGCGGTGATCGTCATTTTAGGTGTACCCGTTGTTGCCGCTATACTGAGTCAGACTTTCGAGATGCTCCCCCTTCTCATCGGATACGCAATGATTGCTTTGGTTGAAGGATATCGCGCAGGCCTCTACGCTCGCCATCATTGGCTGCCTAATATTGTCGCGGGGCTGGTGGTGGGCATTGTGGCGCTGCCCTTATCGATGGCCTTCGCGATTGCCTCTGGGGCACGACCTGAGCAAGGTATCTATACCGCCATCATCGGTGGTGGGCTCGTGACGCTGCTAGGTGGCTCGCGGCTGCAGATTGCTGGGCCGACTGGTGCGTTCATTGTGATCTTGGCCGGCATCACCGCCAAATATGGCATGGCTGGCTTACAGGTCGCCACGCTGATGGCTGGGGTGATGCTGCTGTTGATGGGTCTGACCAAAATGGGTGGGGTCATCAAGTTTATTCCGGCTCCCGTGATTGTGGGCTTTACCACCGGCATCGGTGTCATTATTTTTGTTGGTCAATGGTCTGATTTTTTAGGGCTGCCTAAAGTCACAGCCGAGCACTTTCATGAAAAATTATGGACTCAACTCACGCTGCTGTCCCAAACCCATCTGCCGACATTCGCGCTGGCGTTGCTAAGTTTGTTGATTGTGATTTTTTCTCCAAAGATCGCTGCACTTAAAAAAATCCCTGGCCCGTTGGTGGCGATGATCGTGGCCACACTGTTGCAGTCGACGTTACAGCTACAGGGCGTGGCGACTATCGGGACCGCCTTTGGCGGGGTCCCTCAGGGCTTGCCTGTATTTGCCGTGCCCGATTTAAGTCTGTCGCAAGTGACCTCTTTGATTGGGCCCGCCTTCACCATCGCGATGCTTGGGGCGATTGAATCACTGCTGTCAGCAGTCGTGGCCGATGGGATGGCTGGCACGAAACACGATTCAAATCAAGAGCTTGTGGGACAGGGCATCGCCAATATGATGACGCCACTGTTTGGTGGATTTGCAGCGACAGGGGCGATTGCTCGCACCGCCACCAATATACGCAACGGTGCGACAAGCCCGCTTGCTGGGTTGATGCACGCGGTCACCCTGATTGCCGTGTTGCTGGTATTGGCGCCTTTGGCGTCAAGTATTCCGTTGGCAGCGTTGGCTGCAATTCTTTTTGTCGTGGCCTGGAATATGAGCGAGCTCCATCGCTTTAGACGGGTGTTGATGCGGGCACCCTATGCGGATCGTGCGATTCTGCTTGTCACGTTTTTATTGACAGTATTTGTGGATCTGGTGGTGGCAGTCAATGTTGGTGTCATTCTTGCAATCCTGCATTTTTTGCGTCGCATGGCGGCCACCGTCGAATTGCGCCAACTGGATCACGTTTCGGTGCAGTCTGAGTTGGCAAGTCAGGGCCTCGCAGCTTTGCCTGCAGGGACCTTGCTGTACGAAATTAACGGCCCCATGTTTTTTGGTGCAGTCGATAATGTCGAGCGCGTCTTGCGTGATACGGCAACCGACCCCAAGGTGTTAATTTTGCGTTTGCAACGCGTGCCGTTTATGGATGTGACGGGGTTGCAGTGCCTCGAAGATGCAATCGCTGGTTTGCAGAAACGAGGTGTCAGGGTATTGTTGTGCGAGGCCAACGAACGTGTCTTACTTAAATTGCGCAAAGCCGGAATATTTGAAATGTTGCCAGATGGCCATTACTTTGAATCGCTCTCTGGCGCCTTACTTGCTGCGAGTCGGTGAAGATGGCTGTAAAAAAACAAGAGCCAAGCTGTCGCTGACTTGCTGTTACAGATCGTAGGCGGATGCACCAACAAGGTGCTTGAGGCTTGTCCGCCAGTATGAACTGATGCATCTCGCTACGAATGATGCTAATGTGATTTCGACCCCTATCCCTAACGATACCGTAACTACGATGACGACGACGACCCCATCTGATGCTCACTCCAGCGGGGTTCCTGCAGCAGAACGACCGACATTGTGGCAAATTTTTTTTGAATTGTTGTTAATCGGCGCCGTCAGTTTTGGCGGCGGCATTGTGGCCTACGAGCGCATGCTGTTAATTGAAAAGAGACAATGGCTGAGCGCTGATAGCTTTATGGCGACCCTTGCACTCAATCAGACGATATCGGGCTTAAATCCAGTCAATCTGGCTTTGCTTGCAGGTGATCAACTGCGCGGAACCATGGATGCACTGTTGATGTATTTTTTTGGTATTCACTAGTGGCTTGCGTCACTGAAGCAATCTAAACCTAAAGAGAAAAATATGATGTCAGCCCGTCAGCTAGATCCCAAAGCAATTCAATGTATCGGCTTTATAGGTGTAGGTGTGATGGGTGAACCCATGTGCCGTCACCTTGCAACGAAAAGTCAGTTGAAGGTCTTGGCCTTTGACTTAGAAGAACCACCATTAAAAAGACTTGCTGAATTTGGTGTTCAGTCAGCGGGTATGGCGCAGATTTCAAAAGAAGCAGACCTTGTCTTTTTGTCACTCCCGTCGGGTGAGATTGTTTCGAAGGTTGTGCGCGCGCCCGCAGGTTTGCTTGAAGCCGGAAGCCCAGGGCAGATCGTTGTTGACCTGAGCACCTCGCCGTTTGACACCACGCAAACGTTGGCGGCTGCGTTCGTCGCAAAAGGCATGTATTTTGCTGACGCGCCAGTGATGCGGACGCGTGCGGCGGCTGAAGCGGGCACGCTTGCGGTGCCAGTCGGTGCGACCCCCGAGTTGTTTGCACTGCTCGAGCCCTACATTCAAATGTTCGCGACAGACGTTCGTCATGCCGGCAAAGCCGGCTCAGGTCAGGTGGTAAAGATCCTAAATAACATGGTCGTCTACGAAACAGTGCTGGCACTTTCAGAGGCTCGTGCGATTGGTGTGCGCGCTGGGGTTGATCCAGAGACGCTTTTTGCGGCGCTAGCGGCCGGCTCGGCGGACAGCTTTGCCCTGCGCAATCAAGGGCTAAAAGCCATCGTGCCACAAGAGTTTCCCGAGCGCGCCTTTCCGGTGACATACGCGCGTAAAGACTTGTCGTACGCGGTGGCCCTTGCTGAGCAGGTTGGAGTCAACGCCACAGGTGCCAAGAATTTAGTCGCCTGTTTTGATCAAGCGATTGCGGCCGGACATGGCGCAAAATATGCACCTGCGATAAGTTTGCTATTTGAGCAAAGTAAACTTGATTGACAGCAGGCTAGCCACGCCCTACAAACACTTTCTGAGATGCTGCGTTTGAAAGCGGTACTTTTAAAAATAACAAGATGAGACATGACTCCTAGCCCCGCTGAGACTGGTGCGCAATTATTGCAGCGCTTTACCCAGGCCGCGTCAACCTTTGCAAAGCCTCGCCCTGTGCAGGTAGACATGCTTGTGCAGTTTGATGATGTCCCCGTCATTGTTCGGATTCGTGACGGTCGTGTGGCCGAGATCGTAGAGCGTGGCGTAGCGTTACAGTCGTGGGACTTTGCGGTCAAAGGTACTGCCGAAGGCTGGAGTAAGTTTTGGTTAGCCACACCACCAACTGGTTGGCATGATCTTCTGGCGTTGAATAAACGGCGTGCATTCACCATCGAGGGTCATTTACACCCGCTGATGGCACATCTGCAATTTGTTAAGGATTTGCTAGCTTCACCACGTGAGGTGACGGCATGAGCGTCATCCTTGAGCCGATTGTAGGGCGCTACACAACGTTTGCCATCCAGGGCAAACAATGCCGTGTCTATTTTGAAGAGGCAGGCAGCGGGATTCCGTTGGTCTGTTTGCATACTGCTGGCGCTGACAATCGTCAGTATCGCCATATGATGAACGACCCTGAAATTACCTCTCGCTATCGCGTGCTCGCGTTTGATATGCCTTGGCACGGCAAATCTTATCCGCCCGAAGGCTGGCAAGACACAGAATATAAATTATCGACCGCTCTTTATGTTGAAACGGTGATGGCCTTTTGCGCGGCACTTGAGCTTGAGCGCCCAGTGGTCATTGGTTGTTCAATTGGTGGGCGAATCGTATTGCAACTCGCCCATCTGCATTCAGATAAATTTCGCGCCTTGATAGGCGTTGAAGCGGCAGATCATCAGCAGCCTTGGTATGACACCTCGTGGTTGCATCGCGGTGATGTGCATGGCGGTGAGGTCTGTGCCGCGTTGGTGTCGGGCTTGGTGGCACCGCAATCGCCAGCCGTACATCGGCATGAAACGCTGTGGCAATATATGCAAGGTGGTCCAGGTATTTTTAAGGGAGATCTATATTTTTATCGGGTTGATAGCGACTTGCGGGGAAAGTTGACGGGTATCCGTACAGACTTGTGTCCGCTTTATTTGCTAACGGGCGAATACGATTTTTCGTGTACGCCAGAAGATACGCTTCGCACAGCCGAGTCGATCCCAGGCGCCGAAGTGACCGTCATGCGCGAAGTCGGGCATTTTCCGATGAGCGAAAACCCGGCGCAATTTCGCAAGTATTTATTGCCAGTCCTCAAACGAATCGAGGGCGAGTAACAAACCGGTTACCGGAGGCGCCGAAAATGGCCGCCCGTTTAGACACAATCAATGGTTTCAACATGACACGCACAACCTCAGATCCAGTGACCCTTTGCATGGCAGATTATGCGTGCGCGCAAAGTTGGGGCAGCCTGCCCGACGCGGTACGTGTGCATACGTCGCGGGCTTGGGTGAATTTTGTCGCGTGTGCGACGGGCGGTGCAGTGATGCCCTCAGTGGATGCTGCGGTGGCGGGGTTGCTCTCGATGGGGGCGGGTGACGTCCCCAGTTTAGGGCGTTACGAAGCTACCTCGCTACCAGACGCCGCCTTGATCGGTAGTTTGGCCGCGTCAGCGCACACGTATGATGACACGCACCTTTCAACCATTACCCACCCCACCGGGCCCGTCGCTTCAGCCGTACTCGCGACCGCCTATCAGCTCGGTTCAGTCGATCGGCCCGTGAACGGTGAGCAGATGCTCAATGCCTTGGCCATTGGGCTTGAGCTTGAGTGCCGTGTGAGTTGCGCGATCAAGGCCGGTGGCGCCAACATGGGTTGGTACATGACGGGCTTATCGGGGGCGATCGGAGCCGCTGCTGCGGTCGGTCGTTTGTTGAATTTGACGCAGCCTCAAATGGTGTCGGCGCTTGGGCTTGCCGCAAGTCAGGCGGGCGGCCTGCGTGCAGCACACGGCAGCATGGCGATCACCTTTGTGCCGGGGCTCGCTGCGCGCGATGGCGTTGTGGCGGCCCATCTGGCTGCTGCCAATTATGCATGTAGCCCAATTGCGATCGATGGTCGTAACGGCTTACTGCAAGTTTTAACGGGAGGTCATGATGCGAGTTTGATACGAGATCAGCTCGGCGAGCGTTTCGAATCCTTGAATAATGCTTTCAAACCTTACCCTTGCGGCATCGTGGTTCACCCAGCAATTGATGCGAGCTTGCACTTGCAGCGCACCCACAGTATTAGTCATCAAGATATTGCAAACATCTCGCTGCGGGTACATCCAGATGCGCTGACATTGTGTTGGCGCAAATTACCCGAAACTGTTTTAGATGCTCAGGTGAGCCTATATCATTGGGTGGGGGCCAGTTTAGTTTACGGCGCCGCTGGGATTGCACAAGGCACGTTAAATAGTGTCATGGATCCCTCGGTGCGTAGCTTGCAAGAGCATGCTGAGGTGGTCGCAGATTCAGCGCTGCAAGATAACCAAGCAGTGGTGAGCATCCGGTTGCATGATGGCCGCCAAGTCGAACACTTCACGCGTGATGCGACGGGTAGCGTGACTAATCCGATGAATGATCAACAACTCGCGGCAAAGTTTCTTGAGCTTGTCATACCCGTGTTGGGTGAACGCCGCGCACGATCGCTATTGGCTAAATCTTTAGATATGGCCAGCGTTAATAGTGCCGCCGAAATCTTGCAGTTGGGTGCCCGGTAGTCTTTCGGCTAAAACGCTTACTCGACTAGACCAGCCACAACATTTGAAAAGCCCGAGTCGACATGCAGGATTTCGCCAGTCACGCCCGAGGCTAAGTCTGACAGCAGAAAGGCAGCGACGTTACCGACTTGCTCGATGGTGACATTGCGACGCAAGGGTGCGCTGGCTTCGACAAATTTCAAGATGCTTGAAAAATCTTTAATGCCACTTGCGGCTAATGTTTTAATCGGACCGGCTGAAATACCGTTGGCACGAATGCCTTCGGGCCCAAGGTTGGCGGCTAAGTAGCGCACTGAGGCCTCAAGCGAAGCTTTGGCCAGCCCCATGGTGTTGTAGTTGGCAAGAACGCGTTCGGCACCCAAGTAGGTCAGCGTGATCAGGGCGCCATTGCGCCCTTGCATCATTGGGCGAGCGGCTTTAGCTAAGGCCGGAAAGCTGTACGAAGAAATGTCGTGAGCAATTCGAAAGGCTTCACGCGAGAGACCCTCTAGAAATTCGCCGGCAATGGCTTCGCGCGGGGCAAAGCCAATCGAGTGAACCAAGCCCTCGAGGCCATCCCAATATTTAGCAAGCTCGGTAAAGGTGGCTTCGATTTGACTGTCTTCGGCGACATCACAGGGCAACACGATATTGCTACCAAAATCGGCCGCAAATTCTTTGACTCGTTCTTCAAAACGTTCGCCAACGTAGGTGAAAGCCAGTGTGGCTCCTTGCTCGTGGCAGGCTTTGGCAATGCCGTAGGCAATCGACCGATTAGAGATGACGCCCGTAATTAAAATGCGTTTGCCAGAAAGAAAGCCCATAAAAATCCTAGAAATAAAAAGTCAACGAAGCGGATCTACGAAAGCGGGTAGGGCGTCAACTGCGATTGCCCGTGCCGGGAACACGCAGTTTAGCGCCAACTCGAACGGTATCAGTTTTTAGGCGGTTCAGCGCGCGCAAGTTCACGATGGTCGTATTGTATTGGCGAGCGATCGATTCGAGGGATTCGCCTTTGCGTACAACATGGATGCGCACTTGTTGGCTGGTTGTGGCACTGGGCTGTCGCCCTGCAACTTGCGGTACCCCCGAGGCGCTGGGTGGCGCAAGCTGCAGCCCTTGTCCGGCCGGGCCAGGGATAATGACAATTTGCTCTGCTACGACGCGCGCACTCGGTTCAATGCGATTGGCCTGGCGCAAACGGGCCTCGGCGACCCCAAACTTGGCAGCAATTGAGCTAAAGGTATCGCCCGTCTTGGCTTCGTAGGTTTTCCAGGATGAGAGTTCGCCTTGATACTGCAAAAGGTTGGCATTGAAAATATCAACTTTATTGCGAGGCAAGATGACGACATGCTCTTCTTGCGCTGAAATAACCGGCTGGTTAAACGAGGGGTTTAACGCGTGAAAGTCGGCAATCGGCATTTCAGCTAACTGTGCTGCAATTGTGAAGTCGATGTTGACCTTCTTTTGTACCGCAACAAAGTAAGGGCTGTTATCGACTTGAGGTAGAACGACGGCATAGCGTTCGGGGTCGGCCACGATATTTTTGATTGCCTGCAGTTTGGGGACGTAGTTCAGGGTCTCGTTGGGCATGCTAAGAGACAGATAGTCGGTTGATTTGCCCATCGCCATATTGCGCGTGACCGCGCGTTTGACCGAGCCTTCACCCCAGTTGTACGAGGCAAGTGCCAGATACCAGTCGCCTTGAAACTCGAACAGATATTCAAGGTAGTCGAGGGCCGCATTGGTCGAGGCGATGGGGTCACGCCGTTGATCGTGCCACCAGTCTTGCTTGAGTTTGAACTGCGTGCCTGTGCTTGGGATAAATTGCCACAGCCCTGAGGCTCTGGCGCTTGAATACGCGACCGGGTTATAGGCACTTTCGACAAACGGCAGCAAGGCCAACTCGGTGGGCAGACCGCGTCGGTTGATTTCGTCGACGATGTAATACAAGTATTTGCCTGCCCGTGCGGCCATACGCTGCATCGCTTCAGGGTGCGAGGCATAATAGGCTGTCCACTTGGCCGAAAGGGGCGTATTGAGGTTGGGGATGGCAAACCCGCGACGGATACGCTCCCAGGCGTCAAGCGGCGGGATCGTCAAATCGATGGTGCGTGAGGTGTCCGCAGCGACGTAACGGCTTTTTTGATCCGGGGCAGCGCAGCCCACCAAGGCCAGCAGGCTGAGCACGCACAACAAACGAAACAAACGCATGGGCTTCAACGGAAGTTGTTTTTCCACTCTCTGAGCGCCGCGAATACCTCAACCGGGGTGGTGAGTTCGCGTTGCGCCCAGTTGGTGGCGGCCTGCACAATACTGGGCTGCCGCACGCGCAAAAACGGATTACAGGCCAACTCAAGTTCGATCGAGCTGGGAAGGGTAGGCTGATTTAACCGACGCTGCTCGCTGGCGTGTTCTTGCCAGCTCTGTAGTGCAACATTATCAGGTTCAACCTCACAGGCCCAGCGCATGTTTGACAGTGTGTACTCGTGGGCGCAGTAAACCCTCGAGTCCACCGGCAGTGCTGCCAGTTTTGCCAGCGACGCTTCCATCATAGCGGGGGTTCCTTCAAATACGCGCCCACAGCCTGCTGCAAAGAGTGTATCGCCACAAAACACAACTGGGGTGGTGCCGAAAGTTCCAAAAAATGCAATATGCCCCCCAGTGTGGCCAGGAATATCCAAAACCGAGAGTTTTATCTCAAGCGACGTATCTTCGAAGGTGTCGCCTTCGACCAACGCTACGTCGCACACCGGCAAGACCTCGCCAGCGGGCCCCCAAACCTTGGCACCCGTTTGTGCCACTAGTTCAGCAACCCCGCCAACGTGGTCGTCGTGGTGATGGGTGAGTAAAATAGCGTTCAATGAGAGTTGCAGTTCTTTTAGAACCTTCAATACTGGCTGGGCTTGACCAGGATCAACTACCAAGGCTTGGCGACCGTTAGAGACTAACCAGATATAGTTGTCGCTAAAGGCCGAGATCGGAGAGATGCCTGTGCAAGGCTGTACGAAATCAAGTCGGTGTTGAGTTTTATTCATTTTTGAGAACCCGTGTCTAAACCACAATCCCCTATTGTAGACTTTGAGCAGTGGCGACAGAGCGAACTCGGTCAGTATGTGCAGCGCTTTGAGCAAACCTGCTTCGATAAGATGGTCGCCGACGTGTTTGGCTATCACGCGTTGCAACTGGGGCAACCTAATCTTGACCTTTTACGCGCCAACCGTATGCCCTTTAAGGCCTACGCCGGTGCAGAGTTGCCGCTGTTACCTGCGACAGATTGGGCGGGCATGGTATTGGCTGAACCAGAGTTCTTGCCTTTTGACTCCCAAAGTGTAGACCTTTTATTATTGCCACACGGCTTAGAAGCAAGTGCTCACCCACATCAAGTCTTGCGCGAAGTTGAGCGTGTTCTAGTGCCTGAAGGCCGGGTCGTTATTTCAGGGTTTAACCCCTGGAGTCTTTGGGGCGTACGCCATCGAATCCCATATTTGGCACCTTGGTTACCGCGACCTGTTCAGGCCCAGGTGTCGCTGCCCCGGTTGAAGGATTGGCTCAAGTTGTTGTCGTTTGAAATCGAGTTAGGGCACTTTGGCTGTTATGTTCCCCCACTTCGCTCACAAAAATGGCTGGATCGCTTTGCGTTTGCCGAGGCGGCCGGCAACCGTTGGTGGCCGGTCTGTGGCGCTGTCTATGTTGTTTCAGCTGTGAAGCGCGTGGCTGGCATGCGACTGATTAAGCCGCGTTGGAAAACTGCCGCGGCGGTGCGCAAAGGTGCACGCCAGACCGCTGGCGCAACGTTGCAGCAAAAGACCCACTCAAAGTCGCTGGACGACTCTGTTTAGCCGAATGCAAGAAAATCCTCCCCGAACAGGCGAAGGATAAATAGCGCGAATAACAGGATGCGCTCGACTACGCCTCGCTCTTTGTGGTGGCGAGAACATTAATCTTAAGAAACTTGTCATGAATACTGAAGACACCGTAGAAATTTGGACAGATGGCGCATGCAAAGGCAATCCGGGCCCGGGCGGTTGGGGTGTTTTGTTAAAGCGCGGCAACGTTGAAAAAACGCTGCACGGCGGCGAACCATTAACCACCAACAACCGTATGGAACTGATGGCCGTGATTGAGGCCTTGCGTGCCCTGACGCGCCCTTGCAAAGTGACCCTGCACATCGACTCGCAATACGTCATGAAGGGGATGACCGAGTGGATTCACGGTTGGAAGCAGCGCGGCTGGCGCACGGCCGACAAAAAACCCGTAAAAAATGCTGACTTGTGGTTGTTGCTAGACGGTTTAGTCGCCCAGCATGACATTACTTGGCATTGGGTCAAGGGCCACGCCGGAGACCCGGGCAACGAGCGGGCCGACTTGCTGGCCAACCGTGGGGTTGAGGATGCGCGATCGCGGATGTGAGATAACGCGCCGCTCACGCTATAGTTGAAGTATCGGTTCGGATTGTTTGAACGCACGGAAGGTTCCACGCTTTGCTAGCCGACCGTTTACAGTAGATTTGCACTTTTTTATTCAGCGATTACCTTTCGTTCGCTCGCCCTTTTTAGGTCACCCAAACTATGCGCTGGATTATTCTCGATACTGAAACGACAGGCCTTGACCCTGCTTATGGGCATCGTATCGTTGAAATCGGAGCAATTGAGGTACTCAACCGCGGTATCACTGGCCGCGATTTTCATACGTATCTGAACCCTGGCCGCGATAGCGATCCGGGGGCGCTTGAGGTGCATGGATTGACGACAGACTTTTTATCAACGAAGCCGCGTTTTGAAGAGCAGGTCGACGAATTTTTAGCCTTTATCGAGGGTGCTGAACTCATCATTCACAACGCGCCATTCGACTTAAAGTTTTTAAACGCCGAGCTCAAGCGAATCGATCGTGAACCCGTCACGAATGTTTGCTCGGGCGTCACCGATTCTCTTGCACACGCAAAAACCTTGCACCCGGGCAAGCGTAATTCTCTTGATGCGTTATGTGACCGCTATGGGGTGTCTAACGCACACCGGCAGTTGCATGGCGCGCTGTTAGATTCACGGCTACTCGCTGAAGTTTGGCTAGCCATGACGCGCGGCCAAGACAGCTTGATGATCGACAACTTTGACGTGCCAGAAACTGCCAGCGTGGCCGCCAACGAGCAGCGACTTGAAGCGTTGACTTTGCCGGTTATTTTGCCGAGTGCCGATGACCTATTTGCACACGAAAAATATCTCGCCGCTTTAGACAAAGCTGCTAGAGGGGCTTGCGTCTGGCGGCAATATGAAGCGACACAAATCGATGAGATTAAGACCTGATCGCTTGCAAATGGTATTTTTTAGTAACGTACGACGACGGTCAATTGGTTTGCAGTAATCGTCTTACGCGGGCCTGAGGGACGCTTGAAAAAACCTGTTACGTCAACACCCCCAGTGTCTTTCTTTTGATCAGTTCAAAATCGATTTGCGCGCCAAGACCCGGTGCCATGGGTGCATGAATCATGCCTTGCGCATCAATTTCGATATCTTGCAAAAGCCCATACTTTTGAGATTCGGCTGGTAACAGCACTTCAAAAAGTTCGGTGTTTTGAAGCGCCATGATCACGTGTAAATTCGCGAAGTTATTGAGCGAGTTACCACCGTGGTGCACTTCGTAATTTAAATGAAAGGCTTCAGCTAAATGCGCAGTCTTGATCAAGGTGGTAATGCCACCCTTTACTGCGACGTCGCCACGTAAGAAATCGGTGGCGCGTTCTTTAATCCAAGGTGCGTATGAATCCAAACCGCCCGCTGGATATTCGGTGGCCATGATTGGGATGCTCAGGTGCTTTTTCAGTTCAATGTAATTATAGATATCAGTATCGGCTAACGGATCTTCGTACCAATAAAAGCCAAGCGCTTCGATTGCCTGACCAACCCGCAAGGCGGCGGGGTAGTCGTAGCTCCAGACCGAATCCAGCATCAAGGTATAGTCGTCTCCGACTGCCTTGCGCACAGCTTCACACACCTTGATATCATCTTGCCAGATTTGCGGCGGATGAATTTTGTAGGCGGCCATGTTCAGTGACTTGTAGTGTTGCGCTTCTTCGGCATACGCCTCTGGAGCCGCCAACACGGCTGAGCTGATGTAAGCCGGAATGCGATCACGATAAGAGCCTAGCAGTTGATGAATTGGCAGGCCGGCGATTTTTCCGGCGATGTCCCAAAGTGCGACGTCCATTGCACCAATGGCGCGCGCGGTCGTGGTGCGAACGCGCTTCCACATCGCCTTATAGAGACGTTCACGGTCAAGCGGATTTTGATTGAGCAGAATCGGCTTGAGATACTTAATCAAGCTTGCGCCATCCATATCGGCAGGATAAAACGCTGAGCCTAAAAAAGCGTGACCTGTAATCCCTTGATCGGTGGTGATGGCGAGCAGGCCAAGCTTGCTGCCGCCCGAGAAACGACCCGTGTGCGCGCCATAGCTTGTTGCAGGGATATCATCCCAGCTAAACAAGGTGAGGGTGACCTCTTGAATTTTCATCATTTTGCTCGTGAAACCCTAGCGTTCAGACCGGGGTAATTGACTTGGTGACTCAAAGGTTTTTCTTCACAATACTTGACTGGTCAGACCGCGTCGAGGGCAATATCCACTACCCCTTGCGAGGTCCTGCGGGCACCCTTCACTCGAGCTTAATATTCGCGTCTTGAACAACTTTGCCCCACTTGGCGACTTCGCTTTTGAGCAAGGCGCTGAATTCTTCAGGCGTGCTAGCCACCACAGCGACGCCCGCATCCGTAAAGCGTTTGGTAATGTCGGGTTCGCGAAAGATTGCAGCGAGTTGACGATTAACCTGAGCCACAACTGCTTTGGGTGTTGCTGCAGGCACTTGCATGCCAAACCAGACGTTCACTTCAAAACCAGGGGCGCCGGTTTCAGCAACTGTTGGGATGCCAGGTAAAAGTGGCGAAGGTTTTAAGCCTGTGACCGCAATCGCTGTCACAGTGCCCGCTTTGATTTGCCCAAGAATGTTTGGGATATTGTCAAAGAGTACGTCGATTTCACCCGCCATCAGCGCTGCCACTGCGGGGGCGCTGCCTTTGTAGGGCACGTGCGTGAGTTTGATGCCAGTCATACTCATCAGTAGTTCCATCGACAGATGGTTTGACGAGCCAGAGCCGGTTGAGCCGTAATTGAGTTTGCCCGGATTCTTTTTAGAATAGGCAATTAACTCATTGACGTCTTTAATACCAAGGCCTTTGCGAGTCGCCAGTACGTTATTGGCCACACCAGCCAAAATCAGCGCTTGAAAATCGTTCAGTGCATCGTAGGGAAGTTTTTTTCCGTACAGGGCCGGTAAGGCCGAGAAGGGTAGCGGCGTAACTAAAATCGTGTAGCCGTCACCAGCCGACTTGGCCACGTAGTTATTCCCAATGGTGGTGTTGCCACCGGGCTTATTTTCAACCACAACGGTTTGGTTCCAAAGCTTGGTGAGCTTCTCGCTAGACATGCGAGCCAGTGAATCGTTAAAGGCACCGGGTGGGTAGGGCACAACGATTTTGACTGAGCGTTCTGGAAATGTTTGCGCGTGTGTCGGCGCGATCATTGCAAGAGCAGCAATGAGCAGTGCGAAAAATTTTGCAACAGTTTTAAACATGATGCCTCCGGTTAATGAGAGAAGTTTTGTTGTAATTGTTAAGCGTCAATATGATGCAGCGGTAGCTCTTTGTCTTTCAAGTTAAGTATGCAGTAGACGCGTCGTTGTAGCCCTAGAATTTCACTACATAGCCAGGTCCATCAATCAGCGGGTACTTGGCAAACAATGCTTCATCAATCTCAAGCCCAATCCCAGGCTTGTCGAGCGGCTCAACGCAACCATCTGCACCGATCTCAAAGGTGGTGCCAAACATATCGCGCAAGGGATTAAAGTGCGATACGCAAGCCTCAAAGTAGCCTGAATTTTCAATGGCTGCCATAAAGTGAATGGTGGCAGCATGGTTGATGCCAGTGGCCGAGCTATGCGTATGCATGGGGATACGATAGGCTGAGGCCATGGCTGCAATGGCTAGACCTTCGGTGATGCCGCCGCATTTTGACAAATCGGGCTGCCAGATCTGCACGGCACCCGCTTCGCGTAATTGCGCAAATTCAAAGCGGCCATAATGGTTTTCGCCAACTGCGATCGGCACCAGCGACGTAATCTTTGCCGCTTCGCGATAAGACGAGAAATCGTTACAGGCAAAGGGCTCTTCAAGCCAACCGGCTTTGATGTCTGCCAGCACAGGCAATACACGTCGAACGTCAGCCAAGGTGTAGGCAGTGTTGGCATCAGTCAAAATATCAATATCGTCGCCCAGTACCTTGCGTACGTGCAGTACGCGTTCGATATCGGCCTTCGCCGAATCGCCAAGCCTGAGCTTGATCGCTTTATAGCCCCGCGCCACATACTCTTGAGCTTCTTCTGCGAGGGATTCTTTCGGTTGATAGCCTAACGAGATGCCGCCGGCGTAGGCAGGCAAACGGCGCTTGCTGCCGCCCAGCAACTCATACAAAGGCATCTTGGCAGCTTTGCCGCGAATATCCCAAAGTGCCATGTCGATGCCCGATAAGCCCAGTGAGGCGCCTGAACCCACCCCATGACTTGAAAGTTGCATGCGATGCACGCGCTTCCAGACGCCAATGACGTCGGTCGCTTTCATGCCGATCAGCATGGGGGCCAGCGTATTGTGAATTAGGCTGACCACGGCCCCAGGGCTGCGGCCAGGGTGGGCTTCGCCGTACCCCGTAATGCCTTCAGAGGTTTCGACCCGAACAATAATCGTGTCGCGCTTGGTCGTGCTGCCAATCCCCATCGTGACCGTTTTGCCCTGATCAAGACGAAAGGACAAGGGAATTGCAGTGATTGCGGTAATTTTCAAGGCTTGTCTCGTATCAATGTTGTTTGACTAGGATTATGGCCGATTTTGGGTGGGATGGGATGCCTGGCTTGGCTTGCTTTGTTGTTAGACAATTAGCGCTAGTTTATGGCCACTTTCAGCAGGCTTATGTAAGTGTTTGTAAGAGTTTGGGCCAGTCTATTGCGTTTGACTTTGCGTCGACTCACAGTAGAGGCTTGGAGGCGGTTTAATTCAGATATTCAATTATGAGAGATGCGCAATGAGTACGTTTAATTCTCTGGCCAATATTGATAGTTGCAGAGCTAAATCTTCTGACTTGTATGTTGACGTCTCCGTTCTGAAAAGTTCGCATAAATATGTTCTTTGGATTTTGGGCTTGTTAGGGATCATGGCCCTAAGCTTTGTCTTTGGCCTGTCTATCCCAACGCTCTTGCGGTCTTTGAGGTGAATGGGCGCCGGTCCTGATTGCGGACCAATGCGGGCGAGTGACCTTGCGCAATATTTATGTCTTTATATGAGTGGTTTTATACGTGCTAGAGATATGTATAATTAATACGTATAAATAATGATTCCTTGAGAAATAGAGCTCATATATGGTCATTGCAATGGATACTGCGTCTAATAAGCGCCACACCAACCTTACATTATCTGCAGACGTTTTAGCAGAGGCAAAAAAACTGGGGATCAATATTTCAAAAGCATGCGACGGGTTCCTGCGCGAACTCATCCGGCAAGAAAAAGAACGGCGCTGGAAAGCTGAACACGCAGAATTTGTCTCGGCTTTCAACGCAGAGATTGAGAATGTAGGCTTGCCGCTCGACCAGTGGAGAACTTTTTGATGGCGCGGTATGACGTTTACAGAAACCCAAGCGCTCATTCAAATACAACGCCGTTTTTGCTAAACGTGCAGGCAGACTTATTAGAGAACCTTGACACTTGCATCGTCATCCCCCTCCGTTTGCGAGAGTCTTTTGCTGCAGTTCGATTGCCTGAAGATCTGATCCCCGCATTTTTGATTGACGGAGTTAGTTGCTTGTTAGAAACACCAAAAATGGCAGCAGTGCCCCGCAAGATCTTAAAAAGCCCCGTATTAAATCTAAAGAAAGAGACTGATCGCATTACGCTAGCAATAGACCGACTTTTTCATGGGTTTTGAATGTGTGCTCAGTGGTAGAGCGCTGCCTTCACCCCCGCAGCTTCCAAGTTGCCCGATTGTTTCCCCACCATATTTTTGCGTGGACTTTTTCTGGTCGTAATTGTTATCGTCTTGCGTTAGTTGGTGTTGAGACGATTGACAGGCTTTACGCTCAGCCAATAAGTGGGGATGAATATCGGCATGCTGCAGAGTATGCTAATTGCCAATATACCTAGCCAACAGAGTCGAAATCATTCGAAGGTAATAAAAAAAA
>CAMDEF010000030.1 GCA_945895265.1 Bordetella parapertussis | reverse complement strand
CAGACGTTACTGCGCAGACTGCTTGAGCGTTTTGCCACCGACGAGCTCAAACCACTACCCTATCAGACCTTTGCGGCTGAGGCCATCGAAACTGCTTTTCGCACGATGCAACAAGCCAAACACACTGGCAAAGTCATCATCGACATGCAACAACAAGCAGTCATCTCAAACGACCCGAACGATCAATATCTGATTCTTGGTGGTTTAGGTGATTTGGGCTTGAGTCTGGCGAATTGGCTGGTTGAGCAACGCGCGCAACATATTTGCTTGGTCGCGCGAAGCACACCAACCCCAGACAAACAAGCCCAACTTGATACGCTGCATGAGGCTGGTGCGACGATTACAGTGCTGCAAGCTGACATCACGGCACCAAACGACGTAGCTCGCTTCGTACGTCAACTGAAGGACTCTGGCCAACGACTCAGGGGCATCTTCCATTGCGCCAGCGTACTGGATGACGGCGTACTCTCGCAGCAAAGCGTCGAACGCTTTGACAAAGTCTTGCGTTCGAAAATTGACAGTGCGTGGCTCGTGCACCAACAAACACTCGACCTTCCGCTGGATTTCTTCGTGCTGTTCTCGTCGGCAACGGCGCTGCTAGGTGCTCCGGGCCAAACGAACTACGCAGCGGCTAACGCCTTCTTGGATTCTTTCGCGCAGTATCGACGCGCAACAGGCCGCGCGGCGCTTGCCATCAATTGGGGTGCCTGGGCTGAAATCGGTCTAGCCGCAAGAATGAGTTCACCTCTTAATTTGGCCAAGCAAGGTATTCGAGCGATGCCGCCTCGCCTTGCGTTGGCCGCCTTGAGTCACGCCATGCATCACCACGGGGCTCAACTCGGCGTATTCGATATTGACTGGCGCACCTATCAACTCAATAAAAAATCCCAGGTTTTTTTAGCTGCGTTTCAAGATGACGCTGCCAGTCAAGCTCGCCTGACAAGCACCAGTTCTTTGCTTAACGATGTCGCAACAGCCACTGCTGAGGAAAGAGCGGCCCTCATTCTGCAACTCGTTGAGCAGAATATCGTCGCCGTGCTGAGCTTACCCAAGTCAAGGAGCATTGACCGTAAGCAAGGATTCTTGGATATGGGGATGGATTCGCTGACTGCGGTTGAGCTCAAAAATCGCTTAAACCGCGAACTGATGGTCCCGCTTCCCGCAACCCTGGCCTTTGATTATCCGAATACAACGAGCCTTGCAAACTATCTCGTTTCAAAAATCAATGAGAAATTTCCCCTTGTCGAAGCCAAAATGAAGGACTCAAGGGATGCTGACACTCTGGCGATTGAGCAATTGAGCGAACAAGAGGCAGCAGAAGAGCTCAGAAAGACTCTCAAAGACATGGGCTTTGGGGATTGAAAAGTAAAGTTATATTTAGCAAAAAGGGAGTGTGGCCGGGGCCAAAACGGTGATAACTTCAGGGCTCTGAACTCCGCCTAAGCGCTCTTGCCTCAGATCCATTCTGTGCGAAATTGTGAGTATGTGGACTGACGCCTATGTTAAGGTCTGTCCGTATGAAGAAACCTGTTTTGGCTATTCAACTTAAGTGCGCAACCTAGCGAATACGTGGACTCTTTTTCGGTTTATTTGCAATGGAACAGTCCGCCTCTGAAAGTCAGCTTACCTCCGTCAAGCAAGCGCTACTCGCCTTGCAGGCCGCGCGAAAAAAAATCGACGCGCTAGAAAAGCAACAATCTGAACCGATCGCAATCATTGGTCTAGGCTGCCGATTTCCGGGCGACATTGATTCTCCTGAAGACTTTTGGGAGTTGCTAATGTCCGGCAAGGACACGATCGCAACGATCCCTGAAAGTCGCTGGAACAGTGAAGCCTATTACAGCCCAAATTATGACGAGGCTGGCAAGATCATCACCACGAAAGGGTCTTTCTTTTCTCAAGTACAAGAGTCAGATCCAGAATTTTTCGGAATCTCTCCGCGAGAAGCGAAAAATATGGATCCCCAGCAACATCTCTTGCTTGAGGTGTGCTGGGAAGCCCTCGAGCACGCCAATATCATTCCTGAATCGCTTGCAGGAAGTCGAACGGGCGTATTCATTGGCATTTGCAATCAAGATTTCAGCCTGCTATCGATGTCACGAGATAAGACAGACATCGATGCCTACATGACGACTGGCATGGCCCACAGTGTGGCGTCTGGTCGTCTGTCATACACGCTTGGGCTCGAGGGCCCCTGTGTTGCCATTGACACAGCTTGCTCATCGTCTCTAGTTTCCGTTCATTTGGCCTGTCAAAGTTTACGTAACCTGGAATGCGATCTCGCCATCACGGGCGGAGTCAATTTAACGCTCACGCCTGAAACTAGCATAGATTTTTCTCGCAATCGCATGCTGTCACCAGACGGCAAATGCAAAGCCTTCTCGTCTGACGCTAACGGCTTTGGCCGCGGAGAGGGTTGCGGCCTTGTTGTGTTGAAACGGCTCTCTGATGTCGACGTCAAGCGCGATCGTGTGCTGGCCTTGATTCGGGGCAGCGCCGTCAATCAAGACGGTTCGAGCAGCGGACTGACCGCCCCTAATGGCCCTTCTCAGCAACGCGTCATCAGGCAAGCACTCAAAAATGCCAACGTCAGTGCCGATCAGATCGACTACATTGAAGCGCACGGTACCGGCACCAGCTTGGGGGATCCGATTGAGATTGGCGCTTTGGCCGAGATTTTTTCGAATGTACGCACTCCCAAAGATCCTTTAAAAATTGGCTCAGTTAAAACAAATGTCGGTCACATGGAGGGCGCAGCAGGCATCAGCGGACTGCTTAAAGTGGTTTTGGCCTTGCAGCATAAAGTTTTACCCGCACATCTAAATTGTGCCGAACAAAATCCTCACATTCCGTGGGATAGCCTGCCCTTTCAAATCACCCATCAGCGCCAAGAATGGCTCTGCGAAGACAAAGCTCGCTTTGCCGGTGTAAGTTCATTTGGATTCAGTGGAACAAACAGCCACGTGATCTTAGAAGAGGCCCCTTCAAGCGCTCAACCAACACTCGACTCAGAGAGCTTAGGCCATCGACCTCTACACATCCTGAATATCAGCGCACGTTCACCTCAAGCGCTCGATGCACAAGTCAGACGGTTTACGCAACAAATCAAACAAATATCGGACGAAGACCTCACAGCCTTTTGCCTTGCGGCGAGCTTGCACCGTACCCATTTTGAACACAGGCTCTCGATCGTTGCCGGTTCAAAGACTGAGTGTCTTGAAAAATTGAACCATTTTTCAAGTCAGCCGCAACAACACTCGGCTCTAAGTAAAAAACTGAATTTGAATGGCCAGGCACCAAAGATCGTCTGGTTGTTTACAGGGCAAGGATCACAATATCCAGGAATGGGTAAAGAACTTTTTGATACTGAAGTTGTTTTCAGAGAGGCTTTGCAACGTTGCGCAACCTACTTAGACCCGCTTCTTGAACAGCCTTTACTCACGCTGATCTTTGAGGATCAGACCGGTGCGCTGAATCAAACTGTCAATACACAGCCAGCACTTTTTGCGCTTGAATATGCGCTGGCGCAACTTTGGTTGTCGTGGGGAATCAAACCCGACGTTGTGGCGGGGCATAGTGTCGGTGAATACGTTGCCGCGTGCATCGCGGGTGTCTTTTCGCTTGAAGACGGTCTAAAACTCATCGCAACGCGTGCTCGCCTGATGCAGCAACTGAAAGTTACCGGTGGAATGATGGCCGTTTTTGCTTCTGGTGATGACGTTCGAGCGCTGTTAACAACACTTGATACTTCAGGGACACTGGAAATCGCTGGGCTCAATACGGCCAAAGAGACCGTGGTGTCAGGCGATCTCAGTGCAATCACAGACTTTCAGTCGACGCTTAATCAGTCAGGGATCAAGTACCGCGAGCTGACCGTGTCGCACGCTTTTCATTCAGCACTCATGGAGCCAATGCTTAATGAGTTCTTTTCTTTTGCCGAAACAATCACGTTTCAGCCCGCACAGATCCCCTTGCTTTCAAACATCAGTGGCGCACTAGCTCGAGAAGACATACAAACCGCGCGCTATTGGCGAGATCACATCCGTCAGCCGGTTCAATTTACCAAAATCACCGATAGCTTACTGAACGACCAACTTGATATTGTGATGGAAATTGGACCTCAGCCCGTTTTGCTGGGGATGATCGGGCAAAGTGAACACGCCCAGCGCATGCATTTGATGCCTAGCTTAAGAAAAAACAAAGGCGCAGTGCAATCGATCACCGAAAACTTATCGCAACTTTACCTTGCTGGGCTCGCGATCGAGTGGCTGAAAGTGTACGACGTCATCGAGGCACCTTTTGTAGATTTACCGACCTATGCCTTTCAGCGCCAACGTCATTGGTTTAACGCTAGCCAGACCACCGCCGCGAATGAAAGCGTTCAATCATTCAAGATGCTTGAACTGATTAAAAACGGCAATGTCGCCGACCTGCGAGACCATCTCTCGAAACGCAGTCATTTTGAAGAGAAAGATGACGCGGTCGTGAGCAGAATTTGCCAAGTCTTAATAGACGAGTATCAACAAAGCAAACATCAAACAACTCAACCGCTGTATCGACCAGTTTGGCAGCAACAAGCCGCTTCGGGCGCGACGGTGACACGTGCACAGTCCGTTGGGCATAGACTTATTTTTGTCTCGAATATCGAAGCTGTCCCTGCGGGTGCCTTGAACGGCTCAGACACCACAAATATTTATGTCGTCCCTGCTCATAGTTACGAAAAAAAATCAGAAACACTGTGGGTACTTGACGGACTCTCGTCAAATGACTATCGCAGAGTGATACAAGACGTTCAACAAACAAAGTCTCTGAAGAGCATTGCGTTTATGTGGCCAACGGATTGGAATGAAACCAGTTTTCATCCAACGTTTGGAGAACAGATGTTACTAAACGCGGCATACGTCAGCCACGCGTTAACTCAGTTGTCACTTGCAATACCGCTTTGGTTTTTGGTGAAAAGATCAGATTCGTTGACGCGTAAGGATTTTTCGACACCTTTTTCTAGCATGCTCACCGGTTTTGCGCGTTCGTTATTTTTAGAAAACCCAACTATTCAGGGTGGTGTTTTAGAGTACGACCAGGCCAGCGCAGAGCATGTTTTTGATGAACTCGTTGCTGACACAGACGAAAGTCACATTCAACTGATTCAACAGAAAAAATATGTGGCTCGCTTAGAGCCGGTCGAAGGCGTACCTTTCAAAAATCTGAAAATCGCCGAAGACGCAACTTACCTGATCACGGGTGGCACGGGCTCACTCGGCCTTCAAACCGCTCGCTTTCTGGCATCGAAGAATGCCAGTGAAGTGATCTTGCTGAGTCGCAACATTCCGAGCGAAAGCGCACAGCAAGCGATCCAAGAAATCGAGGCTCTCGGTACAAAAGTATTGTTTATGCCTTGCGATGTCTCACAAGCCCTACAAGTGAGACAAGTCTTTGACTTTCTGATTAAAAACAAACGTCAAATTAAAGGCGTCGTGCATGCTGCGGGTCTGGCTAGCCCAATTTGGTGTAAGGATCTCACGATTGAAGCACTGCACAGCATGTTCGAATCCAAAGTTCAAGGGGCCTGGAATTTGCACGAACACACTAAGGCGCTCGACCTCGATTTTTTTGTACTTTATTCTTCAATTTCAAGCGTACTTGGCTCGGCTCAACTCGCGCACTACTCTGCTGCCAATTCATTTTTAGATGGGCTCGCCACACATCTTCGAACGCTCAACCTGCCTGCCATTAGCATCAACTGGGGTCCTTGGGAAAGCGGCGGTCTGGTCCAAAGCACTGCCGGTTCAGATAAGGTTTTAAATAGCGGGTTTTTAACCCTAGCTCCGAGCGAAGCGCTACAGCACCTTGAACAAGCTTTGCTGTTAAATCACAGTCAAATTGCGATTGTCAAAGCGAACTGGCCTCAACTCAAAAATACGTACTCTGCGCATCACAAGCAGCCCGTGTTTGATTTGTTGGTTGCTGATACCGCGCCTACCGAAAGCGCTGAGGGGCCATTACTACTCAATCAGCTTCATGAGATGCCTGCTTGGAATCGTGCCGACGCTTTGAGTGAATATATCAGCCAACAAGTCTGTGCCTTGCTTGAAATCTCTGACCATTCAAGTCTTGATATGAATAGAGGGTTCTTTGATTTTGGTATGGACTCTTTAATGGCGGTTTCGCTACGAACCCGTCTAGAACAACAACTAGGCTGCAAACTAGTCGCCTCAACCATTTTTGATTTTCCTAGTGTCGAGCGGCTCACCAAATATCTGCTGTCCTTGCTCTTTTCTGAAGAGACATTAGCAAAAGACCAAATGGCACAGACACCTCAGCCAGCCATGACACACACACAAACACCTTCGATTGAGAACGAGCTATCAGACAGTGAAATTGCAGCGTTGATTGAGGGCGAACTTTCATCTCTGACTGCTAAAAAGGATGCAAGATGAGTGACTCGCCTTCATCCGTAGCAAGCCCGTTGCAAAAGGCGTATTCGCTCATTCAATTACTGCGCAAAGAGCTTGAGCAAACCAAGACGCTATCTGCCGAGCCCATTGCAGTGGTTGGTATGGCGTGCCGTGCGCCAAGCGTGAAAAATCCAGAAGAGCTTTGGCAGTTGGTTCGCGCAGGACGCGATGCCATCACTGACATTCCTAAAACGCGTTGGAACGCTCAGGATTATTATGATCCGCGACCAGGCACACCCGGCAAGGCCTACACGCTTCGCGGAGGATTTGTCGAAGACGCAGACAAATTTGATGCCAGTTTTTTTGGAATTTCAGCCAGAGAGGCTGAAGGGATGGATCCTCAGCAACGACTGCTACTTGAAGTTGCCTGGGAGGCGCTTGAGCACGCGGGGATTCCACCCTCTTCGCTCGTTGCGAGTGCCTCCGGAGTATTTGTGGGAGTCACCTCGAGCGACTATGGCCTGTTGCAAGCTTGCTCGGAGGGGGAAGGAGATGGAAATCCTTACTTCAACACTGGTACACCACTCAATGCGTGTGCCGGAAGAATCTCTTACGTTTTAGGGTTGCAAGGCCCTTGCATGGCGGTGGATACAGCATGTTCCTCTTCGCTCACAGCAATTCATCTGGCCTGCACGTCACTCAGGGCCAAGGACTGTGATCTTGCCTTGACTGGTGGCGTTAACCTCACACTCTCACCCTTACTAAACGTCACTTTGTCAGCTGCTGGGATGATGTCCGCAGACGGCAAGTGCAAGACCTTTAGTGAGGATGCAAATGGTTATGTTCGAGGCGAAGGCTGTGGCATCGTCGTTTTAAAACGGCTTTCAGATGCCATTGCAAACAACGACAACATCATTGGCGTGATACGCGCAACGGGTGTCAACCAAGACGGTGCCAGTAGCGGCTTTACTGTGCCCAATGGCCAAGCCCAACAAAAACTGATCCGCCAAACATTGCTGAAGTCTGGACTTCAGCCTCGCGACATCGATTACGTCGAGGCCCACGGCACTGGCACCCCCTTGGGTGATCCCATCGAAGCCCAATCGCTTGGGGCCGTCATTGGTAAAGCCGAGCAAAGAGATCGGCCATTGTTGGTGGGCTCGATTAAGTCAAATATCGGTCACCTAGAGTCAGCTGCAGGCGTGATGGGTCTCATCAAACTACTCAAGGCGCTTGAACACCGCGAGTTACCTCCTACGCTTCATATTCAAACGCCCAGTAGTCGTATCCCTTGGAGCGAACTCAATCTGCAACCTGTTTCCGAATTACAACCTTGGCGGTCACAGGGTACGTTAAGACGAGCAGGTTTAAGTGCCTTTGGAGCAAGCGGAAGTAATGCCCATTTGATCGTTGAAGAAGCTCCGGCGCCTGCCGCAACCGTTGCGCCAACCAGTGATGGACGTCTGTCGATCTTGGCGTTATCTGCAAAGAGCAAAGACGGTTTGGCACAAACAGTCAATGCTTACGGTCAGTTTTTAGGTACGACAGAGGCTTCGCTAAATACCCTCTGCCTAAGCAGTAATCGTCATCGTGATCATTTCAAACACCGCGTTGCCTTTACGGCACGAAGCAAAGAGCAAGCGCTTGAGCTGCTCAATCAATATTTGGCCGACAAGACAAGCCTCGACATCCACACGACTCGAACAGAAATCAAAAAAGCTCCCAGAGTCGCCTTTGTCTTTGGCGGTCAGGGTTCCATTTATTCGGGGATGTCCAAAGAGCTCTATCAGCAACAACCAAGCTTTGCGAAGGCACTAGATGAGTGTTGCAACATCTTAGATGACATTCTGGATACGTCGTTGCTGCAACTGATGCACTCTGAAGACGAAGAGACAAGCCGGTTGCTCAATGCGAAGGCGCACTACGCACAGCCTGCGCTCTTCAGTATTCAGTATGCGTTGAGCAAGATGTGGATTGGCTTAGGCGTGACACCTTGTGCTGTCGCTGGACATAGCTTAGGAGAATACGCAGCCGCTTGCGTGGCCGGCGTGATGAGTCTGAAAGACGCCTTACATATTGTTGCAGAGCGCGGACGACTCACCGATACCTTAAACAATCATGGCTCGATGTTGGTGGTTTTTTCAACTCTCGAAAACATTACACCTCTGATACAAGCGCACACTGCAAGCGTAAGCATTGCAGTCATCAACAGCGAAAATAGTATCGTTTTGTCGGGTGACAAAATAGCGTTACAGACAATCAGCGCGCAACTCCAAGAGCTAAAGATCGAGACCCATCCCCTGACGGTCACGCACGCCTTTCACTCGCCACTGATGGATCCAATTCTGGAAGGGCTCGAAACGTTTGCTAAGGGCTTGACCTACAACGAGCCCGCGCTAGCTTTTTTCTCGAGCCTAACTGGAAAGATGCTCGATGCACGAACCAATATCTCGTCAACGTATTGGCGGCATCACTACCGCGAGCCCGTACTCTTTGCCAAGGCGCTCGAGAGCCTGACGAGTGCTAAACCAGATCTAGTCATCGAAATTGGTCCAAATGCGGTGTTGGCAAACCTTGGGCAAGCTCAACTCAATGTCATGGCTTGGCTACCGAGCCTGCAACGCTACAAGTCTGATGAGGTGGTTGTCGCCCACACCATCGCCAAACTCTATTCGCATGGTTTTCCGATTGACTGGACTCACTGGAATTTTGGTTCTCACCAGCGTGTACCTAACCTACCGACGTATCAGTTTCAACGTCAACGTTACTGGATTCATCTCAAGGAACAACAAGTCATGAATGCCCCAACCTCACCTGGTTTACAGCAGCCTGCTCAAGTGGTCGATCACTACGACTCAATTTTGAATCGCCTGCTGCAATTATTTGCAGAACTCTTCAGGGTATCAGCCCAAGAAATCGATATTCACTCGCCCTTTGTAGAAATGGGAGCCGACTCGCTCGTGCTTCTGTCTGGCGCACGAGTGATTGAAGACAATTTTGGAGTCAAAATTGAGATCAGGCAATTCTTTGAAGAAATTAGTTCAGTGAGTGCCATCGCGCATTATCTGAATTCGCTTCAAGCGACACAGACAGCGCCAGCGGCAGCGCTTGCGCCGGCGCCCGCAGCTTCGATGAGTGTGAGCCCCCCACCGACAGCAGCCATTGCACCACAAGCTGTTGCGCCCGCTGCGGTTGCCAGCAAGCCAGTTGCTGCCCCAGTCGCGCAGGTACCGGTCATGGCTGCTCTCTCAATGCCAACACCGATCAGCTTCAGCCAACAAGACGGTTCAGCCCTAAGCCAGTTGATTTTGGCTCAAACGCAGCTGATGTCTCAGCACTTATCTCTGATGCATGCTGCGGCGAGTAGCCAAGCAGTCGTGCAGGCGATCGCACAACCCGCTGCGTTTGTGCAGCCAAGCGCTCCAGTACGAGCTCAAGCACTTACCAGCGCAAAGCCCGTTACGAATCATGTCGCCGTACCTTCGCAGCCTGCGGCGACTCCCTCTGCCTCAGCCCCAGCCCAATCAGAAGACCGTTCATCGCCTTTGAAAGCGCTTAACATCCCTATCACCCCAACGGTAGGAAACTTAACAACGCAGCAAAGTACCTATCTGAATAATTTGATTGATCGTTATCAGAAGAAAACTCCAAAGTCTAAGGCACTCGTACAAGCGAGCAGAAAAGGTCTAGCAGACAGTCGGGCCAGTATCGGCTTCAGATTCTCAACTAAAGAGATTTTGTATCCCATTACTGGGGTGGACTCAACCGGCTCACGCATTTGGGACGTTGACGGCAATAACTACGTCGATCTCACGATGGGCTTTGGCGTACTACTTTTTGGTAGCAAACCCGAGTTTCTTGAGGGCGTGATTCAAAAAGAGTTAGAGCATGGTTTTCAATTAGGCC
Source organism: Bordetella parapertussis (assembly GCA_945895265.1). Lineage (GTDB taxonomy): Bacteria > Pseudomonadota > Gammaproteobacteria > Burkholderiales > Burkholderiaceae_B > Zwartia > Zwartia parapertussis_I. The sequence goes on along the minus strand of CAMDEF010000030.1, from coordinate 37,029 downwards.
CTCGCTCGATTCATATGGGCGAAATTACAGAGCTCTTCACTGAACTCACCGGACACGATCGCGTCGCATTTACGAACTCTGGCACTGAGGCCGTGATGATCGCCATGCGCTTAGCCAGATCAGCAACCGGCAGAAGCAAAATTGTGATTTTCGATGGTGCCTACAACGGCCACTCGGACGGCACTTTAGTGAAAACCAGCATCATTAACGGAGAGTTTGTCTCTGAGCCACTTGCGCCAGGCGTGCCTGATAACATTGCTAAAGACGTTCTTGTCTTAGAGTACGGCACTCAAAAATCTCTTGACGTCATTCGTGAGCACGCACACGAGTTAGCCGCTGTGATGGTTGAGCCCGTGCAAAGTCGGCGGCTCGATCTACAACCCTTTGAGTTTTTAAAAGACTTAAGAGCTCTGACAAAAGAGAAAGACGTCGCCTTGATCTTTGATGAAATGGTCAGCGGCTTTAGAGCGCACCCCGCCGGCGTTCAAGGACTGCTGGGTATTAAGGCCGACCTCGCAACCTACGGCAAAATTATCGGTGGTGGATTACCGATTGGTGCTGTCTCTGGTTCGGCTCGCTTCATGGGCGGTATCGATGGCGGTTACTGGGAATACGGCGATGTCTCATATCCTCGCGAGACCCGAACCTATTTTGGTGGAACCTTCTGCCAACATCCGCTTTCAATGGCAACCTGCTTGGTCACATTAAGAAAGCTTAAAGCCGAAGGTCCTGCCTTACAAGAGAATCTGAATCGCAGAACTGCGGCTCTCGCCAGCACCTTAAATCAATTCTTCGAAGCCGAAAACGTCCCGATCAAGGTTCTCCATTTTGCGTCGACCTTTCAATTCAAATTTTCGGGCAACTTGGAGATGTTCTATTACCAATTGCTTGAAAAAGGAGTCTATATCTGGGAGTGGCGAGCCTGCTTCTTATCGACCGCCCACACCGATCAAGATTTAGACGACGTCATCAAAGCGGTCAAAGAGACTGTATTTGCACTGCGCGACGGTGGCTATATCAAACACGCTACCTCTGGCTCAACCACTTCGACCGTGAAAGCGCTCGACACTAACGCGACCCAAAAGGAGGCGCCCTCTGAGAGGGCATGGTTTCGTCAACAGTCGAAACTAGCCCATTCTGGATCGCTCTCTGACCTCAATATTGCATCGGGTGTCAGTGCAAAGCACTTAGATTTCAGTGTGTTTTATTTTGGCAACTACGATGCCAATAATGCTGCCGGAAAATATCAATTACTGATGGATGGCGCGCAGTACGCAGATGCTCATGGCTTTAGTACCGTGTGGATCCCCGAGCGGCACTTCGATGAGTTTGGCGGCTTTTCGCCTAACCCAGCCGTCTTAGCCGCTGCTGTCGCACGCGAAACAAAGCGTATTCAAATCTGCGCCGGTAGCGTCGTGGCGCCGTTACATGACCCTATTCGTATTGTCGAAGAATGGTCGCTTGTGGACAATCTTTCTGACGGACGTGTGGGCATTAGTTTTGCTTCAGGATGGCACCCGAACGATTTCGTTTTTGCTCCGGATTCTTTTAGTGAGAATCGTAATGTGATGTTTGAGTCGATTAAGACTGTCAAACATCTCTGGTCGGGCGGCTCAATCTCACGTAAAGGTGGTAACAATAGCGACGTCGTGTTGCGCACGTTTCCTCGTCCGAAACAGGAGCAGGTACCGATATGGCTCACCGTTGTCAATAATCCTGACTCTTACCAAAAGGCAGGTGAGCTTGGGCTCAACATACTGACTAACTTGATGGGTCAGTCTCTTGAAGATTTAGCAAAAAATATTCGCCTGTATCGACAAGCGTATGCAGCTCACGGCCATGATCTGAGTCAGGCGCGCATTACCGTTCTGATTCACACCTATCTAGAAGACAATGCCGAGCAAGCGATTGAAGAAGCACGCAAACCAATGTGTGACTATCTTCTCTCTAGCATCCATCTTTTTCAAAAAATGGCTTCAGGTTTAGGTCCTGTTCAAGACATTAATCGAGCATCCAAAGAAGACAAAGACTTCATTGTCAACAAGGCATATGAAAAATACGTTGCGACCAGTGCGCTCATCGGCTCTGCGGCCACTGTCGAACCTATTGTTGATGTCATGCTGCAAATGGGCGTCACAGAGTTAGCTTGTTTCATCGACTTTGGTGTGAACGCTCAAAAAGTATTGGCTAGCTTGCCTCACATTAATAAGCTAAAAGACGTCTATCAAGCACGTCTTTTAAAAGCGAGAAGTACCTTTCCTCTCGGTGAGGCACAAAAGCAGTTATGGCTGATCGCCCAACTGAACCAAGAGGGAAATCTCGCCTATAACGACCCAGGCGCAGTCTCGCTAAAAGGCCCTCTCGATACCACTCTTCTAAACACCGCCGTTCAAGCCTGTATTCATCGCCACGAATCACTCCGAACCTGGCTTGATGCCGAGGGTAACGAGCAGCACGTGATGGCACCAGAAGAACTGCATTTAGATGCTATCGATCTCAGTGCTCGCACAGACCCCTCTAGCGCTCTGAATGAGTGGTTTCTACTGCAAGCAAATACGCCGTTTCAGCTTAACAATTCGACGCTGTTTAAGCCATCGTTACTGAAACTCGCCACTGACCACCATGTGCTTGCTCTTTCTAGCCATCACATCATCTCAGATGGCCCGTCGATGGGCGTCGTGCTGCACGAGATCATTCAAAACTATGCGAGCCTCAAAAAGGGTTTATCGCCAGCCGCGAAGCCTGCCTTGCAGTACAGAGATTTTTTGCAGTGGCAATCAAGTCTCGAGACAGAGGCTGCCACCAAGGCACACGAAGCGTACTGGTTAAATCAATTTTCAACACCTGTTACTGATTTGACCTTACCTTACGATTTTCCGAGGCCTCAGGTTAAAACGTATCAAGGTGCTCGAGCCTGGGCACACATTGATCCAACATTACTCAAAGCCGTGCGAGAGCTTGCTGGCAAAAATGCCAGTACGCTTTATATGGTGTTATTCGCAGCATTTTCAGTATTGATGCATCGCTTAAGTGAGCAAAAACGGATTGCGATTGGTGCGCCCTACACAGGTCGTAGCATGAGTGGTTCTGACTCATTAGTTGGCTATTGCGTGCATTTGCTTCCGATCGTCAGTGTGTTAACGCCCAGCAATACCTTTGCTGCTCATCTGCAAACCATCAAGCAGCAACTGTTGCAAGCATACGAGCACCAAGACTACCCGTTTGCGCGCCTACTGAATCAGTTGAACTTGCCACGCGATATCAGTCGTTCGCCTCTGATTAATGTGATTTTTAATCTCGAACGTCTAAATGAAGCACAAGTGATCGATGGCCTGACAGTCGATATGCAACAGCAACCGATTGCCTTCACCCGAATGGATTTAACATTCACCGCGAACCTAAAGCGTGATCACGTTGTTCTAGAGTGTGACTACAACACCAATCTCTTTGAAGCCTCAACGATTGAAAGCCTATTAAAATCTTACCTTTCAATTTTAGAGACGGTTGTCAAAGATCCGCACATTAGCAACGCTAATATCGCCCTAGTCAATCAGCATGATTCTAAGATCCAATTAACACAATGGAATGCCGCAGAGCGCAAACCAAAGTTATCGTCTTTTATTGAGGTGTGGAATCAAACCGTGGCCAAGCACCCAGATGCGGTTGCGCTTGTGTCGCTTGTCAGTGGTAACGAGGTGACGTTGACCTATGCTGAATTAAACGCACAGGCCAACCAATTGGCGCACCACTTACTGAGCCTCGGACTACAAACCGATCAACGTACTGGCATTTGCTTGACGCGCTCGTGGCAAATGATTGTCGCGATGCTTGCTTGCCTGAAGGCAGGTGGCGCCTATGTTCCACTGGATCCAAGCTATCCGAAAAATCGTCTGACGTATATTCTTGAAGATGCCAAGATTGAGTTACTTATTACCGAGCAAGCTGTATTTGAGTCGCTCTCATTTCCTGCCGAAAAATCCTGTTGCATTGACAAAGAGCTCGATGCAATTCAATTGAAGGCGCGCACGAATCCTGCGGTCACCATCAATGCGCACAACCTCGCTTATGTGATCTACACCTCAGGCTCTACGGGTCAACCGAAAGGGGCAATGATCACGCACGAGGGGTTCATTAATTATTTAAGTTGGGCGAAAGACGCCTATCACGCAGAACAAGCCGATGGTTCGCCCGTTCTAGGTTCCTTTAGTTTTGATGCAACCATCACAAGTATTTTTGTGCCGTTTATGGCGGGCAACAAAATTGTTCTCATGCCTAATGGTGATGAGCTACAAGCCTTAAATAGCTTGAATCGCTCACCCTATCAGTTTAGTTTTATCAAAATTACACCCGCTCATCTTGAAATTCTCAATTCGTTACAAGAGACCGACAAACTCAGCAATACCGCACTGACACATGCATTGGTGTTGGGTGGGGAGGCACTGCAAGCGTCTTCAGTGAACCCTTGGTTAAGTAGTGGCCAGGTCAGTATCGTGAACGAGTACGGCCCGACCGAGACGGTGGTTGGCTGCTGCGTGTTTGAGACGAAAGACTCGGTGAATGGCCTGGTGCCGATTGGCAAGCCCATCGAGGGAATGCGGATGTATGTGCTTGATGCCAACTTACAACTTCTACCGCCCGGTATTGCAGGAGACCTATACATTGGCGGTTTGGGTCTGGCGCGAGGCTATTTGGCCCGCCCTGCCCACACTGCGGCATCGTTCATCCCAGATCCGTTCTGCCAAGAAGAAGACAACCCAGGCGCACGCCTGTACAAGACTGGTGACCGTGCTCGCTATCTTGCGAACGGTGACTTGGTTTTCTTAGGGCGCAAAGATCATCAAATTAAACTAAACGGTTATCGCATCGAATTAGGTGAAATTGAAGCTGCTTTGGCACAAGTTGCTGGAGTCAAAGAAGCAGCCGTGATGCTGCGTGAGGATCGCCCTGGGGTGATTCGTTTAGTCGCTTATTACAGCTGTCACCGTGGCACAAGTCTAACGGCACAACAATTACGCGATGCCTTGAAAGTCCAGTTACCAGAGTACATGGTTCCAACGGCGTTTGTACCCGTGACCGAGATGCCTCTCTCTAGTCACGGTAAAGTTGATGTCAAGGCTTTGCCAGCACCCGGTCAAGAGCAAACAGATAGTGCCACCAGCCAAACACCACAAGGAGAGCTAGAAATCGCGATTGCGAAGGTTTGGTGTGAAGTGCTAGGTTGTACTCACGTCAACCCAACGGATAACTTTTTTGATCTTGGTGGTAATTCTCTGCTCATTCTTCAGGCCTTTAAAAAGCTCGACTCACTATTGCCTGCCGATTGCCAAGTGATTGATCTATTCAAATATCCCACCATTCAAGCGTTAGCTGACTTTGCTTCTAAAGAGTCAGCAAGTGACACACTCATGTCCGAACAGATCACCGATAGAATTGCCAAACAAAAAATGGCAACTCTTAAAAAAGCCGATCGTAGAAAAGCCAGTTTAAGCAAGACGCCATCCAACAAACCGGTCAATGTCTAAGAGCATATGAATCAGTCTGAATCGAGTAAAAATCCTGAATGCATCGCCATTGTCGGTATTGCCGTTCGTATGCCTGGCGCTGCAGACGTACGCCAGTTTTGGGAGAATCTAAAGACGGGAAAAGAATGCATTTCTCTTTTTAGCAAAGATGAAATGTTGGAAGCTGGCGTCAGCTCCGAGATGATTGATCTGCCAAACTACGTTGCAGCAAAAGGGATTCTTGAAGGTGTAGAGTTATTTGATGCCAATTTTTTTGGTATCGCCCCGCGCGAAGCTGAACTGATGGATCCACAGCATCGTGTGTTGATGGAGTGCGCTTGGGCAGCGATGGAGGACGCGGGCTACGTGCCAGAGCAATACCCCGGACGAATCGCAGTCTTTACCAGTGCTGGCATGAACACCTACCTGCCAGTCAACTTAATGTCGAATCCCGACTTGCTTGAACAAGTCGGTGGATTTGAATTATCAATCTATAACGATAAGGACTTTGTCCCCACGCGTATTGCTTACAGTATGAATATCAAAGGGCCAGCCATTGATATTGGGACAGCCTGCTCATCTTCTTTAGTGAGTACGCACCTAGCTTGTCAGCATCTGTTGACCTATCAATCGGATATGGCTCTGGTTGGAGGGATCACCATCCATCTGCCACAAAAAGTCGGTCACCTCCATGAAGCGGGTTCTGCCTATTCACCCGACAGGCACTGCCGTCCTTTTGATTCGACACAAAGCGGCCTGATCGATGGTAACGGTGCTGCCGTCATCATTGTCAAACGACTAGAAGATGCACTTAACGACGGAGATAAAATTCACGCTCTGATCCGCGGAAGTGCGATTAACAATGACGGCTCAGATAAGGTTGGCTATGCAGCACCGAGCGTGAACGGCCAGGCTGAAGCGATTCTTGAAGCCTTAGCTGTCGCCGAAGTCGAGGCCGACTCAATCAGCTACGTAGAGGCTCACGGCACCTCTACACCTCTAGGTGACCCGATTGAGCTTGCTGCATTGACACAAGCATACAGAACTAGCACCGCCCGCACGGGATTTTGTGGAGTCGGTTCAGTCAAGTCTAATATTGGTCACGTAGACAAAGCCGCTGGTTTGGCAGGCCTGATCAAGACGACCTTGGCGTTAGAACACGAACTCCTGCCACCTAGTCTAAATTGGAAGGCACCTAATCCAAAGCTACAAATTGAAAAAACTCCTTTTTATGTCGTGCACAAGCCCCAAGCCTGGACACGTTCGGCCCAACCACGCCGCGCAGGGATCAGTTCTTTTGGTGTGGGTGGCACAAACGCTCATGCCATCCTAGAAGAAGCTCCGCTTTCAGAGCCCTCTTCAACAAGCCGAAACCGACAACTCATCATTTTGTCTGCCAAGACCAAACATGGTTTAGCGGATTACGCCAAAAATCTTGCTAGCCACCTTGCCAACAATCCTGACATCAACATCGCAGATGTTGCCAGTACTCTTGCCCGTGGTAGAAAAGCGTTTGCACAACGCCTCGCCTTTACCAGTCAATCTGCAAAAGAAGCTGTAGAGTTCTTACAGGCCGAGAAGTACCATCTTTCAGAGGACAAGAATTTTACCAATGCGGTATTCATGTTTCCGGGACAAGGCAGCCAGTATGCCGGAATGGCCAAAGAGCTTTATCAAGACGAACAAACATTTCAAGAGACGGTTGATGCCTGTGCAGTGATTTTGCAGCCGCTATTAAAAAAAGATATTCGAACAATTTTGTTTCCGAAGACAGACGACGTTGCTCAAGCCAATTTACAGCTGCAAGAAACGTACATCACTCAGCCTTGCCTCTTCACAATTGAATACGCCTTGGCAAAACTGTGGATCCATTGGGGAGTTCAACCCAAAGCGATGATCGGTCACAGCTTAGGAGAATACGTTGCTGCCTGCGTCGCTAATGTGTTGTCGCTAGAGGACGCCCTTAAGTTAGTGACTAGTCGTAGTCAACTCATGCAAGATATGGCAACCGGTTCAATGCTGTCCGTGCCAATGTCGGCTGAGCGTATACGACAAGACATTCAGTCGTTGAATCTTGCGGTCGAGATTGCGGCCGAAAATAGCCCCGCGTTATGCGTGGTCTCTGGGACGAAAGATAATATTGAACGCTACCAGTCAATCCTGACCAAACAACAGAGAGTCGATAGTCAAATATTAAGAACGTCACACGCGTTTCATTCGTCGATGATGGAGCCAATGCTCAAATCATTTGAGAAAGTTCTTTCTAGTGTGACGCTCAGAGCTCCGAGTATCCCTTACGTATCAAACTTAAGTGGCACGTGGATCAGTCAACAAGACGCGACCGACCCGCAGTATTGGTGCAAACACCTTAGACAAGCCGTCTGCTTTGGTCAAGGTATTCAAACAATTCTCAGTCAAACTGAGAATGTCTTGCTGATAGAAGTGGGGCCAGGAAAAACGCTAGGTCAGTTGGCTCGTCTGAATCAAGCTCAAGCCGACACTGCAGCGCCTGTCGCCTACAGCCTGCCCACAGCGCACGAAAAAACCAGTTCTACAGACTTTATGCTAGATAGTCTGGCGAAGGCTTGGGTCAAGTATCAACCTATTGATTGGAATCGGTTTTATCAAGCAGAACGGCGTTTTAAGGTCTCGCTGCCTACCTACCCGTTTGAGCGAACGAAATACTGGATTGAGGCTGGTAAGACCCAAAAAGATACGACACAAACTGCGAATGCATTAGCGGTTCGGCAAGTCGATCCAAACAAATGGTTTTATACCGATTCGTGGAAATCGTTCACACTTCTGAACTCGAACACAGAGAAAAAATCTACATTTTTAATCTTTTGTTCACAGAGCATCGCTGTGACAGCACTACAAAATAAACTGCAATCAAATGGACATCAGGTCACTCTCGCTCACGCAAAGTCAGAATTTGTAAAATCCTCTTCAACTCTCTTTGCCTTAGATTTTAAAAATCACGCTCAACTTGACACGCTGTTTGCGACTCTCAAGAAAGAAGAACAACGTTTTGACAATATTGTGTATCTCGACGAAAGCATGCAGTCGAACCTCGATAGCACGCTTAACTTCTTGAATATTGCCAAAGCACTTGGCGCACTGCAAGATGCAGAACATAGGACGCTGCGTTTTGTGAGCCAAGGCATCACTGGCCCTTTTGGCTCTGCCAAACTGCGCCCTGTAAAGGCTAGTATCCTGGGATTGATTACCAGCTTAGAGTATGAGCAAACCGCAACGCGCTGCTCTTTGTTAGACGTAGAGGCGCTCGACTCATCGACTTTTCAAAAAATATATCAGTGGCTTATTCACGATAGTACGCAACGTATCGTTGCCCTGCGAGCAAACGAGTACTGGGAACTCAGCCTGCAAGCGCTGCCTTTAGATCAAACACCGTTGCAACCTCAGATTGAGTCTCAGAAAACGTACTTAGTTCTTGGAGGACTTGATGGTGTTGGCCAAGCATTCGCACAGGTACTTGCAACTGCAGTTCAGGGTAAGTTGATTTTGAGCAGCAGAGACTCAGATTTCAAAAATAATGCTGACGTCACTGCCTTCGTTCAACATCTCGAAAAATCAGGCTCACAGATTTTCCCGCTGTATCTAGATCCTGCTCAGACCGGTACCCTAGCTCAGTCTTTAGACGCCTGCGCACACTTACCAACCGACTTGGATGGTTTGATTTGTTGTTACGATATGCTCGATTCAAAACCGACTGGCTTAGTCAACGAGTTAACGCTAAGTGACTGCCAAACATATCTTGAAGCACAGGGCTTGTTTTTAGAACAACTCAGCCAGTACGTTGATACACGGCAGTTAGACTTTTGCATCGTGATGTCTTCGTTGTCAGCAAAAATTGGCGGCATTGGTCAAACGATGCACGCGATGGCAGGCAGTTATGCCAACGCCTTTATCAGTTTCAAAACCCAACAGAGCAGTCATCCATGGATGGTGATGAACTGGGACCGTTGGACTGACAGAGTAGACGCTGACATTGCTAGTCATGACTTTAGCGCCCAAGAAGGCATGAGCGCTTTTCGTCAAGCTTTAGATCTGCTTCCCTTACCGTCTATTACCATCGCCACGAGTCATCCTCAGCGGCGCAAAGAACAAGCCATTCATTCGTCTGTTAACGCAGACTCTCAGCAAGCCACGCACGAGTTGTATGAGCGCCCCGAACTCGAAGCTGAGTTCATTGATGCCTCAACGCCCACCGAGTTAAGGCTAGCCAAACTTTGGCAAGATTGTCTGAAGATCAAACGCATCGGTGTGCATGACAACTTCTTTGATCTTGGAGGCCACTCTCTGCTGGCCGCTCAGCTCATCCGTCAAATCAAGCAGACATTTCAAGCGACTGTAGATTTAGGATTATTTTTTAGCGCGCCCAGCATCGCCGAACAGTCTGCACTGATCGACAGTCAAATCAGGGTGAGTGATGAAACAAGCGACCTGGCGATTGATCTAGATGCGCTTGAAAACATGACCGAGCAAGAAGTTGAGGCTCTTCTTGCTAGCAATCAATCACCGGAAGAGCTGCTAAAGCTACTCAACAAGTGACAGAAGAGAAAGCTAGTGAATCAATTCTAACTTGCCCTCGCCCGTTAAATCTTCTAAGTTAATTGTGGCGACGCATCTGACTTTTTGAAAATTGAGTGTGAGTGAACCGACAATCACAATCTCACCACTACGTTTGTTATCCGCCATTCTAGAGAGGTCACTTTGCTGAGTGTCTACCGTAAAACCAAGGACAGTACCGCCCTGCGTTTGGGTGAACTCTACCTGAACAAAACCACGCTCAAGGGCCTCTTTGAAAGCCATATCTGAGTTCTCAGGGCGAACGACGATCCGCACTTTATGCGATCCAGCACAAAGTCGTTCAACCAAATTGGGCCCGGACGACTCTGGTGTTGAGACAGGTTCTTTCGCTAAGGTGGTTGCGAGAGTCTCCATTTGTTTGCGCAAACTGAGCGGGCGCATATCTGTCCAGACAGATTCGATATGCTTTAGACAGGACTGCTTGTCACCGTTGAAGCCGCAATCTACCCAACCAAGCGGGATCTCACGACCGACAGGCCAAATTGAATATTGCTCTTCGTGGTTTTTGACAACCAGAAAAGGAACCGAGTCTTCAAAGTTTGTATTCGTCATATGTGTCTATTAAAATTTAATCAGCGTTTGGACCAACGTCAACTGCTGGTTGCTATTAGAAAGTTAACTTAACATCGCTATCAAATCAATATCATCAAACAAGGTATTACATGGCACACTTTATCGTAGCAACCATTGGAACGTATGGTGATGTTTATCCATTTGCTCAAGTCGCGATCGCATTGAAAAAAATGGGTCATCAAACAACGTTCATCACCAACCCATATTTCGAACAAACCGTTAAGCAATTTGGTTTAGATTTTTATCCACTTGGCACCAAAGAACAGTATTTGATGGTACTACAAAACGATAAATTATGGAACGATCAGACCTTTCTGGATATCGCCTTAACTTTGTTTGTACCAAACCTCGACAACATCGATACCTTCATCAGTCAGCACCCTCAAGATGAAAAATTTATCATCCTCGCTCACCAGAATTTATTAGCGAATGCAGGGCTTGCTCACGCGAATCGTCCAAATACTGTGACAGTGATTGGTGGTGCTTTATATCCTAGTGTATTTGGTGAAGAAAGCGACCCACGACGTGTTGAAAACCCACAAGAACGGCAATACTCTGACCTGCCGTTAATTATCCCCGTGAATCGCGCTCGTGCTCGTCTTGGGCTACCGCTCGTCCGTACATACAGCGATCTATTTACTTGCCTTGCTTCATTTAATGCCCTGCTTTTCAGTCAATGGTTTGGCGAAAAAGAAGCGCACTGGCCAAACAATACGATTCCCGGAGAATTCATCTTTCAAGAGGTCATCGGCTCTTCCGGTTTTACTAAAGAGCTTGAAGAATTTTTAGCGTCACCAGACAAGCCTATTCTCTGCACCTTTGGTACTGGCAATCTACACTGTCAAGAATATTTTGAACACGCATTGAATGCCATTCAAAGAGCGAATCGCCGAGCAATTTTTATCTGTAAAGACAGAAATAATTTACCAAAAGACCTACCAGAGTCAGTGCTTTGGCTAGAGTATTGCAATGATTTTCCGGCACTGTTACAACGCTGTTCATTGATTGTTCATCACGGTGGCATCGGCACGCTCGCTGAGTCTGCACGTGCAGGAATTCCGCAATTGATCACACCCTCTTTAGGTGATCAATGGGACAATGCCGCAAGAATCAAAAATCTTCAACTGGGTTCAAACATACCGGCGCCTGCACTCAATAGCGAAAATTTTTACCAAGCCATCACTGAAATACTTCAATCAGCCGCGATGAATAAAAATTGCGCCGACCTTGGTAAGCAGATTAAAAATCGCCTGAGCCCTCGCGACATTGCGAACAATATTGTTCAAACCTTGATAGACGCTAAGGTTCTTGAATCATGAACCTGATGCACTAGACTGAATCGCTTGCAAGTCTAGTGGCCTGCTCTGTGCCTCTTGACTTCCAAGTCTGGTGAGCTAAGCCTCTTGGCTCGCCACTCTGATACGCGTCAAGAGTTTGGTATTTTCAATCATGTCGTCTGCACCTGCCTGCGGGGGGCGCTTGTGGATGACCGCGTCAGCAAAGGCATTCAACATCAGCAAATAGGCGTCTGTCGCGTCAAAAGAATGGGTTGTCGTACCCGACGAGTCATGACGCATAAACATTGAGGCACCCATTTCAGGCAATATTCTCAAATGAGGGATCTCTAGCGACCCTCTTTCGCCAACAATAAAAGTTTTACACATTGAATGACGATTGATCGCCGACACAAATTGGCAAACCACGCCAGTATTCGTGACGAGCTCAGCCGAGATGCTCGCGTCTACGCCTTGGCTTGTTTGACTAAACGCTTGCACTAATACAACGTCTTGGTTCTTGATTCCCATCACGTGATTCAAAAAATCTACGTGATAACAGAACAGATCATTTAACGCGCCACCTCCCAAATCGGCTTTCCAGCGAGAATCAGATAAATCAGTATTTACATACGAAAAATTAGAGGTGATGAACCGAATTTTTCCTAAGCTCTCAGAAGCGATCAAGTCTCGAACTGCCTTGACTAATGGGTGAAAACGATACCACCACGCTTCCATCACAATCAATTGACGAGACTGTGCGAGTGCAGCTAAGGTCTGTGCGTCTTCAGCCTTTATAACGGCGGGCTTTTCAATCAGAACGTTTTTACCAGCAGCTAAAGCTTTTTCAGCCCAAGTAAAATGCAGACCACTTGGCAGACAGATATAAATCGCCTCTAAATCTTTCGACTCCAGAGCATCTTCGTAATGCTGCGCAATCAATTTTTTTGGATAGGTCTGACGTGCTTTATCGGCAGCGATCGCAGAACGTGTTGCAATCATCTGAAAATCAATGAGTGGATTCACCTCGTGATCAGTGATGAATCTTTTCAAGATTCTGGCGTTACCCAACGCACCGACTCTGATTCGACTAGACATATGTCAGATCCTATTAGCTGTTCTCTGATCGACGCGTGTATTTGAATAACGGCATGGCTACGCAAAATATGGCAGATACAAGCCTTGCGGTTTGCTCATTGAAACGTCAACTCTCGCAAAAGCTGTCACGAAACACCGCAACACCAGCAGAGTGCCAAGCATCATGAAACGCCACACCACTACAAGGGCTATTCTATAGTACGATTTAATGCATAAATTTTTCATCGAGGACATTTTTCAATGTACCGTGACGCCGTCAATTCGCTGGCCATTTTAAGCCCTCAAGCGTGCAAACAGGCCACTGACACGATTCTGTCGCTTGATCAGCATTGGATTTGTCCCAATAGCGATTTTTTTTACACGGTTGGGGCCTTCAGTGCGCGGGAGTTCTTTGATAAAGACGGTTTGGTCTCACCCGATAGACATGATATCTACGACAAGTATCACAACATACGTGCTTCGCTTAATCCGATACTGAAAAGTCACTTTACAGACATGTACGAGAGTGTGCGAACCGGACTAGAGTCTGCCTTAGGCGCCAAGGCTTTGTATCCAAGCGAACACATGGGATTACCTGGATTTCAAATACTTGGTCCTAGTCCGAAGCAAAAACTATTGCCACAAGATGTGGCTGAGCAATTAGAGAAGCTAGAGGGATGGTCTGCCTTCCACATTGATGCGCCCTATATGCCACACACTTCTTTTTGGCAGCGTTTTCAACATGCGGATTTTAATAATGCCTTAACGTTCACGCTGTCACTGCAACTCCCGCATTCAGGCTCAGGCTTAGACGTTTGGAAAAATCCCGGAGATACCGACGCTGGAAAAAAATTCAATGCAATGCCTGCAAGTGAGCACGCCGAACTTATTACCGACTATGAATTTGTGCCTTATCAGACGGGGTCTCTTACTTATTTTACGGGTCACGTCGTTCACCGTGTTGCGGGCAGACATCGCCTACGTATCGACGATAGAAGGATTACGTTGCAAGGTCATGGCGTTAAGTGCGATGGCACTTGGTATCTGTACAACTAATCGCTCTGTCGCGAATGACAGAGCCCATCAATCATTCAGGCTAGAAAGCGTTCGTAGTTATCGACGACCGTTCGTGCAACATTTTTATCAGTTACTTTGATATTGGTATCTTTCAACTTCAAATCAAACGTAATTGAGATACGTACTTCGTTTGAGTTGTTCGTTTGTACTTCGTGCATTAGGTAGGCTGGGAAGAAAACTAAATTGCCCTCTTTGGGTGGGATGCTAATCAGCTTGGCAGTCCCACCAACAGGATCAAGCGCCATATCTTGCGTATCAATGAAAGCAATGTCCCCACTATTTTGCGGGGTAGAAATGTAGTATGTACCGGTGAGTATGGCATTAGGATGCGTATGCATCATATAGCGTTCGCCGGGCGGCATGATCGTAATCCAAGCCGAACACATCTCGAAAGGAAGATCATTTGCTGAAGCCGGAGGACTAATGTTTTCGAAATCTGCAACAGCTTCACCCACCGAAGACAATATGACCTCTTGTAAACGATTAAACGCAGGTGAATCGTAATGAATCAAATCAGATTTTGTTGAGATACCTTCATCAATGTCTTTGTAAAATTTAAAAACTTCTTCAAATAATTGGCGATTAAAAACAGAATCAAGATTTGTTTCAACAAGCCAGATTGGCGACAAACACCACTTGTTGGTGATGCGGGTGTCGACGGCTCTGAATAGGTTCTTGTTTTTTTGCTGATCGTTGGTCATCATTCTGTTTGCGGTCTCTTCAGGGGTTGATAGGCGCGTAGGTGATTTAACTTTGCTTCACTGCAAGAATCGTTGTGAATCTTTATCGTGGATCGAAATAGTGTAAGGGGATTTTTTTTAGTCTAACATTTTCTATTAGGCATGCAACTGAAACATACTCATCACAAAGGCGCGCAGAAACTTTTTTAAAATGCTAGTCTCCGTTTTTTCAATCTCCGTATAAATGATCTGCGATAACTCCATGAGCTTCACTCTAGTGCCAGTCAAGATATCTAAAGCCATTGCCTCTATCTCTAAAGGTTACACCCGATGAGTACCCACGAGGCCCCAATTCACCTCACCATCGGCTTGGTGATTCTTGCATCGCTGATTTTGCATAGAGTGGCTCGACTGTTAGGTCAACCTCCTTTGGTTGGCGATATGTTGGCAGGTCTATTAGTAGGCGTCGCCTTAAACCTCATGGGTGCGTTGTTCTTCGACGCTTCAAATTCTTTGGCAAAAACAACCGCCGCGTCGCTAGAAGATCTGGGTACGATCGGTCTGGTCTTTATCGTTGTCAACGCGCTTTTTCACGCGCCAAAAAATGATGCTGAGAGCGGCGGTATCTCAAATACTAGAGCCGTTCTCGCCGTGACATTGACTAACTGTTTACCGGCACTTTTGATCGGCGGATGGTTGGCAGTGAAATACGCTTCAGCACACGAGCTTTCTGCCACCCCAGCCTTCATCATACTAATTGGCGTTTCGATGAGCGTTAGTGCCGTGCCCGTGCTGGCCGGTATTCTGGTCGAATTAAAGCTGCAAACTTCGCGCGTCGGCGGTCTTGCTTTTCGAGCCGCTTGCTGGACGGATGTCATCGGCTGGATACTCGTTGGGTTGGCACTCTCTCTCCATCAAAACGCAGATTCTAGCTATTTCATCCTGACTCGCCTGCTACTCGTTGGCGCGATGTTTGCAACACTAAAGGCCATCAAATACGGCATTGTGCGTCAGTGGTTTGGGGCCGCATCCTCAAGCCAAATTGTCTTGATTGCGTTACTGGTCTCTGCAAGCCTCACTCACCTCGCCTCATTGCACGTCGTATTCGGTGCATTCCTTGTCGGCAGCGTTTTTGCATCCGACAAAGATATTCGCGAAAGTTGGCTAAAGGCGACAAGTTGGATCACCGATCGCTTCTTTTGTCCACTGTTTTTCGCCATCGCCGGGATGAAACTGCTGTCATCTGACGACTTCGCGTTGAGTGAACTGGGTTGGGGTACCGCTTTTCTCGCGCTATGCATCGGCAGCAAACTGATCCCGCTCATGATCGCCGGGCGATGGATTGGCTTGTCGCGACCTGAAAGCCTGTTGCTTGGCTTGTTGTTAAACACCAGAGGTTTGATGGAACTCGTCATTCTTTCAGTTGGGCTGAGCAGCGGAATTTTTTCACCGGTGCAGTACTCTATTTTCGTGATGGTGACTGTCGCAACAACTCTCATGTCCACGCCTCTATCCCGCTTAATTCAACGCCGGCTTGAGCCGTCTAAGGTCACTTAACAGCCTCACGCTGAGCCCTCAACTGGCAACAAAACGTCACCGGAGTCACCCAAATCAGCGACTCCGGTTGGCCTGCTGAACCTCTGCAAAAACTGCCAAAATCTAAATATCAGCCTCGGAATCCTGAATCCATCGCTCATAGGCGTCTACGAGAGACGATTTTCAATAGAAACCTCACAAATGCTATTACTTTTTCGTCAAGAAAAGTGAAAAATGCGATCGAGTATGCAAAACTTGAGGGAGTTCAAATGACACGGATACATTTATGAAAAATTTAGATGAGATTGTAATTGTTGGGGGTGGTTCTGCTGCCTGGCTTGCTGCGGCTCTCCTTGCCCACAACACCCCTGAGTTAAAACTTACGGTGATTGACAAAGAGGTTGGAACACCGGTTGGTGTTGGCGAAGGGACACTTCTAAATTTTGAAATTTATCTTAAGCGTTGCGGGTTTTCGGTCGATGAGTGGTTTACCGCTGTTGATGCGACTTACAAAACCGCCATTTTGTTTCCTAATTGGGATCGCGAAGGCAACGATATTTGGCATCCATTTTTTGAGCCCAGAAGTGTTGCCGAAGGAATGCCTCAGGTTGACGCTTGGACGAACTGTCAACAACACGACTTTAGAGAATACGGCAGTCAATTTTATGACTGCAACGTGAATCAGGATCGTGTTGATTTAAAGCAACCACTTGGCTACCACGTTGACGCCAGCAAACTGGTTGTCTTTATCAAAGAAAAATTGAAAGGTAAAGTGACTTTCATTCAGTCTGAGATGGTGACTATCAACCGCGATAGCAACGAGTACGTCAAGAGCTTAGTCTTAAAAAATGGTCAGACGATAACCGGCGACTTATTTATTGATTGCACAGGATTCAAATCCTTGTTGAATCAAGCGCCTAAGCGTGTCAATCTTGATAGCCGACTCTTTTGCGACACAGCGATTGCTGGGCATGTGCCATATCTCGATCGCGAAAAAGAAATGCACCCATACGTTCGCTCTGAGGCCGTTGATCATGGCTGGGTGTGGAATATTCCGGTTCGGACCCGCATTGGCTCTGGCTTAGTATTCAAACGGTCAATCACAGACGTTGAAGACGCTAAAGATTATTTCGTCAAATATTGGGATAATCGAATTCAAAAAGAGAACCTTAAAGTCATCGACTGGACTCCTTTTTATAACGAAAATTTCTGGCATGAAAACGTTGTTTCGATTGGCCTGGCCGCAGGCTTTATTGAGCCGCTTGAAAGTACCGGCCTGGTGTTGATTATGGAAGGTATGGTTTGTTTACTCGGCCGCATTCGCGATCATCGCTACAACGATGGTGATATCGAGCTGTACAACAATGTCATGAAATACTATTTCGAAGAAACAATCGATTTCGTTAGCATGCACTATGCAAAATCAACAAGAACGACACCCTTCTGGAACTATGTGAAAGAGCACAGGGTTCCTTCAGAGCGTGAGCTATATTACGCAGATTTATTGAAAAACCCCAATAAATTGATTCCAAATGGCTGTAAAGATGTCGGCTCTTACTTTAGTGGCGAAAGCTGGGGACACTGGTTGATTCAGTTGGGGTATGAAGTGGCGCCCAAAAAACTACCTGCTGATGCAAAAACAATTGAAAAGCTGGTAATGGACACACATACCAGAAATGAAAAATACCGTGGCACGATGTCGCCTATGCATCACGAGGCGATCGAACGACTCGAGGCTCTCTACAATCTACCTAAGCCGAAGGCACCCATGGCTAGCTGAGCCTATGTTGCGATATGGACCTAGATTGACGCAGTAAAACGCATTTGTACTAGTTGTATCCGACCCTAACTGCCATAGATTCGATGGCGTTAGGGTTGATTTTTTTACCCATTCAGCGCGAGATCTGAAAATGCATCATGCTTAAGGTCTCTAAAATGTTAGCACTGCAATCCCATCTGCCGCCTTTACACCCTGCCCTGCCTCGAGCACAAAAAGCGGATTGATCTCGGCTTCAAGTAACCGATCTCCAAAAGTCGCAACCATTTCTGAGAAAGCCACAATCGCCTTGACCAGTGCCTCGACATCAGACTTCGGTCGGCCGCGATAACCGTCAAGCAAAGGCCATGTTTTTAACGACATGACCATCTCACGTGCCGTCTGTGCAGACAAGCCACCCGTTGAGGGAAGTAAACGAAGGGTCGTGTCTTGCAACAGCTCAGCAGTCACGCCGCCCATGCCTAGCAGGATTGCCACGCCCAGCACATCTCGATGCATACCTAAAATAATTTCAACGCCACCCGCTACCATCTCTTGAACCAGAAATCTTTGAGGGGTGATGCCCGATCTATCTTTGACGTCTTGTGTCATTCGAAACAACCGATCTGACATGGCTGCCTTCGATACGTTTACGGCAACGCCTCCGATCTCACTTTTATGCAATATCTCAGAGGACAAAACTTTTAATACAGCACGCTCGCCCAAGGTTGCGAGCGCCGCTTGGGCTTGCTCGGCTGTTGTCACCACAGTCTCGCGTACCGATGTAATTCCGAAAGATGAAAACAGACGCTTTGCTTGCTCTTCATCCAAACTCCCTGAAGGCCATGATCCGAGCACGCTGCTCTGAGGCTTGCCAGCAGGCGGCGTTGCATACGTTGACGTCCTAGCTTGACTTGCGTGAAGCATTGCTCCGAGCGCCGCACTGCAGCTCTCGGGCGCAGAGAAGGCAGGCACACCGCCCTGGGTCAGTAGCGAACCAATGTTTGGCGCATGCGGACTAATGTAGGCAAGGATCGGTTTGTCTGATAACGACATACAGCTTTTAATCGCATTTGACATTAACTCAGGCATCGCAAGTGCCGAGGCACCTACGATCACGACTAAGGCATCATAGGTCGGACTGGACAATACCGCACTGATCGCACCCTTTAAGAGCTCTGGCTGTAAACCTGCAAGCGTGACGTCAATAGGATTTCGATCAAGTGCTGCATGGTCGCCCTGTTGAAGCGCCCGAAGCTTAGCCGCTGTCTGTGCATCGGGCGGCGGCGTCTCAAAGCCAGAGACACCCAGGGCATCAGAGACCAACGTCCCTGCGCCACCCGTTGAAGTCAGAATTGCAACACGATTGCCATACAAGGTGCGCGCAGTGGCAAGCGCTGCAGGCATATCTAGCAACTCATCAAAGCGTTGTGCTCGAAGAATTCCTGTTTGTTTAAATAGTGCGTCGTACATTCGGTCAGAGCCTGCTAGCGCTCCTGTGTGCGAGATCGCTGCCTTGGCACCCGCCTCAGAACGACCAATTTTGAACGCTACGATAGGCTTACCAGCTTGCGCAGCACGCAAGGCGGCGGCACGGAATTTGTTGACATCGCGGACAGTTTCAACATACAGCGCGATTACCTTTGTAGCCTCGTCATCTACTAGCCAATCAATAAAGTCAGCCAACTCTAGATCCACCTCATTACTGGTCGAAATCATTTTAGCCAGCCCGATCCCGCGTGCAGACGCACGTGCAAGCAGCGAACCTAAAATCCCACCGCTTTGCGAAACCAGACTAATCGCCCCTGACGGAAAATGATCCATCTCGAGCGCGCCTGACGCTGACAACACAATCTGATCGGTGATATTCACTAAGCCAATCGTATTTGGACCAAGAATTCG
The DNA here is from genome assembly GCA_945895265.1 of Bordetella parapertussis. Taxonomy (GTDB): domain Bacteria; phylum Pseudomonadota; class Gammaproteobacteria; order Burkholderiales; family Burkholderiaceae_B; genus Zwartia; species Zwartia parapertussis_I. Next base: position 17,042 of record CAMDEF010000030.1, on the reverse strand, counting down.
CATAGATCCGGCAGCCGCAATAAGCTCGGCTTGCCGCTTAGCCCCTTCTTCGCCCACCTCGGTGTAGCCACTTGCCAAAACGATTGCAGCAGCACAACCTAATTGCGCAAGCTCTTTCACTGCCTGATGCGCACGCTCTGCACCAAGCAACACAATCCCTACATCGGGTACGGTGGGCAGAGAAGCAATATCGGGATAACAAGTCAGCCCACAAATCTCAGTCGCCTTGGGATTCACAGGATATACAACACCCGAAAAGCCGTGCTTCAAGAGATAGGCAACCGGCCTACCTGCCGTCTTAGCGATATCCGCCGAGGCTCCAATCACCGCAACAGTTTGCGGTCGCATTAAGCGAGAAATAATGTTCATCAAACGTTAAACCTTTTTGCTATTCTTTGCTAAAAAATCAAGAACTGCAATGCAATACTCGGTGCGAATCACTCAACTCACTGCACTTGAATCTTGTTTTCAAGAATGATTTTTTTCCAGCGATTTTTTTCTGTTTGCAGGTACTGCTCAAGCTCTGAGGGTGGTCCGACAGAAATCGTCAGCCCCTCATTCTCGATCTTTTTAATAAAATCAGGATTTTTCACGGTCTGCTGGATTGCAGCATTAAGCGTATTGATGATCAAGGCAGGTGTGCCGGCTGGTGCATAGACGCCATACCAACTTTCAACAGCATATCCGGGCAAGGTTGCAGCCACCGGCACAACCCCTTCAAACGCGCTAGAGGGATTTGGACTCGTCACAGCAATCGCGCGTAACTTGCCACCGGCAAGCAACGGGGACACGCCAGCGGCTGTACCGATGAACAAATCAACTTGTCCGCTGACCACATCAGTCAACGCAAGGCTGGCGCCTCGATAGGGGATGTGTGTCAGCTCGATTTTGCCTAAATTTTGAAGCATCTCACCGGCTAAATGCGCTGAGGTGCCGTTACCTTGTGAGGCGTAAGTCAATTTGCCGGGCTGAGCCTTCGCAGCGGCCACAATCTCTTTGACTGACTGAAAAGGGCTTTCCTGACGCACGACCAACACGTTTGGCCCACGTGCAATCAAAGCCACAGGGGCAAACGCTTGCTCACTGTCATAGGGCAACTTTGATTGCAAAGTGCTGTTCACCGCATGCGCAAACGTTGCCACAACAAGGGTGTAACCGTCAGGAGCACTTCTGGCAACAAGGTCCATTCCAATGACTGTGCCAGCACCTGGTTTATTCTCGATGACGACAGTATGGCCAAGCACTTTAGTCAAGCCCGCGCCCAGCGACCGTGCCATTTGATCGGTGCCACCCCCAGGTGCAAAGGGCACAATCAAGCGAAGTGACTTATCTGGATAGGCCGCGAAAGCGGGCGGCGCATAAGCCAACGTACAGCCTACAACTAGAGCTGCCACATAGCGTGTCAAGGAATGTATACAAAGCATGGTTTTATATCGGGCCCGTTATCCAAGTCAGAAAGAATGTAACGAAAAGAATAAGTCTTGGTTCTAAAGTATCGATGTCAATCCTCACGTATCGATCCTAATTCTCAGTGGTTGTTTTCAACGTTCAAATGGTGCGCCCAAATGAAATAGGCAATCACCGCGCTCGGTTCGGCACATCATGCGCTTACACAGCACAATACCCGACCGCTTAAAAACTGCCTCACTTGGCTCGCGCCATGGCGTATCAAAAAAATGAATGCGGCCTGCCATCTGCCCCGCTTGCACTGAATCTCCAAGTTCTACCGTTGGTTCAAACATGCCGCTGTCAGGTGCATACACAAAATAATCTGCACCTCTGACCTGGAGTATTTGTGTCGGGCTCGGCTCATCAACAATAATCGTTTGGCTCAGAACACCCAAGTGCTTGAGCACGCGACGCGTGCCGTCAATGGTCACGCGTAATGCCTGGGGTGACAAGGTGCCACCACCACCAAGTTCGGCACCGTAGTGAATGACATTTTTCCTAGCCGCTGCGGCCGCAAGCGTACACGAATCACTAGATTGAGAATCCAAGACGTAGGCTGCGGGCGCACCAAACAGCCGCACAATCTCTAGCGCCTGATCCATGCGGTTTGGATCATCACTGCGTCGACAACCCGCGCTCGGGATATACATCAACGAACTGCCACCTGAATGTAAATCAAAGACATAATCGACCTGTGCCAGCAACACATTTTCGATGTACCAGGCCATTTGATGCGTCACTGTTCCGTTAGGATCCCCAGGAAACAGCCGATTTAAATTACCCTCATCAATGGGAGACGTGCGCATGCCAGCGGCAGCAGCTGGAAAATTTGCCGAGGGCAAAAAAATGATCTGCCCCTGCACGTCTTGCACCTCAATCATTCGCAGCAAAGCACTTAAGCCGATCTGACCTTCATACTCATCGCCGTGGTTGCCGGCCATTAATAGCACAGTCGGCCCGTTACCGTTCTTAATGCTGGCGACCGGAATTGGAATCCAGCCATAGGCAGAGCGATGAATCGAGTGCGGCAGGCGCAAAAAACCTAGATGCTTGCCCTCTTGATCAAAAGGGATTTCAGAGCTGATGCGACTGCTTGGCTTTGTCATGATTGTCTCTAGTTATTCAAATAAACAAGCGCGAGCCCCCTTTGTATTAGGTTTCTAGGTCACTTGGCAAATGCAAAACCGCATAAAGCATTGTATAAACACCCTCAGAGGGCGACTAAGCCCTGTTTACCTCATCTCAAGAAAAATTCTGACTCTTATGCAACCAAGCACGCTCGCCACGTTTGTTCATACTCGAACCACGCACCCCACTGCAAAAGCCGCGCGCGAGGCGGTCTTAGCGAATCCTGGTTTTGGTAAGTACTACTCTGATCACATGGTAGCGATTGACTGGGATGCCGAACATGACTGGCATGGGGCACGCGTCACGCCTTACGCACCTTTAACGCTCGACCCTGCCTCGTTGGTCTTGCATTACGCCCAGGCGGTGTTTGAGGGTCTCAAAGCATATCGGCATGCAGATGGCTCAATCTGGACCTTCCGCCCCAAGGTCAACGCTCAGCGGTTTAGTCATTCTGCTGAACGTCTGGGATTGCCTGAACTGCCGCATGATTTATTCATTCAGTCGCTTAAAGAGCTTGTACAACTTGACTGCGACTGGGTACCTAGCGCAGTAGAAAGTAGCCTCTACCTGCGCCCTTTCATGATTGCCAATGAAAACTCGTTGGCCGTGCGCGGTGCAGATCAGGTCGCTTATTACGTGATTGGCAGCCCTGCCGGCCCTTATTTTTCAAGTGGTGTCACGCCTGTGCCAATCTGGGTGTCCACCCAACGCACACGCGCGGCACGCGGCGGCACGGGCTATGCAAAATGTGCGGGTAATTATGCTGGTTCGCTGGCTCCGCTAAAAGAAGCACGTAAAAATGGCTGCCCGCAAGTGCTGTTTCTAGATTCTGAGCACGGTCAATACCTTGAAGAACTAGGTGGTATGAATATTTTCGTCGTTCAAAAAGACGGTAGTTTAATCACCCCAGCGCTTTCAGACAGTATCTTGCCCGGGGTGACACGCGCCAGTGTCATTGAGCTTGCGCGCTCAGAGGGCCGTACAGTTCACGAGCGCCCGATCAGCCTCACCGAAGTTCGTGATGGCCTCGCCTCTAAACAAATCACTGAACTATTTGCCTGTGGTACTGCGGCGCTGATTTTTCCGATCAGCGCTTTAAAAAGCGAAGAGTTTTCGTATGGCAATGACAGTGCTGTCGCAGGGCCCGTGACCTTAGCCTTACGTCAGCAACTGCTTGATATCCAATATGGAAGAACGGCAGATACACGCAACTGGATGTTGCGGCTAGCCTGACAGGTTAGCAATAAAGTTTCGCCGCTTCTTTTGCCTCGACGAGCCTAGTGGCCTGCAGGGGTACAAGTTTCTGTGTCAGAGCTTCAAGAATTTTTACATCGGCCGTATCGGGATGACCACAATTAAAAGGCGGTGCGGGGTTGTATTCGATCACTAATTGAATGGTTTTTGCCGCGTCTTCGCCCACAACCTGGGCGGCAATTGCCAAGGCAAAATCAATACCCGCTGTCACACCGCCACCCGTAATACGATTTCGATCAACCACCACGCGGTCACGCGCGGCAATCGCTCCAAAGTGTGGCAACAGGTCTATCGACGTCCAGTGCGTGGTGGCACGATAACCTTTTAACAACCCAGCCGCGCCGAGCACCAACGAACCAGTGCAAACCGAGGTCACGTACTTTGCGTGTTGCGCTTGCGCACGGATAAACTCAAGAACTGAGCGATCTTTCATCAAAGCACTTACCCCGTGTCCACCGGGTATAAAGATCAAATCAAGTGCTGGCACGTCATCGATCGTGAAATCTGGAAGAAATTTCAAGCCACCTTTTGCCACGACTGGTTGCAAGGTCTTCGCAATAATCTTGACCTCACACCCCGGCATTTTTGAAAACACTTCATAGGGGCCCGTAAAGTCTAGTTGCGTCATGTCGTCAAAAATTAACATGCCAATGATCATGGTTGACTCCGAGTCTAAGTGTTGATGAGTGTTAATAAGGGTTGACGAACTATAATGACGCATAAAATCAAAGTCAATTAATAAAAATGGAGACAACACCATGTATGCACGCATTTTCGCAGCGCTAGTTGCTACCGTCATGTCAGGGCTGATTTACACCGCCCAGGCCCAAGAGTTTCCAACCAAACCCTTAAAAATGGTGATTCCGTTTCCACCCGGGGGCGCTGGTGACATCACAACGCGCATTCTGGCCGACACGATGTCAAAAGGCTTGGGCCAGCCCGTTATCGTTGATAACCGTCCCGGTGCCGGTGCAGTGACAGGTTACGAGTTTGCTGCACGTTCACCGGGCGATGGCTACACCATATTGGTTGTCTTTCCAAGCTTTGTCATCAATCCTGCGATACGAAAAGGTTTGTCTTACGACCCCATCAAAGACTTTGAAGCGATTGGTCAGGCAATGTGGTTACCCATGGCAATTACCGTTGGCCTAAACGTGCCTGCGACTTCACTCAAAGAACTGATCGCGTTGGCACGTGCCAAGCCGGGCGAAATTGCATACGGCACGCCCGGAGTGGGCACGACGCATCATGTTGCGACCGAAATGTTAAGACTCGCTGTCGGTATCAATATTTTTCATGCCCCCTATGCTGGCGGTGTTCCTGCCTTGACAGCGGTCACTGGCGGACACCTTCCGATGGCAGTCACCAACGTCACTGAGGCTGCACCTTTTGCAAAAAGCGGTAGAGTTCGCGTGCTGGCGGTAACGTCTGCAGAACGCGCAGCTGCCTTACCCGAGGTTCCCACCTTACGAGAGCTGGGCTACCCCGAACTCGAAGCGACTAACTGGAGCGGACTGGTTGTACCAAAAGGTACACCACCCGCTGTGATCGCTCGCTTGAATGCAGAGTTGGTGCGCGCACTGAATAACAAAGACGTACAAGAGAAATTCAAAGCCAACGATATGTTTCCGTTACCCGGCACTCCACAACAATTTGCTACCTTCATTCAAGCTGAGGCGCTACGTTTTGGGAAAGTCGCAAAAGAGGCTGGCGTTAAGGCTGACTAAAGAACGGCGGCACCAACAGAGCCGCCGCACACCCTTTCTCAGTGCTTACACACCGCGTGAGAGCTCAACGATTCGCTTCCAGCGTACGTTCTCACGTACCATCTCAGGCAACAACTCTTTGTGCCCCACGACCTCGACGGTCATAATTTGCTTGTTACAGAATTCTTTGAATTGTTCGGTACGTGCAATTGAGCAGATCTAAGGTCAACGCCGTACAGTGAATAATCCCTTGCGCGGCACCGGTGACACCTCTTTTAACCAACCCACTACTGAATGCGGTTGAATCGTCGCGGTGGTTGTTATCTCAAGCGCTTTAATTGAGGGATCGCTTTTCAAACGCCCCAGTGAATTTAAAAGAGCTTGCGCAAACAATTCACCTTTGACCGCATAACCAAGTCCGGTCAAGTGAATGTTGTCAGGGCTTGCAAGCCCATAAGCCGTCCATGTCGTCATCGCCCCTCTTGCGCCAGCAATGCGATACCAGTCATAAAACAAGCAATCATTTTCAAAAGCGACTCGGCGAGCTAGGCTTGCAAAATCCCAAGTCAAAGTCACGTTTCTTCTTCTAACATTGAAATCTTGCGCAGACGTCACGACAATGATTGCGTTAGGGTGCTTAGCTTTCACACGCTGTATGGTCTGCACCATATTTTTTTCAAGCTCTGGCGGGATCTTGTTTTTATTGACAAGATCATTCGTCCCCCAATCCAGTACGATCAAATCAGGGGCGAGTTGGCCCGACTGTTCTTCGAAATATGTTTGGGAGAGCAGTGCGCCATAGTTAGCTCCTCCGACACCTAAGTTGTGATACATCACGCCAATCGCCGCATTTTCAATACTCACACCATGCACTTCAAAAAACTGACCCGCCTTGGGACTCGTGTTGCGTATTTCAAAGCGCAAAGTATCAGACATTTCAGGAAAACTCAGTTCAAGCATTTGTGACTTTGACTGTGCCTCGCCACCCGGCACAACAACATCATGTAAAAAGTTTCCTGACTGAACTCGTAGTGTGTAAGTGGCTGAGCTTGTAGAGTAAAAAAATTTGATTAGTTTTTTGCCAGGCTCAGGAGTCGTAAAAAAATTCAAAGTAAAGGAAGCGTCTACCGCAGACGTTCGGGCGACAAAGCCCGAAACGCCAACAGGCAAGCGTGGTGGCTGATGAAGGCTGTTAGCGGTCAACCAATCGCCTGTAAAGGTCGATCTAAAATCATTTTGCGAATAGGTTTTAGCAATCGAGTAAGGAAACACCATCCCTCTGCCCGCACTACCACCGAGGCCTTGCAAGCGACTGCGTGCGATCTCGGCAGCATAACCACCCTGCACCAACGAGTCACCAAAATGTGCGACCGTAAAGCCGTCTTTGCTAGCTGCAGCCCACTTCTGCTGCAACTGCCGTACTAATCGTGCATCTTTAAACTCAAGAACATTCGTTTGAGCCGTCACGTAACGGTTTAGAGATTTTGCCGGTTCACCTAAAAGATCTTCAATCGTGCGTCGTGCGTAAGGTTTAGCCGAAGGATTACCCACAAAGGTGTCAACACGTTGGGGTATAAGCGCAGCACCAGATTTTTCACGCGGCGCAAGCGGTGCTGTGGTGCATGACGCTAATAATAGTGTCACAAGGCATAACAAAGGCCCCCGCACAAAGAGTGATTGCATGAGACGCGCGATCATAGAGATGAGATCCAGTTGACTTATCAATAATCAATCTTTTATCACATTCATTTTGGCTGACGCCGCAGCTTGCCCTAGAAACCGCATAGATCAGGCGGGGGTAGCATGTTTCACGGCACGACTTTGAAATCGCTGAAGCGCGGGTTAACTCAGATGTAACGGCTCAATCACTGCAGAGTCCGAGCTCGTTGCAGTCGCTACCGGCGCTTGGGCTGTTGGCTGAGCCGCAGCCGCCGCTGCAGGCTGCTGTGTTTCAGTTTTTTTCACAACGCCTTGCTCAATCAATTTATTTAACACACCAGACAACTCTGTATAGGTACGCAACAAAGCTGGCACAGACATCGCCACCGAACCAACAGTTTTTGCTGTACGAGCGTTTTCAGTGGTTTGGGTGATATTAATCAGGTCAAACCGCACAATACCCTCAAGCATTGTGAGGTTAGAGATGCCGTCAGCATAAATTGTAGTTTGCATCGATAAAGAGCCCTATAAATGTTCGACAACTCGGTGCAAACCAATGGCAATGCACTGAAGCTAGCGTTGAGAGTACTGTATTGATTTAACAGATCGCCGTATTTTGTATCGCTCCCTTAACTCTGTGCAAAATTCCGCCAAGATTTGCACTTTGCGCACATTTTCCGCATTTTTTTGAATGCAATCCGTGATCGCCTTCAAAAAAAGAGACACATTCCTAGGGTTTATCCCGCTAACAGATTACGTTTGAACCTACTAATCTTGCGACGCTACGAGCTGCATTTGCTGAAACACCCCTTTAGCGAAATCTTCGGAGGCTGATATGTATAAAAATATTTTGCTTGCCTATGACGGTTCTGACCTTGATCAACAAGCGCTAGTAGGATGTCAAGACTTAAAAAATTGGCCATCCGCACAAGTCACCTTACTGACGGTTGTTCCAAATTTCTATACGTCAATTGGAATGGAAGGTGTCTTTGTTGGCGCTGACAACGCGCATGATCACCAAGTGCAAACAGATATTTTGAATCGTGGTGTGCGTGCCCTTAAGGCTGCTGGTTATGATGCGCAAGGCATTGCTCTGACTGGCGACCCCGCGATAGAGATCGCAAACTACGCTAAACAAAACAATTGCGACCTGATCATTGTTGCTCATAAGCACAACGCGAATTGGGCTGCCCGCTGGTGGGGTAGTTTTAAATCTAAAGCCTTGATCGAAATCGCCCACTGCAGCGTATTAATCGTGATTTTGAAAGCCTCTTGATAAAAGCTTTAAACTCTAGTAACAATAGCGCCCTAAGAGACAAACAATATGAAGCCTTTACGCAGCATTTCTATTTCACTCGCCGCAATCGCAAGCTCGTTTGCAATTAACAATAGTGTCTTCGCCGACACCTACCCCTCGCGGGCGATTAAAGTGATTGTGCCCTATGCCCCAGGGGGCGGGGCTGATTCGTTTGCACGACTTTCGGCTCCAGAGCTTGAAAAAGTGTTGGGCGCGCAGTTGATTATTGAAAATATGGCAGGCGCAAACTCAGCCATTGGCGCGCAGGCGATGGCCAGAGCCAAGCCCGATGGATACACGTTGCTGTTTACAACAGACTCTACGGCGGTCGCGAACCCCCTGCTCTACAAAAACCTGTCATATAAGGCTGAAGAGCTTGTCTCAGTCGGTACCCTCAATGAAGTCGCGCTTGGCATCGTTGTTGCAGATAGTCTGCCGATCAAAACCTTCAAAGAGCTCGTCGAGTACACCAAGACCCACAAGGGCAACCTTGCCTATGGATCGTACGGACTAGGCAGCCAGGCTCACATGATGGGCGAGGCCTACAATAAACTGACCGACTCTAAGCTGGTGCACGTACCTTACAAGGGTGCAGCCCCCGCGGTGACCGACGTCATGGCTGGACAAGTCTTGTTTACGTTTCCGGCGCTGATCACCGTGCGTGGCAATATCCAAGCTCAAAAACTGCGTATGCTTGCCGTAACGAGTAGCGCTCGGTTACCCAGTTTGCCTGACGTGCCCACCTTTAAAGAATTGGGCTACGAAAAGATGTCAGTGGGTGCCTGGTACGGATACTTTGCGCCAAAAGACACCCCTAATACAGTCATCATGAAATTCAATTCGGCCTTAGCCACTGTGCTTAAAGACAAAACCTTTGTTGACAAACTCATCGAACGAGGAGCCATCCCATTAATCAGTACGCCTGAGCAAATGGGCGTCTTGATAGAAAAGGAAAAAAAGTTTACGGCTGAAGTCTTAGCCCTCACTCAAATTAAGGTCGACGAATAAGACTAATCTGAGGCGCTGTGGCCGCCCTGTGCGGTCACCTGCGCGAGGGCGGCTGTCTAAGTTTCATAGCTAGACGCACACGCAAGCCAGTCATACAGACGCGCCTACTGAGTTGCTAAACCAGCATTAAACACATTTTTGCCGCGAATATTTGAGCAGTCATTTCTACCATTCAGACACAACGCTGCACGCTTGTTATAAAAGTACATCATCTGCTTGCTATAAAACAGCTCAGTCCATTGGTTCATTAATGCGACATCAACATCGGGCGCAAAGCGTGGGATCCAGGCGCGCAAGCGGGTCGTACTCTCGTCAATCAGATGCCCACTATTTTTATCGGACCTGCGCGTAAAACCTCGCCGTTTAGGGCGGGGATGTAAGCGCGGAAGGCACAGCATTCCTTTTTTTGGCCTTTAATTTAGCGTAGCGCCCGCCATTGCTTAATATACTTATAAACAACAAAAATTGGCGCGCTGCCGCAGCTGCATCCTGCAAAGTGACTTAGCGACCACAAAGCCCCACCCCCACAGCTTTTTGCGGATGATTGGGTCATTATTTTTGCGCATCATTAAGCTAGAAATACCTTTGAGACTATTCACGAGTTTTGACACGGCCAGTTTAGGTGCATAGTTCACCATTAGGCGTACGTGATCGTCTTCTCCTTCAAACTCTATTAGGTCTGACTCGAAATTAGTACAACCGCTAGCAAGTATCGGGCGTAGGTCGCACTGTATTTTTTTTGTGAATCCATCAGGTCTATATATTGTTACAAAGAACCAATTTTTGTTGCAAAGACTCACCGAATTTGTAACTTACAAATACAACTTTTACACAGGCGAGTTGGTGATCTACCTTGATCGCGCAAATATAATTCAGGGTATGAAACGTTTGCAGGCCTACAAATACAAATTAATGCCAAATGGCCGCCAGGTGCGCGACATGCGCAGATTTTCTGGCTCGTGTCGGTTTGTCTATAACAAGGCTTTGGCACTGCAAAAAGAGAATCACGAGGCGAGTAATAAGTTCATCGGTTACGTAGCCATGGCAGCTAAGCTACCCGTTTGGAAGCGCCAAGCCGAGACTGCATGGCTGAAAGAAACACCCTCACAAGCGTTGCAACACGCCCTAAAAGATTTAGAAAAAGCTTTCAAGAGCTTCTTTGACAAGCGTACTGGCTTTCCACGTTTCAAGAAAAAAGGTAGCGGAGACAGTTTTCGCTATCCTGAACCAAAACAGATTAAGTTAGACCAAAGCAATAACCGTATTTTGTTGCCCAAACTTGGCTGGCTGCGTTACCGCAACAGCCGTGAGGCGTTGGGTCAGGTGCGTAATGTCACCGTAACCCAGTCAGGTGGCAAATGGTTCATCTCTATTCAGACCCAACGCGAGCTTGAACAACCCTTACCAACGTCTACAACAGCCATTGGCATCGATGTCGGAATCGCTCGCTTCGCTACATTGAGTGACGGCAACTATGTCGCCCCACTGAATAGTTTCAAGATGCACCAGCAACGACTTGCGCGCTATCAGCGCCGCATGAGTCGTAAACAAAAGTTCAGCAATAACTGGAAAAAAGGGAAAACTAAAGTTCAAAAGATACACACCGCTATCGCGAATGCCAGAAAAGATTTCTTGCACAAGACCAGTACCACGATCAGCCAAAACCACGCGCTCGTATGTATTGAAGATTTGCAGGTCAAGAACATGTCACAGTCTTCTAAGGGCAATCGCGAGCAGCACGGCAAAAAGGTAGCGCAGAAATCCGGCCTAAACCGCTCTATCCTTGACCAAGGCTGGGGTGAATTCAGGCGACAACTCAATTACAAAGTCCAGTGGAGCGGCGGCATATTTTTGGCCGTACCGCCGCAGCAAACAAGCCAAACATGTCCGGCCTGCGGCCATGTGTCAAAAGAGAATCGACAGACTCAGGCGAAATTCCTGTGTGTCGCTTGCGGCTACGAAAATCACGCTGACGTAGTCGGTGCGCTCAATATTTTAGAGCGGGGATACCGCTTGTTAGCCCGTGGAGAGTCGGTGCAGTCAGGCCGCTCGATGAAGCAGGAACCCACCGAAGTGACTCAGGCAGCTTTTGCCTGAGCGCCGTAGGAATCCCCGTCCTTTCCGCGCAAGCGGCAGTCATAGACTGAGGGCGGGGAGGATGTCAAAATTGCCATGTAAGCCGACGGTCGACTCGTCACGTTCGAGTTTTCGCGTGACGCCGCCGAGCCACATCCGTGAACATGACGACAAGCAAAACCCTTCGATGCTTGTTGAAATTTTGTGTTTACGAATCGTCTCGCCAATGCAGTAACCGGTGTTTGCGTTACCGCCATTCGAGTTGCTCAGTACAACGTGATGAATCTGGCTCGTACTGATAATTTGCTTGAGCTTGTCGCACTCACCCCCCACAACTGACCCTGACATATGAACCGTTGTGCCAGTCACCGAGATCTCCATCGACGCTGCGTAAGAAGAAAACATCACCAGTAGTAAGCCGATCATTGTCTTTGTCGTGGTCTTTGTCATTATCGTTTTCATTTTTATTCAGTGACCTCTGTTTAGAAACTGATTTATCGGATTTGCGCGTAGAATCTTTCCGTTCAGGGCGGGGAGGATGTCAAATTGAACGCTAGCCGAAGGCAAATCTACGCACTTAGTGTTGTTTGCTGGCATTATTCTAGGCTAACTTTAATTTAATGCCAAAAGATCTGCGAAACCCAATCAAGAGGAATGATCCTGAGTCAGCAGCGCCAGCACAACATTGATCCAGATAGCCTAAACGCTTTGCCGACGGGGGCGGGCGTTTATATCTTTAAGGGTCAAGGCACATTGCCTCTGTACATTGGCAAAAGTGTGAATATTCGCAGCCGTGTGCTGAGTCATTTACGGACCCCCGACGAGGCCAAGATGATTGCTCAAACACGTCACATCGATTTTATTGAAACTGCGGGTGAGCTTGGCGCATTGTTGCTTGAAGCGCGCATGATTAAAGAGCAAAGTCCCTTGTTTAATCAACGTCTACGGCGCACGCGAAGACTGTGTTCTATTCAATTGTCTGACAAGAACGCGGGATTGGCACTCGAAATTGTTGACAGTAAAGCAGTCAACCTTGGAACAACCCCTAAATTATTTGGCCTGTTTTCCTCTAGGCATTCTGCCAAAAGTAAACTCAACGAGCTCGCGCAACAGCATGGTCTGTGTAAAGTTGTTTTAGGGCTCGAGAAGACCTCGACGCGCGGATGCTTTGGCCTACAAATCAAAACCTGTCTGGGTGCTTGCGTGGGCAAAGAAGATCGACCGCAGCATGACGAAAGGCTTTTATCAGCGCTAAAAGATTTACAAGTAGAGGTTTGGCCATTCAGTGGCGCCGTTGAACTGATTGAAGAATGTAACGGCTGGGTGCAAAGACACCGCGTCAATAACTGGTGCCATCTAGAAACTTGGTGTTCAAAGACAGGCCAAGCGAGTCAGGTCAGCGCCTTTAACCCACAAGACTTTGATCGAGACAGCTATCAGATCTTAGTCAAGCCAATCATGCTGCAAACTATTAAAATCCAAAGTTGTTGAGCCTCAAACTTGCTCTGTCGTCGCAGCACTCGGGCTAAATCGTCATTGCGAAGTGCTCTACTCCATGCTCAGTCCAATGAACGCCGTGACGCTCTTCTACCTTAGCCCAATGCGCAGCATCTGAGTCGGACGGCTCGGAAGCAATCGTGGTGATTGTGTGTAGGTTCTGGTCGTCAGCACGTGTATGGGGTGAGCCAATGTACATGCTTGGCGACTGGTCGTCGCTTGAATACCTGAAAGCCCAAATCTCTTTGCCATTGGTCACCGCGCAAGAAATTCGCAACGGCTCCTGCGCCTGATGTCGTTCCATTATCTTGGTGACATCCTTCAAGGTTGCTTGTATGGCGGCGATAGGATTGTCTGTTAAGCCGTTGCTAAGCGCCAAAAGAAAGAGTGCCTCACTGTCTGTGGTGCCTTCTCGGTGTCGATAATGCTCATGATCGATGAGGTCTTCTACGTCTTTTCGACAATCATGCCAATTACCGATTTTGCCGTTGTGCATGAATGTCCAGTTTTTGAAAATAAACGGATGGCAATTACTTCTGTTCACCGCAGTACCCGTTGTCGCACGTACATGCGCAAAAAACAGGCGTGTCTGAATGCTCGCGGCAAGTGAGCGTAGATTGCTATCATTCCAAGCCGGCAGAATATCTTTGAACAGACCAGGCGCAGTACGCTTGGAGTACCAAGCCACACCAAACCCATCACCGTTGGTCGTCCACGCTGAGTGAGTCGCAGCCAGGCTTTGACTCACAATGGAATGCTCTTGGTGAAAAATCAAGTCTTCAAGGTAAATCTCTGGACCCGCATAAGCAACCCATCTACACATGATGACCTCGGATAAAAATCAGACATAGTACTGAGTCTATCTGAGTTTCGGAGGTTGGCAAACCTTCGCTCTGTCTGAAGCAACAAGGTTTGCACAACCCAGCCCAACGCGACCATTGCTCGAACGCTATGGTTTATGTTAGTTTTATGGAAACTTCAATGCCTATCATTCAATTGCTCAAAGAGGCCCTATGCAAGCAAAGACACTGACTTATTTGGCTACCACCATTCTTTCAATAGGTGTTTCTGGCTTCGGCAGTAATGTCGCGTTTGCCGATCCAGACCCTAACTCGATGGTCAATCAATTTGAACTGACTGCGGGAAAGTTTGAAGGCTTTAGGCGGTCTGGTGCAAAAGGTGTTTGCGCAAGCGGTGAGTTTGTAGGCAGCCCAGAAGGCAGAAATATTTCTAGCTCGTCTGCTTTCAGCGGCAACGCCATCCCAGTGATTGTGCGCTTTTCAGTGGGTGGCGCAAATCCAAAAGCCGCTGACAATACCAAATCACAACGTAACTTAGCGTTGCAGTTTAATTTACCTAACAATGAAGTCTGGCAAATGGGAAATATATCAGCACCGGTATTCGGCGCTGCGACGCCCGAGCAGTTATTCGGGCGTTTGCAATCTTTACAGCCTGACCCAACCACCAAGACGGCAGATCCCGCCAAAGTTAAAGCTTTTGCAGATGCCAATCCAGCAGTACTGCGTCAAGGGCAATACTTTGCCTCAAAGGCTGTTCCCGCCAGTTATGCTTTAACGAATTATTGGGGAGTCCACGGTTTCGGTTTTACCAATGCCCGCAACGAAAAAGTTTGGGGCAAATGGATTTTTGAACCAGTCGATGGAGTGCAAACACTATCCGATGAAGAAGCGAAGTCGAAAGGTCCAAACTTTTTGTTTGATGATTTACGTCAACGTGTCGCTTCGGGCAAAGCGTCATTTAATTTCAATATTGAAATTGCCCAAGCAGGCGATGTGCTTGACAATGCCACAATCCCACTTCCAGACGGAAGAAAGAAAATCACTTTAGGGGTATTGAAAGTTGTCTCAGTCGCACCAGACAGCACGGGCCCCTGTTTGAACATAACATTTGATCCAAATATCATGCCTAAAGGGGTCGAAGGGGCACCAGATCCGATGTTGCGGGCAAGAACAGTCCCTTACGCCATTTCGCTCGGGCGCCGGATGACTGAGGGTTCGAAGCAATAAAAATTCAACCAAAACAGCCCAGTCTTATTCGGTTGATGACTATGATGACAGATACGGATATGCTGATCGAAAGACTCAGCAAGCGCCGTGCTGGGTATGAGCCGATGTCGTAATTGTGGCTCTGGTGATGTGCATCGTCATCGTCTGTTTTGATCGACACAGGGATTTTGTACTTTACCAATCGTGAATTCTAGAGCGGCGTAGCCTTCTCGCAAATCCGATAAAACGTAAACTATGAGTTGGGTACTACAGTTGGTCCAGCCGATTTGAGTAAAGTTTAGGAGCTATTGATATGTTTTTTAAGCACACTCATATTGCAGACGCGCCCTTAATGGCCGCAGCAGTCGTCGCCGCATGTCGAGTAAATGGATGGGTCAATGAATTGCAGCCGCAATTTCTGAGCATTATTTTTAAACAATTAATGCAATATGACTGTGACTTTCATGCTCTCCCCGCAATCAGTATTGATGAGTTTGCTCGACGCATGCCAGAGCAAGAAAAACGCAATGAAGTGATTGATCTTATGCTAGCTGTGGAAATGCTTTGCGCTGAAATCCCCAAAGAGACATCGGACGCAGTCACTTTTTGGGCCAGTAAATTAGGGATACTTAATGATGGCATCGCTCTGTTGCGAGACCTTGCAAACAAATCGATTGCACTGGCACAACAGGATTTTTATCGAACCAATTACTATCACGATAAAGATCTAGAAGATTCAACATTCCCAGAGTTGGAAAATAATTACGGATTAAGGGCTATCATGCTCACGATCGAGGCGTCCCCAGAGCTTGAAGCACGCTATGAGGCTCTTCAGTATTGCCCTGATAAAAGCTTAGGGCGCGGCTTTTGGGATTTCTATAAAAGAAAAGGATTTACATTTCCAGGCGTAGTAGGCAGCGTGAATCACGCGGTTGCTCACCATGATTGGATTCATGTGCTCGCTGATTATGATTCTGATGGTATTGGCGAGATGGAGGTTGCAGCCTTTAGCGCCATGACGACAGACTCACCTGGTGCAGTAATGGCTTTTTTAGGTGTCCTTAGTATTTTTCAAGGGGGTCTTCTCAAGACCGTTGTCGGTAGCGCGCCGCATCTGGGTCATGAACTGGAAACGCAAGATGGGCCAGAGCGCATTGCGGATGCTCTTCGTCGAGGCAAGGGATGTGCAATAGATTTAGTGATGGGGATTGATTTTTTTAATTACGCCAATGTGCCCTTGATTGAATTACAAAATAAGTGGTCTATTCCAGCCAAAAAGATCAGCCCTGTTCAATAACTTATTTTTTACTTTTATCGGATTTGCGCGTAAAACCTCGCCGTTCAGAGCGGGGAGGATGTCAATATCAAGACCCGCAAACAAAAAAGGCCTCGGAGCACGGGGTAGAGCCTGAGTTAGGCTAAGTCGTTGGTTTTACTGGTGGCGCATCCCTGATTCGAACAGGGGACCTGCGGATTATGGGTAGTACATTCCATCGCCGTTTCTCGAGACTTCCATGAATATAAATACTCATCTTGGTCGAACCTAGAGCATTCCAATCCCATAGCCGTCTTTGCTTTAGGATTTGTAATTACTTTTCTAGCGGTGTAACTCCAATAGCTATAGTTATTTATTACTTCCGCAGAAAAAACATCCAACCTCACAGCACCGCATTCACCATCAGCTAACGACTCGACGACCCATACCTCCTTACCGTCACTCCCCTTAACACGCTCCCGCCACATTACGCACTCTTCTGCGCTTGGCGTACTAAACTCTCCACTTTTTTCGCCTTTCACTTTTTCGTTCTTCTATTGTGAGTGTGGTCAGTTAGTTTGATGGACTGCTGATCAAGTTTCTCGATGGTTCAGTTGTCTGAAGTGGTGCCAGTTTTTACTGGCACCGTTTTCATTTCAGCGATGGGTGTGAATCAGAAAGGCTCATCGTCAGTGCTTGGACCTTTT
>CAMDEF010000029.1 GCA_945895265.1 Bordetella parapertussis | reverse complement strand
TTCAAAGCGATTGAGTTGCAATGGCCGTATGACACCCCCGCGCAAGATGTCAAGGCCGCCGTTGCTCGGTTGAAGCTGACCTTGTTAGCTGTGAATACACCCGTTGGTGACGCCAGTATCGGTGAATCGGGCCTAGCAGCTTTGCCGGGCCGCGAGGCTGATTTTCAACAGGCATTCAATCAATCGCTGCAGTGGTGTATTGGCAGCGGTGCGCCGGCTATCCATGTGATGCCTGGTATTTTGAAACCAGGCACTGAAGCACAAGCACGCGAAACCTTGATCCGTAATCTGCAGTGGGCCGCTGATCAAGCCGCACCACACGGCGTCACGCTGCTGCTTGAAGCGATCAATCAACGCGACAAGCCCGGTTACTTCTATTCAAAGCAAGCCGATTCAAATTCAATCCGCGAAGCCTGTGCGCGCAGCAATATCAAGCTGATGTTTGACGTGTATCACGTGGGTTGTGCTGAGGGTGACATCCTAACCAAGTTGGCTCAGTACATGCCACACATTGGTCACATCCAGATCGCAGCAGTACCCACGCGCAATGAGCCTGACGAAGGCGAAGTGAACTACCCCAACGTGTTAAAACGCGTTGATGAACTGGGCTACACAGGTTGGATCGGTTGCGAGTATCGCCCACGCGGCGAAGTTGAAGTTGGGTTGGGGTGGTTGAAGGCGTTTTAAGCCCGAGAATGCTGTTGTTGTGCGTGGGGCTATTCGTGGTGTCGTGCGTTAGTCTTTAGCGCTCTGATATGTATTCACCTGTTTATTCACTGACCAGCGTGCTCAATAAGCCATTTTTGAATCAGCGCTGCGACTGCGTCTGAGTTGCGATCCATCATCGGCATATGGCTGTTGCCCTGAATCCCTAGTGCGGGCAAGTTCAATAGATCAGCGCGCGCACCATGCTTTAACAGCTGCGCGCGAAAGTGTTCTTGCTGCTGATAGATTTTTGACCAAAACGGCACAGCGTTAATGTAATCGCCCCAAACCCAAAGTGTTGGAATGTGTTTAAACGCGCTGAGGTCGGTGAGTGCGGGATCAGGTGAGCCATGGGGCTCAACTAGCACCAAAGCTTTGACCTTATCTGGATTGTTCAAGGCGGCTTGAAGGCCAAAGTAACCGCTTTGACTGTGCACCACGATCACACAAGGGCCCATCTTTTGCACATAGGCATCGTAGGCTTTTTGTGTGGCGGCATCGTTCGTGAGCCAGCGCGGCACCGCTTGTTTGGCGAGTTGGTCAAAGGCTTCAGTCGGAAATTCAGTTTGAGGGTAGGCGGGTCGCTGAGCAGAGTTAGGGTGATAAGTGGGGCCAATTCGAAAAAGCTCCCAAGCCTCTTTTTTGGTTCGAAATATTGGTTCAGTTTTAAAAATTTCTGGGTAACGTGCCCATGAGGCACGGCCACGCTCAACGGCGTCGCTCACGTAGGTATCCCAACCTGCACGTAAAAAATACATCTGCCAACCGGGTGCACCATCGGGTTTTGTTTCGTAGGTAACACCAGTCAGGCCACCACCATGCCAAAGCAAGAGAGGCAGCTTAGATTTTGGTTGTGCAAGTTTGACGAATTGAACATACATTTGTTCAACCTCGACCTCGCCGTTGGGATCGACGATCAGTGGCAAGCCTTTGGTGCTAAATGCCATCTCTCGTGCCGGCAATCCTGCTAGGGCGACTTGTCGTCCGCCAAGGTGAAAGCTGCCGATCTCTTTGATCGCGATTGCGGATGCAGTATGTTGGGGTGGCGCAACCATATACTCACCGGGCTGTTTGGGGCTGGCCTCCGGGCGCTTCAAGTTGTTAATCAGGTAAGCCGCGAATACTTCGTCCATCGCGTCGCTTGCTTGTAATAATGCGTCTTCAATCGACTCGCCCTGAGTGATCAACTGCGGCAAATCTCGGCACGTGACAACATAGCCACCGCTTGGTTCTTTTTTTAGAAGAACGGCATATTCAAAGACTTTCATGTATTTAGTTCTGTAGGTTCTTGGTTTAATAGCAATACGCTTGCACAGCGCGTGAAACCTTAAGAGTGAAGGGAACTCCACGATTTTTACTCAAGGCTTTTACCTTCTTGATGGATTAGGCACCAGTCATGCTAAATAGTCGGTCGAAAATGTCCGGTTCAAAATCGTAATATAAATTGACCTGCGACGCATGTAAAAAGCCCTTTGGTCTAGTTAACCATAGGGGTGAACCGAGTTCGATTCTTGCGTCATAGTTTAGGCTCAATTTGTCTTACAGCCTCGACCGCTGACGCATGTTAATCGACAACCATCCTCATATTGCGATTCCTGACTCATGTGAATCCAGTAACGATGAGCGTAACGCTGCACTCATCGTTGCTGAATGTGTCACTTTCAACGGCGGTAAACAAGAGATCCACTTCATTTGAAAAAAGACTCGGCCCGTTTGTTGGATGCAGCTCAAATACTACTTTCATTAATGCACGAACCTCCGTCATACGGTTTGACGCATCGGTTACTGAAGTATTGATTTTGAAAATGAATAGCGCTCCTTTCGCCCGGCTGAGGTCAAGCCCATTGAGCCTCGGATGAGCCAAGGCTCTATTAAGTGCACTAGGTCCGCGCCCTACACTCGCTGCCATTCCAAACCCTATAAATCCTTTTCCTTTTTTTGAAAACATATGATCGAGATCCCGCACACTTGCCTTGATAAGGTATCGACCACATTGAATTTCGGCCAATCCAGCGCAGGCTGCATTTAAAAATTCAACTGAAGTTGCGTTCGAAGGGGGCAAGTCGTCTACTGATTCAAGAATCACTGTATCAAAAACATCAGAAAATCGGCTCACTAAATTATGGTCATCTCCTAAACGTCTGTCAGTGGTGAATATGCCGATAGTCAAAAGCTTAATACTTTGTGCTGCCCGTCCGATGAGCGTAAGTTCGTCGACATCACAATCGCCAATTGCAGCCATTACGATCGCCGTATGAGCGCCGGTCAACGCCTCAAAGGCTGACTCGTGAGAAAGGGTTCTATTTTCAAGGGCTGAACCGAAGTAGACGAAGATGTCACTGTTAACACCGTCTTTGATCATCTCAGTCGCTGCAGCGGCTGCGGCCGCACCAACGCACACGACCCCCACGAGTCTGCGGCCTTGAAAAATAATATCTCGTAAGAGTTGACTGTCTACTTCGTTGGGCATGAGGTTTTGTGGGAAATATGATCTCAAGATGATAAAAAAAGGTTAGCAGCCCACTTTGCGTAAGTAGCCGACTGCAGGCGATTTAATTTTGTGAGTGGTTAAATGGTCACCGGTTATTAGTTCAACAAAATTTACACAGAATTATTTACAGACTCCAATCAGGAGATAGTCTTATGTCGACCGATACCCAACGTCGCACAGCTTAAACCAAATGTTGATCGACTCACACCTTCACCGTACTAGCTTCGAGATCGATATCATTTTGTTCTCCTTCAGTTTTTGTAGCTGAATCAAAATCATTGCTTTTAAATGCTCTGCAGCCGGAGTAAGGCTTCGTCCTCTGCACGTTACGATATGCATATGTCGCCAGATACTGGTTTTCAATGGAAAACTGACTATTTCCTGATCTGAAATTGCACTGGAAGCCATCTCGGGTAATAGCGCAATTCCGATTCTCGCTTTTATCAGAGGCTTGATGAGGTGCACGACGGAAACTTCATATGCAGGATTGCGACAAGTCTCAGGTAATCGCTGATCACGCTCAATGACCTGCCTGTGACCGTTATTTTTGGTGAGTCCAATAAACACATGTTTGTCTAACTCTTTCATAGCAATCGGCTTATTGGCAAGAGCAAGCGGGTGATCGCGGGGACAGACTACGCTTACCCGGTCAGAAAGAATATGTGTAGTTTCTAATTTAGGATGTTTCCCGTGAAGTGTTGTGATGCCAAAGTCGGCGTCTCCATTGAGCACATCATCGATGACTGTCGTTGTCCCTGCCTCAACCATCTTGACCCTGATGCCTGGGTGCGTAGCTGATAATTGTTTAATTGTAGGACTTAGTACGTACGATAAAAACGAACTTGCCCCAGCAACAGCGACGGATCCCGACTGAAGAGTAACCTGATCATCTAGATCCGCGATCCCACGTTCAAGATCTTCAATCAGTCGTCTCGCTATAGACAGGAACCGGACACTTTGATCCGTGAGTGTTACCGCCCGAGTTGTTCTATCAAACAGTTTAAGTTGTAGTGTTTCTTCAAGGCTCTTAATTGCAGCCGTCAAAGTGGGTGCTGTGACGTGAAGTCTTTGTGCGGCCTTACTGAAATTAAGTTCATTTGCAAGGACGACAAATGCACGAAGCTGTTTAAAAGTTACGTTTAGCATTATTAGATATCATCTATTAATAATTAGAAATATATGAATAGTACTAACTATATATTTATGTTTAACTTTATACAAATATAAAACGACATGCTTCGCTGCGAAGTTAGAAATTGAGACATTTACAAAAGTTGCGGAAATTACCGCGAATGATATGAATTGACTTGATCACGGTACATATGGCTTTCAGATTACAGGTGTAGCTTTCTATGGACAAGAAGAAGAGCAGTTCTGTGTAGTGAACCATCTTCTCAAAACGGATCAAGAACAAAGGTGCTGTAGGCACCCGTCTATCTAGGATCAACGATGCAAGAGGTGCAGATGACAGAGCGTACTGTAGATG
This sequence comes from Bordetella parapertussis, assembly GCA_945895265.1. Lineage (GTDB taxonomy): Bacteria > Pseudomonadota > Gammaproteobacteria > Burkholderiales > Burkholderiaceae_B > Zwartia > Zwartia parapertussis_I. The sequence continues at coordinate 43,639 of CAMDEF010000029.1, read as the reverse complement.
CGATCTTAAAAAAGATTGGTGGGCCTGCCGCGTGGAATCAAACTCAAATGCTGGCGGATACGTCCTGGTCATTTGACTGGTCCCAAAGTCAGATTGATGAATTAATCATGGCGGGCAAGCTTTTTTTATCTTTGGGTCTACCTCTGGAAAGCATATCCAAAGAGTTGTTTCCTCTAAATATGTGCACAGAAATCATCAATAAAATACTGGCTGATTTATTGCAGGGAAGAGGCTTTGTATTGTTAAGAGGCTTGCCAGTTCATGACATGGGGCACTTGCTTGCATCCGTGATCTATCTCGGACTTGGAGTACATCTCGGTAGCATCAGGAGTAACAACGGTAAAGGCCATCTGTTAGGTCATGTTAAAGATCAAGGCGTTGATGTTAACGATAAAAATGTTCGTTTATATCAAACAAATAAACGCCTTGATTTTCATACCGACTCTTCAGATTTCGTCGCATTGCTTTGTCTGCAGAAATCAAAAGCTGGAGGCGAATCTTACATTGCAAGTTCCATGAGCCTGTTTCAGGAAATAGCGCGACGCAGGCCAGATCTGGTCCCTTTTTTATTTGAACCATACCCAACAGATAGAAGGGGAGAGGTGCCTGCGGGACAATTCGGCTGGTTCAACATGCCAATTTTTACATGGCATGCTGAACAGTTGACATGCGTGTTCATTCGTCAATATATAGAGTCGGCTCAGATCAACTTTCCAGATGCGCCTAGATTGAAACCTGAGCAGATCGAGGTTATGGACGTGATGGATGAAATCATTCAGGATTCTGATTTGGTCTTGCCAATGAATTTCGAACCAGGCGATATACAAATTCTACATAACCACCAAATACTGCATTCGCGTAATGATTTTGAAAATTGGCCTGAACCTGAACGCCAGAGACATCTGTTAAGGCTTTGGGTCTCTCCAGAAAATGGTCGCGCACTTCCTGAGTATTTTGTACCGAGATGGGGGTCGGTCCAATCAGGAGATCGAGGAGGCATCATTGTGCCAGGAGTAACGTGCACAGTTTCACTAGATTTTTAAGCGAGGGAATTACTCACAATATTAAAAAATATTGCTGAGCGTAGGTAGTGAAAACTCATATCGATTGATAACAATTTTTTAACTCACCAAAGTATAAAAATAATGGTACTGGAGAAAAGAGATGAAGATAATATTTGCAATCATTTCAGCATTTTTAATGGGATCTTGCGTCTACGCTCAAGCTCCAGCGTACCCGGATGGAATCGTTAAGATGCTTGTTGGATATCCTGCCGGGCAGACAACTGACATGATCGCCCGAACTATTGCGGAGCGTCTTGCAGATAAATGGAAAAGCACTGTCATTGTTGAGAATATCCCGGGTGCTGGCAGTACCCTTGCCGCATCAGTTGCTGCGAGAGCAAAAAAAGACGGACAAACGATTCTTTTTACTGCCAATGCAGCAATGGTGATCGCCCCATATATTTACGACAACCTGAGCTACCAGCCCCTTAAGGATTTTGAGTTTATTAATCTATCTATTTGGGTTCCGTACGTTTGTGCCGTGACACCTAGCCTGCCTGTTGCGAATATTAAGTCGCTTGTGGAGTACATCAAGAAAAATCCAGATAAAGTTTCTTACGGCTCTCCCGGAGTCGGCACAATTTCACATCTGACGATGGAAATGCTCAAGGCAGAGCATCAGTTGAACTTGCTGCATGTTCCCTATAAGGGATCCGCTGCAGCCCTCACAGATCTGGCGGCAGGAAATGTGCAGTTTGCATGCGAGCCACCTAGTGTTATCGCACCTCTCGTGAAAGCGGGTCGGATTAAACCCATTGCGGTGACATCTGAAAAAAGGCTATCTCAGTTCCCTGATACTCCGACGATTGGAGAGACTTATCCCGGATTCACCAGTGGAGCGTGGGTTGGGGTGGTGGTACCTAAAGGCGTACCAACGAACGTAACTAATAAGCTTGATTCAGACATTTCAGCAGTACTAAAAGATTCGGTTGTCATTAAAAAATTTGAAGATGCTGGCTTAGTTGTGTTTTCTTACGGTCCAGAAAAATTTACAAAACTTGTCAAATTTGATGATGATCGATTTAGCAAGCTAATCAGAGGAATGAATTTAAAGCAATAAAAATTAAAGTAATAAAAAAAAATATTTTTATCACGGAGATCATAATGAACATGCAATTCAGAAATCTTTCAGAGAATATTGGATCTGAGGTAATTGGTATCAATCTCGCTGGACCAATCAGCAAAGATGACATGCAAATGATTGAACAGGAATTCAATAATCGCGCAGTACTACTTTTTAGAAACCAACATATTTCTGAAGAGCAACATATCAATTTCAGCAAATACTTTGGTGAATTGGAAATTCATGTTCTAAAACAGTACTTGCTTCCTGAAAATCCAGAGATCTTGCGCATTTCCAATATTCAAGAAAATAAAGTAAATGTTGGTATTAGTGACGCAGGTCAATATTGGCACACTGATTTGTCGTATATGAAAAGCCCAAGTCGCTGCTCGATTCTTAATGCAAAGGTCATCCCTGAAAGGAAAGGAGAAAAGTCTTATGGGGATACCTGCTTTATCAATACCGCATCTGCTTATGACGCGCTCGATGCAGAGACTAAACAGCGTATAAAGAACCTTAAATCGGTGCATTCTTATGCAGATAGGCACGAAAGAATGCGTTTGGCAGCAAACAGCCAACGACAACCTTTGACAGAAGATCAGCTTAAAAAAGTGCCCGAGGTTATCCACCCTGTCGTTAGGACACATCCTATTACTGGAAGGAAGTCTATCTACGTGAATGAAGGCTTTACGACCCGCATTGTGGATATGGACCCAACAGAGGGAAACAACTTACTGCAAGAACTCTTTTCACACTGCACGTCTGATGCATTCAAATATCGGCATAAATGGGTGGTCGGCGACATCATTATGTGGGATAACTGTTCCACACAACATTTAGCGATAGCTGACTATGGCCCTGACCAGTTACGTTTAATGTATCGCACAACGGTAATGGGATCCGAAGTTTTCTGATATGGAGCAGTCTGTATGTTGATAGATTTTAGAGTGCGTCCCCCACTTCCATCTTTTGCGAATCAGGTCATATTCAAGTCACACACTGCGCAACGCCTGCTGATTGAACAGGAAACGTTGCCACTCATTCACAGGAATAGGGGTGAGTCAAAATCAGCAATTCTACGTTCCGTAGATTTGATGATTGAGGAAATGGATGATGCCGGAGTGACGCACGCAGTCATTGTTGGCAGAGACACGGGCCCAGAGTACGGCGTTTCCGACAATATTGAAATCGCTGAGTTCTGCTCAACTAGTAATAATAGATTTGTAGGATTTGCTGGTATCAACGGCGGGAATCCTAACGCAGCGATTAAGGAGGTGCGCCGTGTCAGAGCGTTAGGACTAAGGGGGGTTGCGTTTGATAATGGATTTTTCAATCTACACGAAGACGATGCATCCTTATGGCCACTCTACGACGCGATCGCGAATGAAGAACTGCCCATCATCTTGACCTCCAGTATGTTGCTTGGCCCGGATATGCGCTATTCACACCCAGAACATATCAGAGTGATTGCAAAAAGATATCCACAAACTCCTGTAGTCGTTGCGCATGCTTCCTGGCCATGGACGACGTTAATTTGTGCAGTGGCCTTTGAATGCCCTAATGTATATTTACTTCCTGATTGCTATTTGAATATGCGGGCACCTGGCGCGGATGAATACATCAACGCGGCAAATCAATTTATGCCAGAACGTTTGTTGTATGGCAGTGCTTATCCTGTTCGACCAATTGGAGAGAGTGTAAGAGGATTTAAAGCACTCCCGCTTAGTGAGGCCGCTATGGAGGGAGCGTTATGGAGAAACGCAAAGCGTCTACTTTCATGGCCAAGCGCGTGAGTTTTCATAATCTGTGTTGTAAAAATCTGAGGCCTCTCTGTATTTCATCTACCAAAGATCTGTTCGTTTGTTACGCTGTTGAACCAACTGTTAGTCGGCGCCTTAAATAATTTTTTTAATTATACTTTTATGAAAATTATTAAGATCGTTACAGAATTTTATCTTCGCTTTGACCATGTTCATCGAGCTCGCGCGAAGCTAGGTTATCGATATTAATCGTGATTTCTTTTAAAGCCCCAACGACCAATGTACAGCGATAGAGCGTTGATGGCCGCGTAGAGCACAAAGCCAATCGCCACGATCACGAACATCGCAGGGGGTTCGGTTTTCAGCCAGTGCACCGCCACCCAACCCGCCAAGGCGACAAACACTACCCGTGTCGTGCTGCCGATTAGTACCCAGCCTAATTTGCCTGAGCCTTGCGAGGCAAAAAATAATACTAAACCCACGCCAAAAAAGCCGTAACAAGGCCCGACGATGTTGAGGTACGCACTACCAAAGGCGATGATTGCTGGATCGGCAGTAAACCATTGCATCCATAAAAGCGGAAACACCCCAACGGTGATGCCGATCGTACCGGTGATGACTGCGACCAAGGCAGCACCCGTCCAAGTCGCGCGAATGGCGCGATTAGGATTGCCTGCGCCGATATTGGTAGCCGCCATGGTCGTCAATACGGTGCCAATGCCAAATACGATGGGGATCAGGATAAATTCGAGCCTTGCTGCCACCCCAAAACCTGCGAGCGCACTGATGCCATAGGTGCCAACATAGGCGGTCGCGATCAGGATTGAGCTGTTGCTGAGCAGAGGGCTCAACGTACCCGGCAGACCGATACGTAAAATCGTACGAAATAAGCTTGCTGACCAAGCGCCGTTAAATCGCAGCCTGACGGCGGCTTGCGGTCTGAGCAAATAGGCCAGCATGACACTGGTCGCCAACACATTGACGGCGACCGTACTTGCAGCTGCACCGGCAATGCCTAGACCGCTAAACGCGCCCCAGCCAAAGACTAACAATGGGCATAAGCCAGCATGTAAGACCGCAGTACCAATCAGCATGTACGAGGGGATCGCCATGTTGCCCGAGCCGCGCACGATCGCCGAGAGCGTGTTGGTCAACCAAACTGTGAAGCCACCCGCAAACAATACCGTTGAGTAGGTGAGGGCGACTTGCAGGTTTTCACCGCTGCCGCCGAGCGAGGCGTAGATCGACTCACCAAAGCCCAGCACGATCAACGAGAAAATGGCGGCCATGATGAGCGCTGTGGCAATCGCGTGTTGTGCGAGGCGTTCTGCCAAGGCGCGATCGCCAGAGCCGAGCGCGCGCGCGACGACTGAATTAATTGAACCACCTAGCGCGCCATTCGACATTTGTTGCATCAGCATGGCAAGCGGAAACACCAAGGCCGCCCCAGCTAACGCTTGCGTACCGAGCAAACCAATGATGTAGCCGTCGTAGGCGATGATGCCTGTTGAGGCAAATAGCCCCAAAACATTAGGCGTTGCGAGTTTTAAGATTGTTGATAACAGAGGCCCTTGTAATAGCGCCTCTGTGCGCTTGGATCTGCTGGCTGTTGCGACTGCAGCAGGCGCGTTCACTTAGTCTTCTTTGCGCAGATGTGGAAACAGGATCACATCGCGAATGCTTGGGCTGTCGGTCAATAACATGACAAGGCGATCAATGCCGATGCCACAACCCCCTGCAGGGGGCATGCCGTATTCAAGCGCCCGAATGTAATCAGCGTCGTAAAACATTGCCTCTTCGTCACCGGCGTCTTTGGCCACAACCTGCGCATGAAAACGCGCGGCTTGATCTTCGGGGTCGTTCAGCTCAGAAAAGCCGTTGGCGATTTCGCGACCGGTAATGAATAACTCATAGCGTTCAGTGATGCCGGGGCGGGTATCGGATTCACGCGCGAGGGGCGAGACCTCGATGGGGTAGTCGATGATGTAGGTGGGGTGCCATAACTGCGATTCGGCAGTCTCTTCAAACAGCGCGAGTTGCAAGGCGCCGAGGCCCGCACGGGCTAGGTTGGGCGCGTTAACGTCGACGCTGCGCTTTTTAAGTTCGACGCGTACAAACTCAATATCCGCTAACTGGGCTTCATTAAATTGTGGCACGTGCGCTAAGATGGCCTGCACAATCGTTAAACGATGAAAGGGTTTCGATAGATCAAGTTCGCGGCCTTGATAGGTGAGGGTGGCGGTGCCACACGCACTGATCGCTGCCGCACGAATAATTTGCTCAGTAAAATCCATCAACCATTGATAGTCGGTGTAAGCCGCGTAAAACTCCATCATGGTGAATTCGGGATTGTGGCGTGGGCTGACACCTTCGTTGCGAAAATTGCGATTGATCTCGAACACGCGCTCAAAGCCGCCCACTACCAGGCGCTTTAAATACAGCTCAGGTGCAATGCGCAAAAACATTTCCATGTCGAGCGCGTTGTGATGGGTGATAAAAGGCTTAGCCGCTGCACCACCGGGTATGGTGTGCAACATTGGGGTTTCAACCTCTAGAAACCCCGCGTCAACCATGACTTGGCGAACGGCGCTAATCGCTTTGCTGCGGGCAGCAAAGGTCTGGCGCGTTTGCTCGGTCATGATGAGATCAACGTAGCGCTGACGGTAACGCAACTCTTGGTCGGCAATGCCGTGAAACTTATCAGGTAACGGGCGCAGCGATTTAGCCAAAATGCGAGCGCTTTCTGCATGAATCGAAAGCTCGCCCTTATTGGTTTTAAACATGTAACCCGTGACGGCCAGAATGTCGCCGGTATCCCAGTGTTTAAACGATTCGTAGACCTCTTCGCCTAAGTTGTTGCGATCCAGATAAATCTGAATGCGGCCGGTGCTGTCTTGCAAGGTCGCAAAACTTGCTTTGCCCATCACACGCTTAAGCATCATGCGCCCAGCCACTGAGGCAGGGTGCTTAGCCTCAGAAAGAGCAGCTTGCTCTTGCTCGCCGTATTGCGCGTGTAAGGCCTGCGCCCGATCAGCCGGCACGAAATCATTCGGAAAAGCCACCCCCTGCGTACGCAGCGCGGCAAGCTTGGCCCGTCGCTCTGCGATCAGGTGGTTTTCGTCTGGCACGGCGGCGGTGGTTTCGGTCATGATGGTTTCAGTCTGCAATAAAAAATTCGTGTTGCTTATGAGGTGCTTAAACCGCAGCTCATTTGCTTTGTTGGTAATCAGATTTAAACGTTGTGCTCGCGCACATCGTCAATCGTTTTTGCACCAAAGGCGTCGCTAGCAAGTACTTTCAGCAAGCGCGTGGCAGTCCCTTCAGGCGTCGCTAACTTTTGCTGCGAGTGCGCATCTAAAAAGCGATCCAAACTGGGCAGGTCATTTTTTGAGGTTGCGCGAATTTTTTCTTGCATAGGCGTGTCGATCATGCCAGGTGCCATCGACACAATGCGCGCACGCTTACCTTGATCTAGCTGTGCAACTTCGGCATAGCGATCCATCGCAGCCTTTGTGGCGCAGTACACGCCCCAGCCTGAGCTGGCATTGCGACCTGCACCTGACGAGATCAACATCACGCGTAGATCGGTGGCTTGTGTCGCACCAGCCAGCACAAAGGCCGTCAGATAAATGGCCGAGGTGATGTTGACTTGAAACGCCTGATTGATCACTGCGATGTCGGTCAGGTCTTGCGATTGAGCGATCGGTGTGACCACGCCCGCGTTATGAATAAAACGCACGCTGGTGTGCTTGGCCAGCAAGGGCTTGAGCTGTGCAGCGGCCTGCTCAAGAGCTCTGGTATCGCCAAGATCAACGTTGATTTGAGTCAGGGTTGTGCCATGTGCTTTGGCGGTAGCGGCCAGTGCTTCAGAGGGCACGCGCGACAGCGTCACCAAGTGTTCGCCGCTATGTGCCAATTGGGTTGCCATCACGGCACCCAAGCCACGTGTGGTGCCAGTCAGAATGGTGAGTTGCGTCATCTGTTAAACCCCTTGTTTTAAGCTTGCCTGGATAAACGGATCAAGATCACCGTCTAACACTTTTTGCGTGTTTGAAATTTCAACGTTGGTGCGCAAGTCTTTGATGCGGCTTTGATCGAGCACATACGAGCGAATCTGATGGCCCCAACCCACATCGGTTTTTGCGTCTTCCATCTTTTGCTGCTCGGCCATCCGGTTACGCATTTCGAGTTCAAACAAGCGCGACTTCAACATTTGCATGGCCTCAGCGCGGTTGCGATGCTGAGAGCGATCGTTTTGGCACTGCACCACGATGTTGGTGGGGATGTGCGTAATACGAACAGCCGAATCGGTTTTGTTAATGTGCTGACCACCTGCACCGCTGGCGCGATAGGTGTCAACGCGTAAGTCGGCCGGGTTGATATCGATTTCGATCGAGTCATCGACCTCAGGGTAGACAAACACACTGGCAAACGAGGTGTGGCGACCACCCGACGAATCAAACGGGCTTTTGCGTACCAGACGATGCACGCCGCTTTCAGTGCGTAAAAAGCCAAAGGCGTATTCGCCCTCAATTTTGATGGTCGCTGATTTGATACCGGCGACTTCGCCTTCGGATTCTTCAAGCAGCTCGGCTTTAAAACCCTTGCGTTCGGCGTAGCGTAAATATTGACGCAAGAGCATCGAGGCCCAGTCTTGCGCTTCGGTGCCGCCCGCGCCCGCTTGAATATCTAAAAAGCAATTGAGCGGGTCGGCCGGGTTTGAGAACATCCGGCGAAACTCCATGCCCTCAAGGGTGGCCTGAAACTGGGCCGCATCGGCTTCAATCGATTCAAGCGTGTCGTCGTCGCTGTCACTGGCTGCGAGTTCAAATAATTCAAGCGAATCGGTAATGGCTTGTGCCAAACTGCTTAGGGTGCCGACAACACCTTCAATATTCTTTTTTTCGCGGCCTAGTTCTTGGGCGCGTTTGGGGTCGTTCCAGACGTTTGGGTCTTCTAGTTCGGCGTTAACAACGTGCAGACGTTCAGCTTTGACATCGTAGTCAAAGATACCCCCGAAGCGCACGTTCGCGCGCCGCGTAATCGGTTAACCGCGACGAGATTTGATTCTGACGTTCTGCTTCCATCTGCTTTACATTCCACGATCTAAGGATTTAACCCAGTAGTTTAACGGAGAACGGCAGGCGTCCTAGGCAGCCTCAGCGTACTCAACCACCAATTGCACTGTGATTCGGCCGTTCCAGACGTTTTGATCAAGCCTGTAAGCCACTTTCACGAACTCGGGCAGGCTATCGACACGATTAAACCAAATGGCATCAAAGCGCTGGTGGCCGCGTTCAAGCAAGAGCTTTAGGTGTTTTTCGCCAACCAATTTCTGGCTACGAACCATAAAGTCGTCTAAAAATAATGGTGCAGCAAAGCCGGCGCCCCAGACCTCTTGTTCAAGCATCACAGCAACTTGTGCGTTGGCAAAGCCTTGCTCTAGCGAACCATCGGTTTCAATCAAGGGCTCAAAGCTTTTTCGCCCGGTCAGTTCAATCACGGCTTGCTCAAAGGCGGGTGAAAACTGTTCAAAATCGTCACGTCCAAGCGTCAAGCCCGCAGCCATCGCGTGGCCACCAAATTTGCGGATCAGGCCTGGGTGGCGCTTTGAGACCAAATCCAGCACGTCTCGCAGATGCACATCGGGGATCGAGCGGCCTGAGCCTCGCAACTCGTCGTCACCGGCGGGGGCAAAGGCAAGTGTCGGACGAAAGAATTTTTCTTTGAGCCGCGAGGCCACCAACCCGACCACGCCCTGATGCCAGTCAGGGTGAAAGACACACACAGAGGCCCCGATTTTGCCGGCTTGGATTTGCTCGGTGGCGGCTAGGGCCTGCTCTTTCATGACGCCTTCGATCTGACGGCGCTCGCGGTTGATGGTGTCGAGTTCGCGCGCCAGTTCGAGCGCTTGGGTGTCGTCATCGGTGGTCAGGCAACGAATCCCTAAGCCCATATCGGCTAAGCGACCTGCTGCATTGATGCGTGGGCCTAAGGCAAAGCCTAAGTCAAAACCGCTGGCTGCTTGTGGGTTGCGCGCTGAAACGGCAAACAACGCCCGGATGCCAGGCTGCATCAATCCGCGGCGCATACGATCTAGGCCGCGCGTGACGAGTAAGCGATTATTTGGATCAAGTTTGACCACATCAGCCACAGTGCCCAGTGCGACCAGATCGGCCAAGGCGTCTAAGCGTGGCCCACCGTTTTCGGGGTACACACCGCGCGTGCGAAGTTCAGCGCGCAGGGCTAGCATCAGATAAAAAATGACCCCAACACCCGCAAGATTTTTTGACGGAAACCCACAGCCGACTTGGTTGGGGTTGACGATGGCAAGCGCGTCAGGCAAGGTCTGGCCCGGCAGGTGATGGTCGGTCACGATGACCCCAATGCCTTGCGCGTTGGCCTCGGCTACGCCCTCAACGCTGGCAATGCCGTTGTCAACGGTAATTAACAGGTCGGGTTTGCCGGCATGATGTACAAGGGCTAAGTCGACCACTGCAGGCGACAGGCCATATCCTGTTTCAAAGCGATTGGGTACTAAATAATCGACGTCAGCACCCATGGCGCGCAAGGCTCGCAGGCCCACGGCGCAAGCGGTGGCGCCATCGCAGTCGTAATCCGCCACAATCAACATCTTTTTATTGGCTGCGATCGCATCGGCTAACAGTTTGGCCGCATGCTCGGCGTGGGTGAGGGTAGTTGGGGCCAACATGGCCGGCCACTCAAGTTGCACGTCTTTGGTTTGGGTAATGCCGCGCGCTGCCCAGAGTCTGGCTAGCAACGGATGCACCCCAGAAGCCTCAAGCCGCTGGGTGGTCGTCAGATCGACGCGTCGGACGGTTAGTTTGGGAGATTCCACCAGGTGTTCCAGGGTTGTGGGCGGGGTGCGAGTACGAAGTGCCACCAACGTTTGCGTACGGGCGTTAAGACGACCGCACGTTGTTGACCTGTCAGGGTCAGGCTAGTGCCGCGCTCGAGTGTGCTGAGGTATTCAGACAAAGCGGGTAGCGCGGCAATCCACGCGGCCCAGTCGCCTTGCAGGTATGGGGTGTGCAGACCTTCGTAGACTGGTTGTAGCTCCACTTGTGTCGGCGACCAGCCTTTCGCTCCACCAAACAGCCACAAACTGTTGATCGGCACCTCTCCGCGTTCTGCTCGGGCGATATTGACGGGGTGCTCGTGCCACACCATTTGAATCTCGTTCAATAGACGGCGCCACTCGCGCAGGCTATCTTCTTGGGGCCACCAGTCTGTCAGCCTCATTTCAGCCGTCGCTGCGGGCGTCAGCGATCTTGTACTGGCGCTTGGGTCAAGCCAGATCCGCCACTGCCTATTATTCAGCGGTAACGCTGAAATCGCCTGGTCGGCCCACAGCCCCGATACCGCGTCAAATAGGGCATCAGCCTCGTCAGTGGTGACTTCAAACGAAGCCGGGTGGGCAATGGTTGCGCCCTCGCGCCCGACCGAAATCGCGCTTAACTCAGCCAGCCATACTGTTTCGGAGGGGTTCTTGACCCCGGCGTGCAGCGCCGCGAGGCCTGTGCCCAGGTTCGCGCCCGCGGGCGGGATATAGCCCAGTTGATGCAGCCTGATCGCCTCAAAGGGCGTGCAACCGGTGTGCTCGGGGGCAAGCTCTTGCACGGTTGCGACCAGCGTTTTTAGACGCTCGACCAACGCTGGGCAGTGCTGCTCAACCTGTGGAAGCAGATCTTTGGCGACGTTAGAGAGGGGCAGTGCCCCAGGAATCAAAAGATGCATAAATGGATTGTAGTGGGATGCCGAGCGGTTTGTGGAGCAATCCGTGGATGCTTGGATGGTAGAGCATGTCGAGTGAACGTTTAGCGATCCAACGAATCCAGAGCGATCTGTCACAGGTTTGATGTAATAATGCCGCTGTGTTCAAAATACCTTATGAATTATGGATTGGCGCCCGCTATGCGGGGCTCAGCAGCTTGCGGGGTCGTAAAGGCCGACGCGATCGCTTTGTCTCGTTTGTCGCAGCGACTTCAATGGCTGGCATCGCCTTGGGTGTGGCTGCCTTGATCGTCGTGTTGTCGGTCATGAACGGGTTTCAAAAAGACGTGCGTGACCGCATGTTGTCGGTATTGCCTCACATTGAAATCTATGCCCCAGGGGCCGATGCTGAACGCACGGTCAGCCAAGCGCCAGAGTTGATCGCTGCAGCAAAAAAATCAGCGGCTGTTTTGGCGGGCGCACCCTTTGTTTCGGCTCAGGGCATGGTGATGCGAGGGCAAGAATTACGTGGCGTTCAGGTGCGTGGCATTGATCCGGTTGCTGAAAAAGATGTATCCCAAGTGGGTAGCCAGATGGTGCGTGGCCGTTTAACTGACTTGAAGGCTGGTGAATTTGGCATCGTGCTGGGACAAGACCTGGCCGACGTTTTAAACGTGCGGATTGGCCAAACGATCATGATGCTGGCACCTTCTGCCAATGTTAGCCCAGCGGGGTTTTCGCCACGGATGCGGCAGTTCACCTTAGTCGGTACGTTTCGCTCTGGGCACTATGAGTACGACTCGTCGCTCGCGTTTGTGGACGTGACCGATGCGGCCAAGCTGTTTCGCGACAGTGCCATGGCCGGAGTGCGCTTACGCGTCAATGATATGTATCGCGCCCCTCAAATTGCACAAGAGTTAGTACCCTTATTGCCGAACACTGTGGCTGTCGCAGATTGGTCACGTAACAATCGTACATGGTTTGCGGCGGTACAAACTGAAAAACGCATGATGTTTTTGATCTTGGCCTTGATTGTGGCGGTCGCGGCTTTCAACTTGTTGTCATCGCTGGTGATGGCGGTGAAAGACAAACAATCTGATATCGCCATTTTGCGCAGCTTTGGTTCAACCCCTGGCGAAATTGCCCGCATTTTTTTAGTGCAGGGTGCACTGATCGGTGTGATCGGTACGCTGTTAGGAGTGGTGGGTGGCTCGGCGATTGCACTCAATATTGATGTCATCGTGCCTGCGATCGAGCGCATGGTGGGTGCTCAGTTCTTGCCACGTGAAATCTACTTTATTAGCACGTTGCCCTCTGATCCACGCCTGTCTGATATCACGAGTATTGGCATTACCTCATTGATCATGTCGCTGTTGGCCACGCTTTATCCAAGCTGGCGAGCTTCGCGTTTGCAACCCGCCGAGGTTTTGCGCCATGACTGATTTTGCGTTGCAAGCCTCGCACTTATCCAAACACTATGACGACGGTTTAACGCGCATCGATGTCTTGGTGGATGTCAGCATCGCAATTGCGCGCGGTGAAATGGTGGCGGTAGTCGGCGCTTCGGGTTCAGGCAAAAGCACCTTGTTGCATGCCTTGGGGTTGTTGGATTTGCCTAGTTCGGGCTCGATCACTGTGTCTGGGCAAGCCACTGACGGTTTGTCTGAAGCCCAACGCAGTCGCTTACGCAATCATGCCTTGGGCTTTGTGTATCAGTTTCATCATTTGTTGCCTGAGTTTTCGGCTTTAGATAATGTGGCAATGCCGTTGATCGTGCGACGCGAGTCACGAGAGCAGGCACGTATTGAGGCGCAAAAGGTGCTTGAGTTGGTGGGTTTGCAGACGAGGGTGCAGCATTTTCCGGGGCAGTTGTCAGGTGGTGAGCGCCAGCGCGTGGCCTTGGCACGCGCCTTAGTCGCCAAGCCAGCGTGTGTGTTGGCTGATGAACCTACCGGTAATCTTGATCGCCACACTGCACAGCAAATGTTTCGCTTACTCAAACAAGTGAACGCCGAAGCGAAAACTGCCTTTTTGATCGTGACCCATGATCAAGAGTTGGCTGCCTTAGCCGATCGCCGCCTATACATGGAGGCAGGGCGCTTGGTGGATGCGTCTTGACGCGATGCTGTTTGACACGCATTGCCATTTAGACGCAGCCGAGTTCGACCACGACCGCGAGCAAGTGATTGCGCGCGCGCAGGCTGCGGGCGTAAAAGCGTTAGTCATCCCAGCAGTTGAAGTGGCTAACTTTGAATCTGTACGTGTGCTGGCACATTCATTTGCGCAAGGGTTTTATGCGCTTGGTATTCACCCAATGTATGTTGAGCGCGCTGCACCAGAGGCCTTAGAGCAACTGCGCGAAGTCTTGTTTCAGCATCGCGCTGATCCAAAGCTCATTGCTGTGGGTGAAATCGGACTCGATTTTTTTATCCCCGAAATTTCGTCGGGCGCGCCTCGCGCCAAGCAAGAGTTGTTTTACGAAGCGCAGTTAAAGTTCGCGCTTGAGTTTGATTTGCCCGTGTTGTTGCACGTGCGACGTTCGCAAGACACCTTATTGAAATACCTGCGGCGACATCGTGTATGTGGCGGGATTGCGCACGCGTTTAACGGCAGCCTGCAACAGGCGCAACAGTTTGTTGAACTGGGCTTTGCGTTAGGCATTGGTGGGGCCATGACGTTTGATCGTGCGTTGCAGATTAGGCGATTAGCGACAGAGCTTGACTTAAGTGCCTTGGTGCTTGAGACCGATGCGCCCGATATTTCACCAGCGTGGCTGGCAAAGGGGGCTCGCAATGAGCCGCACGAAGTGCTGCAGATTGCGCAGACGCTTGCTGAGCTGCGTGGGAGTTCTGTCGACGAGGTTATGAAGTTGACTGCGCAGACTGCACGGCGGGTTTGCCCCGGCTTGGAGCATGCTTAGCGTTAAGGTTCGCTTTACGGCGCATTCGCTCTGAGCTTCATGTCTTACGAAGTCGCAGCGGCGGTGTAAGCCGAGTAGGACAATTTGATCTCAATATGATTGCGCTGATCTTCAACCCACAGCAGTATCACACGCTTTGTGTGAGGCACCATGGGGCGACTTTGTGCGTTAGCGATTGTGTTGGGTGCGGTAGTTGTTCAGTGTTTGCCAAGGCTGCTTGGCGTTAAAGGCCTGCTTGCCGCGAGCCTTGGTGGTACCGTTTTTCTTGCTGTACTGCTTGGGCGACAGCTGAATATTTTGCAAAATCCGATTGTTGTCCTCAGAAATCTGCGGGCGCAAAACAAGACGCACATCAAACTCGAGCGGGGCGCTCAACGACAGTTAGAATCGCGCTTGAACAGAGTCGTCGATTTGTTTTGGTTTGGCCTAGGGCGTGTGTTGTTAGTACTGATGGCTTTGCTGTTTAGCCTCACTTGGACAACTTGGCGAGCAGAACAGCGCTTAAGCGCCGTATTGTCGCCTGAGCACGAAAACGTCGTTACACGCCTAACGTATCGAGTGACGTCTTTGCCCAACGACACCTCAGAGAGTGTACGCTTCGAGGCACAAGTACTTGAACCCTTTAAAGCAGGGGTACCAACGTCTTTGCAAGTGTCTTGGTTAAAGACGTCGACCATGCCTCTGGTGTTGCCTGGGCAAGTGTTTCGTGCTGCGCTGGTATTGCGACGGCCGCATAGCAATCTCAATCCTCATGGCTTTGATTATGAGGGGCATCTGTTTGCAAAAAATATTCGAGCGCTCGGACGTGTGCGAGGTTTGCCGGTCTTGTTAGAAGACGATCCCTACGCAAGTTTCTCAGTCAGCATTGCACGCGCTAGGCATGTCGCGCGCGAGGGCATGCGTCGCGTCACAGCCGATATGCCCTACGGCGCAGTGTTAATCGCGTTGGCGATTGGCGATCAAGATAGCGTGAAGCAAGAGCACTGGCAGATCTTTAATCTAACTGGGATTACGCATTTAGTATCGATCAGCGGCTCGCATGTGACGATGTTGGCTGCGGTCGGTGGGTGGTTCATGTTATTGATCATGAAGCGAGCGCGCTGGCGCGGACACCTGCTGTGCGAACGCGTACCCGCCAGAGTGATTGCGACACTTGCGGCGATGCTAGTAGCCTGGCTGTATTGCTTATTAGCAGGTTGGGGTGTGCCCGCGCAACGCACCTTCTTTATGTTGGCCTGCGTAGCAGCGTCGATATTGATGCGTTATACCCTGTCGGCTTCGCGGGTGCTCGCTGCGGCGGCGGCCGTGGTGGTGCTCGCTGACCCTTGGGCACCGCTGGCAACCGGCTTTTGGTTGTCTTTTTTGGCGGTGGGGATTTTGTTTGCGGCAGGTGCGGCAAGTAGCAAGGCCCCTAATACGATCAATTTAACGCGTGTCGAAAGGGCCATTGTCGGCGTCGTTAACAAGTCAGTCGATCAGCCGAACATCAAAGCTAGTCGGGTTCACCCGCATTGGCAACGCGCTAAACAAGTTTTCGCAGAGGCAACGCGCTTGCAGTGGCTCATCACGGTTGCGATACTCCCAGTGCTGGCGTTCTTGTTTCAGCAGGTCTCGGTGGTGTCGCCCTTTGCCAACGCGCTTGCAATCCCGGTGCTGACCTTTGTGGTGACACCCTTGGCGCTGGCGTTAGCGCTGTTCGGCTTAGTGCCCGGTCTAGGTTGGCTGGCCACAGCAAGTGGTGCACTCGCACATTTGGCGCTTGAATACACCTTGATTCCCGTGACCTGGTTAGCAAATTTGTCGTGGGCAGCCTTTGATGTCGCTGCAGCACCTTTTTGGACCTTGGCGCTTGCTGGGGCTGGCTTGTGCTGGGCGCTACAACCCCCAGGCTGGCCTGTGCGCTGGGCCGGTTGGTGCTTGTTGCTGCCCGTCTTGTCGTTTGCGCCCCAACGACCCGCGCCCGGGGATTGGAGGCTGTTGGCTTTTGATGTGGGGCAAGGCGGTGCGGTGCTTTTGCAGACGCACACGCATGATCTGTTGTTTGACACGGGGCCACGCCAGGGCGCCAGCGAAGCCGGTACGCGTACGATCTTGCCAGGCCTGCGGGCACTGGGCGTGCGAAAGCTTGATGTTGTGGTTGTGTCGCATGCCGACAGCGATCACGCAGGTGGCTTGTTAGCGGTGGTCAAGGCCCTACCCGTCGACAAGTTGTATAGCTCGTTTTCGTTTGAAGATTGGCTCAAACGAGCGTTGCTAGCGAGCGCGCCAGCAGAACCAAAAAAGACCCCCGTGCAGGCGGTGCGTTGCGCACAAGGGCAACATTGGGTTTGGGATGACGTTCGGTTTCAATTTCTGCATCCTGAGGTGAAGCAATCTGATGGGGCGTCTTTTTTCACAAACAACGCACCGCGGCGATCCGCTAAAGGCAAGCCCTCAAAAAATGCGCAAAGTTGTGTGCTGTACATCCAAGGCTCACACCATGCGGCGCTGTTGCCGGGCGATATTGGGATGAAGCAAGAGCAATGGTTACTTGAGCAGTACGCGGCAAAGTCGCCTGACTCAGTGAGGTTGAACTCAGTGAACCCGACCTCAGTCGCGGTGCAGGGGTTGACGACGGACCTTGTCGTGGTGGCGCACCATGGCTCAGATACCTCTTCATCACCGCGCTTTGTGCAACAGATCAGGACACAGCACGCCATCGTGCAAGCGGGCTATCTCAATCGTTTTGGGCACCCGCACCCATTGATTAAACAGCGCTGGCTAGAAGCCGAGGCAAGCTTCTGGCAAACCGATCGCCACGGCGCTATCCTGGCCAGGTCTACGTCTGCGGGGCTGTCCGTTCAGCCCTACAGCCAACTGCGGCAGCGCTACTGGCATCAAAGGTTGCCCTGAGGGGCTCGATCATGGTTATGCAAGCCCAGCCAGGGCAGAACCACTACAATGAACGATAAGATTTTATTGTCCTTTGGTTTATGACAAGCTGACTCGTCGTTTTTGCGATCGACGAGTCGGTCAACAGGAGCCCCTTATGGCCACCCCCCGCCTCAGAGCAGTCATGTGTAGCAGTCCAGCTGGCTTGCATCGTATGGCCTATACCGAGTGGGGCGATCCCTCAAACAAAAAAGTGGTGTTGTGCGTGCACGGTTTGACGCGCACCGGCCGCGATTTTGATGTGTTGGCCAAGCGGTTAGCTCAAGATTATCGGGTCGTGTGCCCCGATGTGGTTGGTCGCGGGATGTCGGATCGACTGGCAAACCCAGCTTTCTATGCGGTGCCCCAATATGCCGCTGACATGGTGAATTTGGTGGATCGCCTGCAACCTTCTGAGTTGCACTGGGTAGGCACTTCGATGGGGGGCTTGATCGGCTTAGCTTACGCCGGTGCATTGGCTTTGGCGCGCGTACAACAACAAAACCTGACCCCCGCCCAGCATTACTCAGACTTGCCTTCAACAGGGGTTCGCCTAGATCGGCTGGTACTGAATGACGTGGGGCCCCACCTTGAGCCCGTTTCACTTGAACGTATCGGACAATATGTAGGCGAGGCAATTGAGTTTGCTAGCTTTCAAGACGCAGTTCAGTATGTCAAACAGACAGCAGCGTCGTTTGGGCCGCATACCAAGACACAGTGGGAAGAGCTCACCCGCTACACTTATATCGAGCAAAATAGTCGTTGGATAAAGCACTATGATTTAGGGCTGGCGATGCCGTTTAAAAGCATGACGCCTGAAGCCGCGGCGCAAGGTGAGCAGTATTTGTGGTCGGCCTATACCTCTGTTCAAACACCGATTTTGATCTTGCGCGGTGCAGAGTCTGATTTGTTGTCTAAACAAACGTTGCAGCAAATGCTTGAGCGTAATCCACGGGCTCAGTCTCACGAGTTTAAGGGCGTGGGTCATGCACCAACTCTCATGACTGACGATCAAGTCAAAGTCATAGCGGATTTTTTATATGCTTAGTCAAACGCCCGCTTTTTGTGCCGATCTGCATTGTCATTCCACGATTTCTGACGGTGTGTATGAGCCCGAAGGGGTGGCCGAGCGCGCGCATGCCTGCGGCGTGACCTTATGGGCACTGACGGATCATGACGAAGTGTCTGGGCAACAACGCGCCCGCGTCAGGGCAGAAGAGCTTGGTATGCGCTATTTATCAGGTGTCGAGATTTCAGTGACCTGGGCGAAACAAACCGTACATATCGTTGGGCTAGGCATTGATCCTGAGAACGCAGCGTTAGTGCAGGGCTTGCGTGATACCCGCGCGGGCAGAGCAGCACGTGCGCGTCGCATCGGCGAGCGTTTAGCCAAGCTTGGTATGCCTGGCGCTTTCGAGGGCGCTCTGACGTTTGCGGGTAATCCCGAGTTAATTAGCCGCACACATTTCGCACGCTTCTTGGTACAAGCTGGTCATTGCGCAACGGTGCAAAGCGTGTTTGACCATTATCTAAGCGACGAGGGCCCCGCGCACGAACCGATGCAGTGGGCCAAGCTCGAAGACGCTGTGAGCTGGATTCGCGGCGCAGGTGGCGTCGCGGTGATCGCGCACCCCGGTCGCTATCACTACACACCCACACAGTTCGGTGCACTGTTTGATACGTTTAAAGATGTCGGCGGCCAGGCGATTGAAGTCATTACTGGCAGCCATACCGTGCCGCAGTATCAAGAGTATGCCCAGATCGCGCGTCATTACGATTTTCTGGCGTCATGTGGTTCAGATTTTCATAGTTCAAAAGAAAGCAAGATTGAGTTTGGTAGTCTGCCGCCGTTGCCTGCTGATTTAAAGCCCGTTTGGCAAGACCTTATCTGACGTTTGTTTTGCAAAACTCGCCCACATGCTTTTCAGAATGATAAAAGACACGAGTGATAGATTTTCTGTCTTGTGTTTCAAAGCGGTACAAAAGATTGTCTAAAGATACTCCCTAACTCATTGCAGAACGGCACAGCGGATTATTCAAAGACGCTCAGTAGATCATTTCAGAATTGCAAAATATATTTTTAGAGTGATGAACAAAGCCTTCGTAAAAGAACAAGATAATGACGATGACGACGAGCTGCCCGAGGCAGCTGCGTTACCTAAAGGCACGCGCAATTATCTGACCCCTGGCGGCTACGCTGCGCTGCGCAGTGAGTTGGTTAAGCTGATGAACGAAGAGCGGCCAGCCATGGTGCAGATCGTGTCTTGGGCAGCTTCAAATGGCGATCGCTCTGAAAATGGCGATTACTTGTATGGCAAAAAACGTTTGCGCGAGATCGATCGTCGCATGCGTTTCTTAACCAAGCGGCTTGAACTGGCTGAGATCGTTGACCCAGCCCAGCAACAGAATCGAGATCAGATTTTTTTCGGTGCAACCGTACTGTATTCGGATCAAACCGGTTTCGAGCGGCGAGTGACAATTGTCGGTGTTGATGAAGCCGAACCGTTAAACGGAAAAATCAGTTGGATCTCACCGGTTGCTCGCGCGCTGAATAAAGCGCGTGTCGGAGATACCATCACACTTCGTACGCCGGGCGGCGTAGAAGAGCTCGATATCTTAGAAGTCAGCTACGCAACGGCGTGAGCGCCGTTAGTATCGGCACAGAACGCTAAGCAATGCGGGTTATCGTGGCTATTGCTTTGGCTTGCAAAAAAAATACGCCACACTCGGGTTGGTAGTCAAGGCATCAACCGCTCAAGAGTTTCAAAGTTTTCTTAAGTCTGAAATCGTCAGGTTGTCTAGACTAAATGGCCAGAAGTCGTTTCGGTAGGGCCATCCACTTGGAAAAATGGAATAAGGCCTGATCCGCAACCAAGTGCTAAACAATCCTAACCCTCAGTCGGGTGCAAAAAATGCCCCCATTTTAAAGACGGTAGGATTAGCGTGCGCACCGCCCTTGGAAGCATCCCCTTCAGTACCATCTGAAAACTTTCGGCTTTTGGCAGCCTCTTTAGGCAGAGCATACGAGTCAATATCCTTGTGGTTGGTCACGTTCGCGCCACCCACTCTAAACATGATCAAGTTGCCCACTGGGTTGGCCGAAAACCGATACTGCGTACCTCTGGGCAAGAGTACGCCTTCGAATTGGCGTGCAACGATTGAGCTGCCGTCTCCAAAGTTGAATGTTGCTTCACCTTGCAAGATCAAGAAGCAATGATCCTCGATATCGTGGCTATGTAAAGCGTTTTCGCCCCCGGTCGAATACACCTTTGAATGCGCCCACAACGCAGGCGCACTGCCAAGGCTTGCCATGGTTGCGCCGCTTTCTAGCAAAGGCAAGTTACGCAGACTGAATTTGACGCTATCCGCAATAGTGTGGCTTGTCTCAAGAACTTGATTCATGTTTTTCCTTTAGGGGTTTGACTTAATCTTAAGCATTATTAAGAGATTTTCGGTGATCCACAATCGGTCACGTTCAGTTTTTCTTACTCATCAGCGCAGCGTGACCCTCGCGGCTATCGGGCCACTTGAGGGTAAAACCACTGTCGCGCAGTCGCGCGTTACTTAGCCGCTTGCTTCCTATTGAGGCGGGTGAGTCTCCTGCGGGCGGCGTCGGCCCGCCAACGAGTTTTGCCAAGGCGTCATACAACACGCGCATCGGTAAAGGCGTGCTATCGGTCACTAGATAAATCGGTTTCGGGTTCGGTAAGTTCATCAGATGCACGACGGCTGCCGCGGCGTCTTCAATATGAATCCGATTGACCCAGTGCGATTCAGTCATCGGCGCAGTGGCTTGGCCTGTACGCAGACGCTCAAGCAAATAGCTGCGACCGGGGCCATAGATGCCAGAGAGGCGTAAGCTCAAGGTTTCAAATTGAGCATTTTGCTTGTACAGCCACTGCTCAGTTTCAAGCAACACTTGGCCGTTAAAACTTTTGGGCGCAGTGGGGGTGTCTTCATCAATCCATTGCGCACCATGAGCGCCATAGACCGCAGTCGATGACACGAATAACACTCGCTGCAGCGAGGGTGCGGCAACCGCGAGTACTAAACGCTCTAAGCCCTCACGATACACAGCGCGATAATCCGCTTCAGTACGTGCATTCGGTGCTGCCGTGTACAGAACGTGCGTGATGTCCTTGGGTAGGTCACGCAAGGTGTCTGGCTGCGTTAAGTCGGCTGCAATCCACGTAAAGCTGGGTATGTCGTGTGTCGACTCAAGATTAGGTTGGCGTCTGAGCCCCCAACTGCAGTTGGTTGAGTTTTCGATTGCTAGCAATTGGGCCACACGCAACCCTAAATCGCCGCAGCCAGCGATTAATACGCGCTTGGTGCTTGGCATGATAGGCGGGGCTGATTCTGAATTTGTACGCATCGTTATTTTTTCGTATAACAATTGAGACGTTGATTTGGCCCTTGACTGCAGCGGTGATATGCAGAGGTTGGCATTAGTTAAGCACCCGAGGGTGCTAAGTTCGGAACAAAAAATCGTTCATTGAGCTCTTGCAAGCCAAGCCGCTCTAATAAGGCTTGCAAGCGGGCAATCGTGTGAGGCTTTGGTGGGCCCTTTTGCTCGGCAATGATGAGTTCGTTTTTCAACGAGTGCTCCCAGCCCACCAACTCAGTCACAGTGACTTGGTAACCATGCGCTTCGAGCTGAAGGCAACGCAAGGTATTCGTTACTTGACTGCCAAACTCTCGCGTATGCAAGGGGTGTCGCCAAATCTCGGCCAACGGGTCTTTAAGCTGCTGCGCCTTATGCCTGCGTAAGACGCCCGCAACCTCGGCCTGGCAACAGGGCACCAGCACCATAAAGCGCGCCTGCTTGGCTAAGCCAAACCGAATCGCATCGTCGGTGGCGGTGTTGCACGCGTGCAAGGCGGTCACCATGTCTACGCGCTCGGGTAGCGCGCTTGAGTGAATCGAGTCGGCCACCGACTCATTTAAAAATTGCATCTGCGAAAACCCCAAATCGCGCGCTAAATGCGTGGTTTGAGTCACGAGTTCTGCACGGGTTTCGATGCCAACCATACGCGCTGCTTTGGCCTGGTGACGCAGATATAAATCGACCAAAATAAAACCTAGGTATGATTTTCCGGCGCCGTGATCGACTACGCAAAAATTTGGTTTGTTCTCATTCAGCTGGGCGAGCAGAGGCTCAATGAATTGGAATAGGTGGTAAACCTGCTTGAGTTTGCGCCGACTGTCCTGATTCAGTTTGCCGTCGCGCGTCAAGATGTGAAGCGCTTTTAAAAGCTCGATTGACTGCTCAGGCCGAATTTCTGGGATTGTCATGTACGGGGTGGCCTACGCGTAAAGAAAACAGAGGGCGCACAAGCTTACCCCACAATCTGTTCTGGTCATGTACGAAACAAAATCAAACAAGAAAGGATCAAGGCGCGCAAAGTAGTAAAGAATTGTTTAGCCAGTTAGAGTGTTCTGATTCTGGCTTGCCGGCAGTCATGCCAATGGCCAAAGCCTTACGATTTTATTAGGGTCGGCCAGCTGGCGCAGCCATTCACGTCCACAATATCGTATCCTAGCGAATTGATCTGAATCGTCAGGAGTTCACCCCATGTCAGTGCGTTATTTAAAGCGTGGTCGCAATGCCGCCGAAGTTGCAGAGGCAGATGCCAAGGTACGCGCCACCGTTGAAGGTATTTTGTTAGATATCGAAAAACGCGGTGACAGCGCCGTTAAAGAGCTTTCGGCCAAGTTTGATCAATGGGAGCCCAGCGAGTTTCGCTTAAGCCAAGCCGCGATTGAAAAGGCGGTCAAGCAACTGTCGCCACGTGAAATTGAAGACATTCGCTTTGCCCAAACACAGATTCGCCGTTTCGCTGAAATTCAGCGTGCCTCGATGCAAGACGTTGAGGTCGAAACCATGCCAGGGGTGGTGCTCGGTCATACCCATATCCCGATGAATGCAGTGGGGTGTTATGTGCCCGGCGGTAAATATCCAATGATCGCTTCGGCTCACATGAGTGTACTGACAGCTAAGGTGGCCGGCGTCAAACGTATCGTTGCGACTGCGCCGCCTTATCAAGGCGCACCGCACCCAGCGATTGTGACGGCCATGCACTTTGCTGGCGCCGATGAAATTTTGGTGCTAGGTGGCATTCAAGCAGTCGGTGCGATGGCCTTGGGTACTCAGTCGATCGCCGCCGTTGATATGTTGGTGGGCCCAGGCAACATGTTTGTGGCTGAGGCCAAGCGTCAGCTGTATGGTCGCGTGGGGATTGACCTGTTTGCAGGGCCAACTGAGACCCTGATCATTGCCGACGATTCGGCCGATGCTGAAATGTGTGCAGTTGATTTGTTAGGGCAAGCTGAGCATGGCCCGACTTCGCCCTCGATTTTGTTGACGACGAGTGAGGCCTTGGCGCGCGCCACCCTCGCTGAAGTTGAGCGCCAGTTAACGATTTTGCCTACAGCCGAGATCGCGCGTGTATCGTGGGCCGAGCACGGCGAGGTCATCGTGGTTGACACCGTTGACGAGTTGATCGAAACCGCAGATCAGTTGGCCTTTGAACACGTGCAAGTCTTGACGCGTGATCCAGATATTTTCTTAAAACGCATGACCAACTATGGTGCCTTGTTTTTAGGCCCCCGCACCAACGTGAGCTTTGGCGATAAGGTGATCGGTACGAATCACACCTTACCCACCAAGCGCAGCGCACGCTTTACCGGTGGCTTGTGGGTCGGTAAGTTCTTAAAAACTTGTACCTATCAACGCGTTACGACTGATGCAGCCTCGGCCCTAGTGGGCGAATACTGTTCGCGCTTATGCCACATGGAAAACTTCGCGGGCCATGGTGAGCAAGCGAATTTGCGCGTGCGTCGTTATGGTCAGCGCCCAGAATTACCTTGGTATCAACCCGTCGCTGCGAAAGGTGAGTGATACTCTGAGCCCGGTGACATCAGGGGCTTGAGGCTTCGAGTGTGTTAAATATAAAAAAGAGGATGATATGAATAACAACAGTCAAAATATTAAAAGAGCCGGTAAACGATCAACGCTTTTACATGGCTTAGCGATATTGTTGCTCGCAGTGTTGGGCGCACAAGGCGGGCAGGGCGTCGCATTCGCGCAAGACGCTTATCCAAACAAACCCTTGCGTTTGCTCGTACCTTATCCTCCGGGTGGTGTCACTGACTACGCAAGCCGTACGATTGCCGAACGTCTTGGGCGCGATCTCGGTCAGTCAGTGATTGTTGAAAATAGAGCGGGCGCTGCTTCGACCATTGCCAGTAATTTAGCTGCGCGCGCAGCACCTGATGGCTACACCACTTACGCGGCGCCGGTGTCGATTGTGATTAACCCCGTTTTACAGGGCAAGGTTGAGTACGATCCGTACAAAGATTTTCAGCCTATCTCGATGATGCTGACTTCGCCCTTCGTTTTACATGCGAACAAAGACTTCAAAGCAAAAGATGTCAAAGAACTCATCGCGTTAGTGCGCGCCAATCCTGACAAGTATTCGATCGGAACCTCTGGTATTGGTTCGATTAACCATTTGGCTGCTGAATATTTCATTAAGACGTTTAGTTTAAAAATGGCGGTGATCCATTACAAAGGCGGTGCACCCGCAGCGCAGGATTTGCTAGGTGGTCAAATTGAGATGATGTTCTCTGCGCTGAACGAAGCGCTGCCGTTCGTCACGTCGGGTCGCACCAAAGGGATGGCGGTGTCGGTTGCCAAACGCGTTGCACTTTTGCCAGAGTTGCCCACGATCGACGAAGCCTCAGGGACCACTGGGTTTGATGCGGTGTTTTGGGTGGCGCTGATGACGCCCGCCAAGATTCCCCCACAGGTGCTCACGCGCTTGACAGCGGCGATGCAGGTGATTGGGCAAGATAAAAAATTGACAGACGATTTGGCACAGAAGGGTGTTTATTTACGCGTGTCGGGGCCTGACGAAGTCAACCAGTTTATGCAGCGTGATGGCGAAAAATGGGGTCGCCTGATTCGCGATTTAGGGATTAAAGAGTAAACAATGTCTGATGTCATCGCCCTGATTTTTGATTTTGACGACACCCTGGCGCCCGATAGCACCTCGGGGTTTTTGGATTCGCTTGGGGTCGATACACAGCAATTTTGGACCAAGCGCGTTGACCCTTTATTGGCACAAGATTGGGATCCGGTGCCGGCCTATTTGCATGAGATGATTGCTTTATCGCGCGAAGGGCAGCACGGTGCGATTACGCAAGACAAACTTCAGCAGTGGGGCAAATCTTTACCGCTCCACGCAGGCGTTCAGTCACTGTTTAGCCGCTTGCGCGAGCAGGTGCGCCAGGCCCATCCTCAAGTGCAGCTTGAGTTCTATCTGATTTCAAGTGGTATTGGTGATGTCGTGCGGCACACTACTATCGCCCATGAATTTACCGGCATTTGGGCGTCTGAGTTTGTCTATGATCAGCAGGGTACGATTACCTTTCCGAAGCGAATCGTCAGCTTTACTGACAAAACTCGCTACCTATTTCAAATCCAAAAAGGCATCGTAGGCCCAGCCTTTGTTGGCAAGCCTTTTGAGGTCAATCGCAAAGTTGCCGAAGACCGTTTGCGTGTACCCTTTGATCAAATGGTCTTTGTAGGGGATGGCTATACTGATATCCCATGTTTCTCGTTGATTCGCAGTTCTGGGGGCTTTGCCTTTGGTGTGTGGGATCCCAAACATCGCGATAAGCGCAGCCGAGCCTGGGGCTTTATTGAAGATGGCCGTGTGTCGAATTTAAATCAGGCACGCTATGACGCTGATGCTGAACTATATCAATGGCTAGAAGAAGCGTTAACTAGCTTAGCGGCGCGTGTCGCGCTTAAGGCCCGTTTATATCGTGGCTGATATCGCCTGGATGCAATTAGCCTTGGCGCAAGCGGCGCTGGCACAACAATTGGGTGAAGTGCCGGTGGGTGCTGTGTTAGTCGATGCGCAGGGTGAACTGCTAGCAACCGGTTTTAATCGCACAATCATTGATCATGACCCTACTGCGCACGCCGAGATTGTGGCCTTGCGCGTTGGGGCGCAAAAGGTACAAAATTATCGCTTGCCCGGTGCTTCGTTGTACGTCACGCTTGAGCCCTGTGCGATGTGCCTCGGAGCGATGCTGCATGCACGCTTGGCGCGCGTGGTGTTTGGCGCCACTGACCCAAAAACCGGTGTCTGTGGAAGCGTCTTAAATTTAGCGCTTGAAAAACAATTGAATCATCACACACAAGTTGAGGGCGGGGTCTTGGCGCAAGAATGCGGCGATACCTTACGTCAATTTTTTAAAGAACGACGTAGCAAGGATGCCAAACATGACTAAAACCAGCGCTCCGCACGGGCACTCTGAGAACATGCATGACCATTACAACCGGCCAAACGCCCGTGGCATCTATGTGATCTCTCCCTCGGGTGCAGTGGCGGATCCTGAAACGCTCACCCGTGCCCAAGTGCGTTTGAACAGCATGGGTTTTAAGGTTGCCCTCGATCGCGGCCTATTGAATCAAGCCCAGCGGTTTGCTGGCACCGATACGCAGCGCCTGGCCGCGTTCACCCGTGCACTCAAACAAAAACTTCCGATTGTGATGGCGAGCCGTGGCGGTTATGGCATGAGTCGTTTGCTTGAATCTCTTGATTGGCAGGCGCTTGCAAATGCAGGCAAAAGGTTTGTGGGCCACAGTGATTTCACTGCCTTTAGCTTGGCGTTGTACGCAAAAACGGAAACGGTCAGCTACGCAGGCCCCATGGCCTGTTTTGATTTTGGGGCTAAAAAACCCGAGATTCTCACCGCTGAAATCTTTGGTGAGTGCATGCGCGGCGAACTCGAGGTTCTAAGTTTTGAAACGCAAGATGCTGACCCGGTTGATGGGCGTGGCATTTTATGGGGCGGTAACTTAGCGATGATTACCTCGTTGCTAGGCACACCCTACATGCCAAAAATTAAAGGCGGCATTCTGTTTGTTGAGGATGTGGGTGAGCACCCGTATCGTATCGAGCGCATGCTCAATCAACTGGCACAGGCAGGTATCTTAGGCAAACAAAAAGCCTTACTGTTGGGTGGGTTCACCGACTATCGCTTGGCCGAACATGATCGCGGTTATGACCTAAAGGCTGCGATTGCTTTTATTCGCAAATCGGTCAAGATCCCCGTGATCACCGGTTTACCGTTTGGGCATACCGCGATGAAGGTGACCTTGCCGGTAGGGGCGAAAGTTGGTGTTGCCACCGAAAAAGGTCTGGCTCACTTAGTGCTAGATGAGCACCAGCACTGAAGCTTGTAGACGGCAAAGCCTCGCAGAGTGCAAGGCTTTGCATTGGCGAGGATGAAGTTCGTTTCATCCCGTCACATTACTTTTTCGCGCGCTCGTCTTTAAGGGTCAGTAAGAAGGCCCTCGTTTCTTTGACCACCACGCCCGACAGTAATAACAAGCCAACCAGATTTGGAAACGCCATCAGACCGTTGACGACATCGGACACCGCCCATACTAAATCTAGCGAAACCACGGCGCCAATCATCACAAAGGCGGTATAAAGGCAACGGTACGGCACCACCACCCATTTACCCAACGCATACTGAGCGCATTTTTCACCGTAGTAGCTCCAGCCCAAAATTGTCGAATAGGCGAAGAACAACAAACCAATGGTCACGATCCAGTCGCCGGGCCCAGGTAACATGCGGTCAAACGTTTGTGCCGTCAAGGCGGCGCCCGTGCTGCCGCCGGTGTACATGCCACCCATGACTAAGACCAGCCCTGTGACCGAGCAAACGATGATGGTGTCGATAAACGTACCGGTCATTGAGACCAAAGCCTGCTTGGCAGGCTGATCGGTTTTGGCCGCAGCTGCCGCGATTGGTGCGGTACCCAGCCCAGCTTCGTTTGAGAAGACACCGCGCGCCACGCCATAACGAATCACGGTACCTAAGGCGCCACCGGCCACTGCACTCCCTGTGAACGCATCGGTCATGACTAGCGTTAGCGCAGGCCACAATAACTCGATATTGAGCACAATAATGAGCAGGCCGCCCAGCAAATAAAACAATGCCATAAACGGCACGATCACCGAAGTGACGCGCGCAATACTTTTGATGCCACCCACAATGACGAGGGCTGTGACAGCTGTCAAGACGACTCCAGTGATCCACCCAGGTACACCAAAGCTCGAGAGCATGGATTCGGCAAGTGAATTCGATTGCACCGAGGCACCCGTGCCTAACGCAGCGATCATTCCAAATATGGCAAACAGCATACCAAGCCATTTCATATTTAAACCGAGCGAGATGTAATACATCGGACCGCCCGACATCTTGCCGTCCTCGTCGCGCACACGGTATTTGACGGCGAGTAAGCCCTCTGCATATTTAGTGGCCATCCCAAAAATGGCGCACAGCCACATCCAAAACAATGCACCTGGGCCGCCCAGCACGATCGCCGTGGCGACGCCCGCGATATTGCCGGTGCCGATTGTGGCGGCTAACGCGGTCATGAGCGCCTGAAATTGCGAAATATCACCTGGATAATCGGGATGTTGCTTGCGTGAAAACGCCATGCGCAGGGCATAAGGTAACAGCCAAATTTGTAAACCAAACAGCCTGACAGTGAGGTACACCCCCGTGCCGACCAGTAGCACCAACATGACAGGGCCCCAAACAAAGCCCCCTAAGGTATGAAATAAAATAGTGAGTGATTCCAAACGAATCTCCTTATTTGTCTACGAATGCCGAAAGTACTTCGACATCTGTTGCGCATGATAGGGAAGGCAGGACAAAAAAGATCAAAAAGCACTGACTTGTTACACTCAATACTTATTTTTCAAGTTGTAACCAACGTATTTACTCAATCGGCATCTCGTGATAACAGCATCAAACCTCACCATTCAGTTCGGCCCCAAGCCACTCTTCGAAAACGTTAACGTCAAATTTGGCGAAGGTAATCGCTACGGCTTAATCGGCGCAAACGGCTCGGGCAAATCCACACTCATGAAAATCATCGGCGGCGACCTTGAGTCAACCGCAGGGAATGTCTTTTTAGAGCCTGGCTTGCGCATGGGTAAATTGCGGCAAGACCAGTTTGCCTTTGAAGATTTACGCGTGCTTGATGTGGTGCTGATGGGCCACACCGAGATGTGGGAGGCCATGAGTCAGCGTGATGCGATTTATGCAAACGCTGACGCCACCGACGACGACTATATGCATGCAGCTGACCTTGAGGCGAAATTTGCTGAATACGACGGTTACACCGCTGAGGCCCGTGCTGGCGAGTTGTTGTTGGGCCTTGAGTTTCCGGTGGATCAGCATCAGTTGCCGATGCGAGAAATTGCGCCTGGCTGGAAACTGCGTGTCTTGCTGGCGCAAGCTCTGTTTTCAAATCCTGACGTTTTGCTGCTAGATGAGCCAACCAACAATTTGGATATCAATACGATTCGTTGGCTTGAAAATGTGCTGAATGGTTATCAAAGCACCATGATTATCATTAGCCATGACCGCCACTTTTTGAATCAAGTGTGCACGCATATGGCCGATCTTGATTTTCGTGAGTTGCGCGTCTACCCCGGTAATTATGATGACTATATGCTTGCCTCGACACAGGCACGCGAGCGCGTCTCTAATGCAAACGCTAAAGCGAAAGAGCGAGTCTCTGAACTGCAAGACTTTGTGCGACGATTTTCAGCGAATAAATCAAAGGCGCGTCAGGCAACCTCGCGTTTGAAACAAATCGATCGGATTAAAGCGGCTCAAGTCGAGGTTAAGCCCTCATCGCGTCAAAATCCGTTTATCCGTTTTGAGATTTTAAAAGTGATGCATCGCCAGGCGGTGACGCTTGAGCACGTGCAAAAGTCGTTTGACTCTTTGGTGATCAAGTCGTTTTCAGCCATGGTCGAAGCGGGTGAAAAAATTGCAATCATCGGTGCCAACGGTGCAGGTAAAACCACCTTATTGCGTATGTTGGCCAACGACCTTGCCCCCGATCGTGGCACCTTGAAATGGTCAGAAAATACCGACGCTGGCTACATGGCTCAAGACGTGTCGGATCAATTTTTGCAAAAAGACAGCAATTTATTTGACTGGATGACGTACCATCGCCAACCGACCGACGATGATCAACAAATTCGTTCGATTCTTGGTCGTTTGTTGTTCTCGGCCGACGATTTGCCGAAAGAGCCTCATGTACTGTCGGGCGGCGAAAAAAATCGCATGTCGTTTGGTCGGTTGATGCTGCGCCGACATAACGTGTTGTTGATGGACGAGCCTACCAATCACCTGGATATGGAGTCCATCGAATCCTTGCAGCTGGCGCTCGATAAGTTTGCAGGTACGTTATTTTTTGTGTCGCACGATCGTGAGTTTGTTTCGACCCTCGCGACCCGCGTTTGGGAAATTCAAGCTGGCGGCGCTGTGGTCGATTATCGAGGCACCTACGAAGACTATCTGGCTTCGCGTGGCATCGAAGATTAACGCGCACCAAGTGCCATCATGATTATCTTGGGTTTTGAAAGCTCATGCGATGAAACCGGTGTCGCACTGGTGTGTACCGAACGCGGATTACTTTCGCATACGCTGCACTCGCAGGTTGCCATGCATGCGGCTTATGGCGGCGTTGTGCCTGAGCTCGCCTCGCGTGACCATGTGCGGCGGGTGGTGCCGCTAACGCGACAAGTGCTTGAACGTGCTGAGTTAACGTTGCAAGACGTCGGCGCAATTGCGTACACCGCTGGCCCGGGTTTGGCGGGTGCGCTGCTCGTGGGGGCAAGCGTGGCGCAATCGATGGCCTGGTCACTGGATTTGCCGGCGATCCCGATTCACCACCTCGAAGGCCATCTTTTATCGCCGCGGCTCGCGACGCCATGTCCTGAGTTTCCGTTTGTCGCGCTGTTGGTGTCAGGTGGGCACACACAATTGTTGCGCGTCGATGACGTTGGCCAATACAACTTGTTGGGCGAGACGCTCGATGATGCGGCGGGCGAGGCCTTCGATAAAACCGCTAAATTATTAGGCTTAGGCTATCCAGGTGGCCCGGCCTTGGCCAAGCTTGCCGAGCAGGGGGACGCCACGCGTATCGTTTTGCCGCGGCCCATGCTGCATAGCCATACTCTTGATTTTAGTTTTAGCGGGTTAAAGACTGCGGTGCTGACACGCTTAAAAGAGGCTGAGCGACGAGGGCAGGCCGATGCTCAGATGCGTGCCGATCTTGCTGCAGCAACCGAACTCGCGATTGTTGAGGTGTTGGTGGCGAAGGCTGCCACTGCACTTGAGCAGACTGGCTTAACGCGTTTAGTGGTAGCAGGCGGCGTAGGCGCAAATCGCCTGCTACGACAAACTCTTGCCAAACGGTTGAGCAAACGCAAAGCTGAAGTGTTTTTTCCGCCCCTTGAACTGTGCACTGATAACGGCGCCATGATTGCGTTTGCCGCAGCTCAACGTGTGCAGCGCGGGTTGGCCGATCTTTCGGGGCAGGGGCACGGCTTTGACGTTCACCCACGCTGGGAGCTTTCTGCGCTTTGAGGAGTTCGGTGTACTTGAGTTCGCTGTACGTTGGCGCGCTGCCTGCATTTCGCTGAGCTCGTTGCACCTTGATGCGCAAGTGGCGATGTGCTGAACGAGCGGCGAGCTGATCAGGCGAGGGTATGTTGCTTACTTTTTGCCGACACGTGGCTCAATGCCCTTGAGCAGGCGTTCGATATTGGCCCGATGGCGATACAGTAAAAACAAGGCAATCACGGCTAATACCCAAGCCAGCTGGGGTTGGGTGACCCACACGCGCTGATCCCCTAGCACATAAAATAAAGGTGCACACACGGCACTGACCAGCGCAGCGAGCGAAGAATACTTAAACACCTTGGCCATAAACAGCCAGGTCAGGCAGGCCACCAAGGCTAACAGTGGCTGAATTGCTAGCATGACGCCAAAAGCCGTCGCAACCCCTTTGCCACCTTTAAAGCGTAAAAAGACGGGGTAAAGGTGCCCAAGAAATACGGCCAACGCCACCAGCGCCTGTACCGAGACTGGGGCGTTGAGCTGGGTGGCAGCCCAAACAGCTAGCCAGCCTTTCGCAGCATCGCCAAGCAGGGTAAGGCCGGCGGCCCACTTGTTACCCGAGCGTAAAACGTTGGTGGCACCGGGGTTACCCGAGCCATAGGTGCGGGGATCGTCGAGCCCGAAGGCTCGACTCATCACGACAGCAAACGAGATCGAGCCAAGTAAATAGGCAAGGCCAATCAGACCTAAATTTGCAAACTCTAAGGCGGGCATGCCCATGTGTAGCTTCCATTCGTGAAAAAAGATGCAACTGATTCTAACTGGTGAGTGCCTTGGGTGCCGATTTAGGAGCTGAAAATCGTTGTCAGCGAGTACAATCAACTGTTAGATTAAAAGTATTGTTTAGCCTCGACACATGCATATTCTTGTTTCAAACGATGATGGGTATACCGCTCCTGGCCTCGAGGCTTTGGTAGCGTCTTTGCGCAACTTGGCCGAAGTGACCGTAGTTGCCCCTGAAATCAACCATAGCGGCGCTTCAAATTCGTTAACACTGACACGACCGCTTGCGGTCCGCCATGCCGCTAACGGTTTTATCTACGTTAATGGCACTCCGTCTGACTGCGTGCACGTCGCTCTGACTGGCTTGCTCGATCGCCGTCCTGACCTAGTTGTGTCTGGGATCAATAATGGTGCGAACATGGGCGATGATACGCTTTACTCAGGGACAGTAGCGGCCGCCTCTGAAGGGTATCTGTTCGGTATCCCTGCAATTGCTTTTTCGCTGGTATCCAAAAGTTGGTCCAACCTCGACGCGGCCGTGGCCCAAGCGCACCGTCTCGTGGCGCATCAACTTGCGCAACCTCTCACAGGGCCTGTGCTGCTGAACGTGAATTTTCCAGATTTGCCTCTCACGCAAGTCAAGGGTGTATCGGCGACTCGGTTGGGTAAACGTCACCCTTCGCAACCCGTCGTGCGCTCGGCAACACCCTATGGCGAAACGGTCTATTGGATTGGGCCGGCCGGTGCCGCGAATGATGCGTCTGAGGGCACCGATTTTGATGCAATCACTAAGGGGTTTGTATCGGTGACGCCTTTGCGACTGGATCTGACCCAACACGCGCAACTCGGTCAAATGACTGAATGGGTGCGTCCGCTATGCGAATAGTGCTCTTGCCACCCCTCTGCATGGCAGTCAAAGACACCCGCACGGGGGCCGGGCGAGGGTTGCAGGGCATCACAGCGTCAAACAGCAACACGCGTATTTCAGCAACCCGAATTCCGAGCCGCTCAGCTAGTCAAACTGCAACCGCGACTGCACCTCTTACAAGTGACAACTTAGGCCTGAACTCCGAGCGCCCGCGGGCCGCGATGGTGCAACGCTTGCAGGCTCAAGGCATTAGCAATGATTTGGTGCTGGCGGCCATGCAAACGATTCCGCGCCACGCCTTTGTGGATGAGGCTTTGGCAAGTCGCGCCTACGATGATGCCTCACTGCCGATTGGTCACGGTCAGACAATTTCGCAGCCTTGGGTGGTCGCACGTATGATCGCATCAGTTTGTGGGGCCACCATGCCCACTCGGGTGCTTGAAGTGGGAACAGGATGTGGTTATCAGGCGGCTGTTATGGCGCAAGTCTTTCAGCAGGTGCACTCGATTGAACGCATCCGCGCGTTGTACGATATGGCTAAAGAGCGCTTACGTGCGCTGCGACTGACAAAAGTACGTTTAGTGCATGGTGACGGTATGCTGGGCTTACCCTCGGTTGCGCCGTTTGATGCCATTGTTGTGGCGGCGGCTGGGATTCGCATTCCGCAGGCTTTATTTATGCAATTGAGTGTGGGTGGTGTGTTGATCGCCCCCGAAGGTTCAGGGGCGCAACGTTTAGTTCGGGTAACAAGAACAGGTGCTTCGAGTTGGGACAGGCAAGAACTCGAAGAAGTGAGATTTGTACCGCTCAAATCAGGATTACAAGTTTGAGCAAACAGGAGAAACGTATGCTCACTGAGCACGTGACACAGAGTCATTTTTTACGAGGCGCTATGAAAAACGTCAACCTACAGCGACGCGGGCGCTCGGGTGCGCTACTGCTGTGCGCGCTCGCGCTACTAGCCGGTTGCGCTAATCAATCGGGTAATCGTGCACCAGTCACCGATCTGAACAGTGGCAGCACAGCAGTTGCCCGCACGTATGTGATCAAGCCTGGCGATACTCTTAACAAGATTGCCCGTGCAAATGGCATTGATGAAGCAACGCTTTTGCGCTTAAACAAACTCGTGAACCCTAACCGCTTGATTGTTGGCCAGACCTTGAGGCTCTCTGAGGGCACAGAGGCCGCGGCTGCCGCGCCTCGTCCCAGTACCATGAGCAAGCCCGAAGCACGTCCGCTTGATGCTACGGCGAGTAGTCCGCAGGTTAGTGAAACGACCGCTCCTGCTGCTGACGCGGGTTTGATTAGCTGGGGTTGGCCCGCGAACGGCAAAGTGATTCAGGGCTTTACCCAAACCACCAAAGGGATTGACATCGCGGGTAATGCGGGTGATGCGATCGAAGCGGCTGCCAACGGCAAGGTGATGTACGCGGGCAACGGCGTTCGCGGGTTGGGCAATTTGATTATTGTGAACCACGACAATGGGTTTATCACTGCCTATGCGCACAATCGCACCTTGTTGGTGAAGGCGGGGCAAGACGTTAAAAAGGGCGCAAAAATCGCTGAGATGGGCCAAACTGATGCGGCCTCGGTTCGTCTGCATTTCGAAGTTCGGCGCCAAGGCACGCCCGTCGACCCCTTGCAATATCTGCCTAGCCGCTAAGAGTCTTTCGCATGACACCGACACTCGTGTTCGATCTTGAGACCATCCCCGACATTGACGGGCTTAGGCGCCTGAATCACTGGGGCGCAGAGGTTTCAGATGCTGAAGTGGCAGAGCGTGCGTTTGCTGCGCGTAAAGAGCTCACTGGCACAACTTTTTTGCCCCATCACCTGCAACGCGTCGCAGTGGTGGGTTGCGTGTTTCGTGATGACAAAGGGTTTAGAGTGCGCTGTTTGGGTCAGGCTGACGATACCGAACCCGTCTTGCTCAGCAGCTTTTTTAAAACAATTGAGCGCTATACCCCTAAACTCATTAGCTGGAACGGCTCTGGTTTTGATTTGCCAGTGCTGCACTACCGAACCTTAATCCATGGCATTGCGGCGCCGCGCTACTGGGATATGGGCGAAGACGATAAAGATTTTCGCTATAACAACTATCTCAGCCGCTACCACACGCGTCATCTCGATTTAATGGATGTCTTGGCCAAGTACAACGGACGAGGTAACGCACCGCTAGACGACCTTGCCAAGCTTTGTGGGTTTCCGGGTAAGTTAGGAATGGATGGCAGCCAGGTGTGGGACGCTTGGTCAAACGGACGTGCCAGTGAAGTACGGGCCTATTGCGAAACCGATGTTGTGAATACTTGGCTGGTCTACTGCCGCTTTCGCTTGATTCGGGGCGAGCTTGATCAAATAGCTTATCAAGCTGAAGTTGACTTAGTGCGCAGTACTCTGCAAGCAAGCGCAGAGCCCCATTGGGCCGAGTATTTAGCTGCATGGTCATGACAAACAATCTTATGCGGATACCGACCGCCTCACGGAGCCTTTTTATGCGTTGCTTTGATGTTCGATCTCTGTTGACCTTGGCAAGTCTGCTGCTGGTCAGTTTTTCTGCCGCTGCGCAAAATGGGTCGTTGATGTTGCGCTCGTCTAATCAATTGAACCAAAGCGGTCAGCCTGCAGCAGCAGCCGTGGCGCCGTCCACTGCACCAAGCGCGTCGCCGCTGGCTGTTGAAAGCTTTGGGCGTTTACCCGATTCGCTGATTGAGGGCTTGGTGCTTGACCCTGCGCAAAAAGCCAAGCTCGATGCCGCGCACGAAGCGCGTCGCAAAATGTGGAACACCAATCGCGTGGCTCGTCAGGCTGAATACGCAGCCTTAACGAAAGAGCTTTCAACCGATAAGTTTGACCCACGTGATGTCATTGCATTGCGCAAAAAAACTCGCGCCAAAATTGATGCTGGTTTTGACGAAGTGCAGGCAACCTGGCTTGCTTTTTGGGATGTGTTAAATGCTGCTCAACGCAAGATATTGATTGGCTATATGCGTGACCAACATGCGGTCCAAGGAAAAGCCTCGGCAGCAGCCTCAGCTGAGCGCGCGGCTGCTCGCGCCAAGCAGCAAGCTGCACTGGATCGCGCCGAAGCGCGTGCTGCGGCTCAAGGTGGATCACCCTCGTCTGCAACGACAGCGCCAGCAGGCGCTGCGACGACCTCAAAATAATTTATCTAGGGTCAAATCTTCTCTCGGTTCACCGAGAGTGCTTTGGCTTTTTTCATTAAAAGACCTCTTTATGCCTCAAGAAGTTCTGCAAGTTGAATCCCTCGATCTTGAGGCCCGTGGTGTTGCTCGTCATGACGGTGATGGCAAGGTGGTCTTTATCGAAGGTGCTTTGGCCTCAGAGCGCGTCACGGCTAATATTTTTCGACGAAAGCCGTCTTTTGAGATTGGTCGCGTGCAGTTCATTGTGCGTGAATCATCACAACGTGTGAAACCAAGGTGTGAACACTTTGGCGTGTGCGGCGGCTGTGTGATGCAGCACCTTGACCCTGCGGCTCAAGTCGCTAGCAAGCAGCGGGTGCTTGAGGATAACCTTGCCCATATCGGTAACGTTCGACCTGAGCAAATGCTGCCGCCTTTACACGGCCCTAGTTGGGGGTACCGCTATCGCGCTCGGCTCTCAGTGCGTTGGGTTGCCAAAAAAGGCACTGTGCTCGTTGGCTTTCACGAGCGCAAAAGTAGCTTTGTCGCAGATATCAAAACGTGCCATGTACTGCCCCCCCATGTGGCGGCGCTGCTCGTGCCGTTACGAGGGTTGATTATGGCGCTTTCGGCCCCCGACCGCTTTGCGCAAATTGAAGTGTGTGTGGGCGACTCGGTGACCGCGCTGGTGCTGCGCCACCTCGATCCCTTGAGCACAGACGAGATCGCTACGTTGCGAGCCTTTGCGGCCCAGCACGACATTCAGTGGTGGTTGCAGTCTAAAGGGCCTGATACGGTTCACGCCCTTGAGCCCGAAGACGAAGACAAACTTGGCTATAGTTTGCCAGAATTTGGGCTTCGTATGCCTTACCGGCCCACTGATTTTACGCAGGTCAATCATCAGATTAATCGTGTGCTCGTGTCGCGGGCCTTAAGTCTGCTTGATGTGCAGCGCCCCGATCGTGTGGCCGATATGTTTTGTGGCTTAGGTAATTTCACACTGCCTTTGGCAACCCAGTGCCACGAAGTTGTGGGTGTAGAGGGCAGTGCGTCGTTGACTGAACGTGGCGAGCAGGCTGCTGTGCAAGCAGGGATATTCAATGCAAAATTTCAAACACTGAATTTATTTGAAGTGGATCAGGTTTGGTTGCAAAGCCTCGGGCGCGTTGATAAGATGTTGATCGACCCGCCACGCGAGGGCGCGTTTGCCCTAGCGCAGGCTCTTGCTGCCTTGCCACAACAAGAGCGTCCGGTGCGTATTGTGTATGTGTCTTGCAACCCGGCCACGTTGGCACGCGATGCTGACGTGTTAGTCAACCAAGCTGGCTATCACTTACGCAGTGCGGGCGCGATTAATATGTTTCCGCACACGAGCCACATCGAATCGATCGCGGTGTTTGAGCGCAAAGACTGAAGCGAGCAGTGGTTGGAGTCTTGCGTTGTAACGACCCAAGCCACTTGTTGGCTCGGGTCGCTTGAAGCCAGTTCACTCTATCCCGTTCGTTCGTCTGACCCTGTTAGATCCAGAACGAACGCTTAGAGAGGCTGAATTACTTGGTTTGCGCCAAGATTTTTTCAGCAGCTTGACGCACGCGCGCAGGAGCGGTCCCACCGATGTGATCGCGCGCGGCAACCGACCCTTCGAGTGTGAGTACTTCGTGCACATCATCGCCAATCGAGGTGTGAAACACGCGTAATTCAGCGACACTCAAATCAGCAAGATCGCAATTCTTTTTCTCGCACTCACGCACGGCATGCGCAACTGCTTCGTGCGCATCACGAAACGCCACCCCACGCTTGACTAAATAGTCAGCCAGATCTGTCGCCGTGGCAAACCCCTGCAAGGCGGCCGCACGCATCGCTGCGGGCTTGACTTGGATCCCAGCGATCATGTCAGCAAAAATCGTGAGCGTATCGCGCACTGTATCTGCCGTATCAAACAAGCCTTCTTTGTCTTCTTGATTGTCTTTGTTGTAGGCCAGAGGCTGACCTTTCATCAGAGTGAGCAAGCCAACCAAGTTGCCATTGACGCGACCCGTTTTGCCACGCGCAAGTTCAGGTACATCTGGGTTCTTTTTTTGCGGCATGATCGAGCTACCCGTACAAAAACGATCAGGCAAGTCGATGAAACCGACACGTGGACTCATCCAGATGATGAGCTCTTCAGAGAGCCTGGAGATGTGCGTCATGATCAGCGCGCAGGCACTGCAAAATTCAATCGCAAAGTCACGGTCAGACACGGCGTCTAGTGAGTTTTGGCACACGTCATCAAACCCCAATAGTGTTGCGACCATGGGGCGGTCAATCGGAAAACTCGTGCCAGCCAGGGCGGCAGCACCCAAAGGCAGAATGTTGACGCGCTTGCGGCAGTCTTGAAGGCGACTGGCATCGCGCCCGAACATCTCGGCGTAGGCCAACAGGTGGTGACCGAAGGTGACCGGCTGGGCCACCTGCATATGGGTAAAGCCTGGCAAAATCGTGTCGGCTTGCTGCAGTGCAACAGTGGCAAGCGCCCGACGCAAGGCGTTCAAGAGGTCGCCGAGTTGATCGATTTCATTGCGCAGCCACAAGCGGATATCGGTTGCGACTTGATCGTTGCGTGAACGCCCAGTGTGCAAGCGTTTGCCTGCGTCGCCAACAAGCTCAACTAAACGCTTCTCGATATTCAAGTGAACGTCTTCAAGGTCAAGCAGCCAAGTGAAGGTCTGAGCCTGAATTTCACTCAGGATTTGAGCCATACCGCGCTCGATATCCGCTAAGTCTTGGGCGGTAATGACCTTGACAGCTGCCAACATGGTGGCGTGGGCAAGCGAGCCCTGAATATCGACTAGGGCTAAGCGTTTGTCAAAATCAACCGAGGCTGTGTAGCGCTTGACGAGGTCAGATACTGGCTCAGAAAAGCGGGCAGACCATGCTTCGGCTTTTTTATCAAACTGATTATGTGAGGTGTTGTGGGTGTTTTTCATGGTAGTTCGATTATAGAGTGCTGCGCTGACCTCGCAGGCGTGCGATAATTTTCAGACAATAACTCGTATCACCGGACTCTTCATGTATGCCGTCAAGGTCAGCATTGCACAAATTAATGCTTTAGTAGGTGATTTATCAGGAAATGCGCAACGCGTGCTCGAAGCTGCCCGGATAGCGCACGCGGCTGGCGCCCAAGTGCTGTTAACCCCTGAACTCGTGTTAACGGGCTATCCACCCGAGGATCTGTTACTGCGGCCCTCATTTGTTGCCTCGTGCGATCAGGTACTGAAAGACTTGTGCGCTAGCCTGGCGGGTCTGGCTGGGCTGCATGTTGTGGTTGGCCACGTGACCTGCCAGAATGGCTTGCTGCGTAACGCAGCCTCGGTTTTGGCTGACGGTGCCATTTTGGGTACCTATTTCAAGCGCGAGCTGCCAAATTATGCGGTGTTTGATGAGCAACGCTACTTTGCGGCTGGTGAACAGCCCTTTAGTTTTACTGTAGGCGGCGTCTGTTTTGGTCTCAACATCTGTGAAGATATCTGGTTTGATGCTGCGCCTGAGGCGGCGGCTCAGCAGGGCGCTCACACACTGCTCGTGCTCAATGCTTCACCCTATCACCTTGATAAGTACGCGCAGCGCCTCGAGATTGCGCGACGTTGCGTGAGCCGCACCGGCTGCTCGTTGGTGTACGCTAATTTAGTCGGCGGGCAAGACGAGCTGACTTTTGACGGTGCTTCGTTTGCGATGGATGCCAGCGGCCAAGTGGTCAACAGGTTGCCTGATTATGTCAGTGCACTCAGTCTGATTGAGGTGTCGAGCGACAGCAGCGTCGTCGCGTGCGTTTCGTCAGCAGCAGGCTTGGTCGGGCAAGCGTTAGCGCCAGAGCTTAGCCTCGAGGCGCAAGTCTGGCAGGCGCTTACCACCTGTTTGGCTGATTACGTCAAAAAGAACGGTTTTCGTACCGTCATCCTTGGTTTGTCAGGTGGGATTGACTCGGCTGTCGTAATGGCCATTGCAGTGGATGCCTTAGGTGCCGAAAACGTGCACGCTGTCATGATGCCGTCGCGTTACACCGCAGATATCTCTCAGATCGACGCGCGTGACATGGTGAAACGCTTGGGTGTTGCTTACGAAGAAATTGCGATCGCAGAGTTGGCTGCGGGCTTCGATCAAGTCTTAAGCCCGATGTTCGCGGGTAAAGCTCTCGACGCCACCGAAGAAAACATACAAGCCCGCTTGCGCGGGATGTTGCTGATGGCCTTATCCAATAAGTTTGGACACCTTGTGCTGACCACAGGTAACAAGTCTGAGCTATCTACCGGTTACTGTACGCTGTATGGCGATATGGCGGGTGGCTTCGCGGTACTTAAAGATGTTGCGAAAACCTTAGTCTATCGTCTGGCGCGGTGGCGTAATCTGCAGTCTGAGGTGATTCCAGAGCGCATTATTACCCGCCCGCCGTCGGCCGAATTGCGTCCTGACCAAACCGACCAAGATAATTTGCCCGAGTACGACGTGATTGACGGTATTATTGAGCGGTATGTTGAGCAAAATCAGTCTGCAGCGCAGATTGTGGCAGCGGGTTTTGAGCGTGCCGCGGTTGAGCAAATCGTGCGACTGATTCGTGTCAATGAATACAAACGTAAGCAAAGTCCACCCGGGCCGCGTATCACGAGCCGTGCATATGGGCGCGACTGGCGTTATCCTCTGTCTAACGGCTATCGTGAAACTTTCTAATTTTTTCGCACAGGATCCATCTTGAAGCAAGTTACCGCAATCATTAAACCGTTTAAACTTGACGAAGTCCGTGAGGCATTGGCCGAGGTCGGCGTTAATGGGTTAACCGTGACAGAAGTCAAAGGTTTTGGTCGCCAAAAAGGTCACACAGAGTTGTATCGTGGTGCCGAATACGTGGTCGACTTTTTGCCCAAGATCCGCGTTGAAATGGTGATCCCTGATTCGATGGTTGACGATGTCATTGAAGCGATTGTGAAAGCTGCTCGTACCGGTAAAATTGGCGACGGCAAGATCTTTGTGATGCCCGTCGAGCAAGCCATCCGTATCCGCACCAGCGAGAGTGGCGACGCAGCACTTTAACTCGTAAAAGCTTTGCACTTGGGCGCCGCAACACATTCTGTGTCGGCGCCTTTAATTTTTTATCTGAGCCCATTTTATGAAACAGTTTGATTGGTCAAATCCGTATCCCTCAATCCGCATCCCTGTATTTGCGCGCAATGTGGTGTCTACCTCGCACCCGCTCGCAGCGCAGGCTGGCTTGCGGATGTTGCTCAAAGGTGGCTCGGCTGTTGACGCCGCGATTGCTGCAGCTGCGACGATTGCTTTGGTTGAACCTGTTTCGTGTGGCTTAGGTGGTGATGCCTTTGCAATAGTATGGGACGGCAAAACCCTGCAGGGCTTGAACTCGTCGGGCTATGCCCCACAGGCTTGGAACGTCGATTACTTTAAGAATAAGTACGGTGTCAACGAAAAAGGACTGGCCAATGCCCCTAAGCGTGGTGTGGATGCGATCACGATCTCGGGCGTGGTGGCTGGATGGGCAGCCTTGCATGAACGCTACGGCAAACTGCCGTTTGCGGATCTGATGGAGCCCGCAATTGAGATCGCAGAACGCGGCTATGCAGTTCCCCCGGTGGTCGCGCAAAAGTGGGCAGCGGCTGTTCCTGAACTCAAAGACCAGCCAGGCTTTGCGCATACCTTCATGCCCAATGGTCGCGCGCCGCACGTAGGTGAACGGTTTGTGTTTAAAGACATTGCCAACACCTTGCGCCGCCTTGGGGCAACCAAAGGTCGCGATCTCTATGAGGGCGAGACTGCCGAAAAAATCATCGCCTTTATTCAAGCCAATGGCGGTGCGCATACGTTGGATGATTTGCGTAGCTATCAACCTGACTGGGTCACGCCGATTTCAAAAAACTACCGCGGCTACACGCTGCACGAAATCCCGCCCAACGGGCAGGGGATCTCAGCCTTGATGGCGCTTGGCATTCTTGAACATTTTGATCTGGCCAGTTTGAAAGTCGACTCAGTCGAGTCGCAACACCTTCAGATCGAAGCCATGAAACTTGCGATGGCCGATTTATACCGTTACGTTGCTGATGGGCGCACCATGGAAGTCACCCCAGCGCAGATGCTAGATGACGCCTATCTGGCTGAACGTGCCAAATTGATTGATCCCAAGAAGGCAACGCATTTCGAGCACGGCTTGCCGGCTTCTGGGGGCACGATTTACCTGACCGCAGCCGATGAAAGCGGCATGATGATTTCGTTTATTCAATCCAATTACATGGGGTTTGGCTCTGGCGT
This sequence comes from Bordetella parapertussis, assembly GCA_945895265.1. GTDB lineage: Bacteria > Pseudomonadota > Gammaproteobacteria > Burkholderiales > Burkholderiaceae_B > Zwartia > Zwartia parapertussis_I. Next base: position 649 of record CAMDEF010000029.1, on the reverse strand, counting down.
GGTGGTGCCCGGTACTGGGGTGAGCCTGCAAAACCGGGGCGTCGGGTTCTCGATGGATCCAAACTCACCAAACGTGGTGGCAGGGCGCAAGCGCCCGTTTCACACCATCATCCCTGGTTTCTTGACCCGTGGCGGCGTACCGGTGATGAGCTTTGGTGTGATGGGAGGTGATATTCAACCGCAGGGGCATGTGCAAACAGTAGTCCGTATGTTGGACTATCATCAGCAGCCGCAAGCGGCTTGCTGCGCGCCACGTTGGAAACTGAATCGAGATTTCACCCTAGATGTCGAGTCGACTATGCGTGCTGAAACGATTGCCGGACTGAAGGGCTTAGGCCATCAACTGAAGGCGATCGATGACCCGTATATGGATTTTGGCTCTGGTCAGTTTATTTGGCGTTTGTCAGATTTGCACGAAGATGGGTATGTGGCGGCAAGTGATAGCCGTCGAGACGGGCAGGCTGTCGGCTTTTAGAACCCCTAGTGTGGTTGAAACGAAGGTAAATATTCGGTAAACCCATAGTCAGAAAAAAATACTGGACACATCGAGTTTTTTACACTATCTTTGCATCCATGGATGCAACTGTTCTCTCACCCGCGACACCTCTGAGCCCCAGCGCTGCGTGCGCCCCAGCACCTTTTGCCCTCG
>CAMDEF010000028.1 GCA_945895265.1 Bordetella parapertussis | reverse complement strand
TGAAATCTTGAAATCTTGAAATCTTGAAATCTTGAAATCTTGAAATCTTGAAATCTTGAAATCTTGAAATCTTGAAATCTTGAAATCTTGAAATCTTGAAATCTTGAAATCTTGAAATTCAATTTTTTGATTGACTTCACGGGTGATCGTTTTGACTCAGACCTCCATGACCGATCTTACTAGTATGACCGCTGCTCAGTCCGTCGTACCGGCGCGGTCAAAGGGTGCGCTGACCAAGGCAGTGATTGTCGATCAAGCCTTAAAAATCGCAAGCCATCAGGGTCTCGAGGGCTTAACCGTAGGCCTGTTGGCAGAAGCACTCGCCATGAGCAAAAGTGGTGTGTTCGCCCATTTCGGCTCGCGCGAAGAACTTCAGCTCGCGGTCGTACGAGAGTACTACCGTCGTTTTGAAGCCCAGGTATTTCAACCTGCGCTTCAAGAGCCCAAAGGGCTTGCGCGCTTGCAAAAGATGATTAATCTTTGGATGCAGACGAGCATCCAAGAACTTAGCGCCGGCTGCATTTTTATCTCGGGCGCCGTTGAGTTTGATGACCGACCGGGCCCCGTGCGTGATGAACTGGTGCGCAGTGTGCAAACTTGGCGCGCCGCGCTCAAACGTGCAATTGAGCAGGCCGTTGAAGTCGGTGATCTTAAAAAAGACTGTGCGCCCGAGGCGATGCTGTTTCAAATTTACAGCTATGTCCAAGGGCTGCATCACGACGCAAGGTTTTTACAAATGTCTCGAAGCGTTGACATTGCAGCGCAATCGATCCAACAGACCATAGATCAAAACAGGAGTCTTCGTGCCTAGTTACACCGCACCACTACGAGATATGCAGTTTGTCATGCACGAGGTTTTGGGCGTCACCGACGTCTTTAAGTCATTACCCGTGCACCACGACATTGATCAAGATACGATCAATCAAATCCTTGAGCAGGCCGCCAAGTTCGCAAAAGAGGTGGTGCAACCTCTGAACCAAAGCGGCGACAGGCAAGGCTGCACACGTCATCCAGACGCAACTGTGACGACGCCCGATGGGTTTAAGCAAGCATACGAGCAGTATGTTCAGGCAGGGTGGCCCTCGTTGGCGTGCAGCCCCGAGCACGGCGGTCAGGGGTTGCCGGTGCTCTTAAATACTGCACTCTACGAAATGCTGAATTCGGCGAATCAGGCGTGGACCATGTACCCCGGGCTCTCTCATGGCGCCTACGAGTGTTTGCAAGCCCATGGCACAGCAGAACAAAAAGCGTTGTACCTAGAAAAACTAGTCTCAGGCGAGTGGCTTGGCACCATGTGCCTGACTGAGCCGCAATGCGGTACCGATCTCGGCATACTCAAAACTAAAGCCGAGCCGCAAGCCGACGGTAGCTATGCCATCACCGGTACCAAAATATTTATTTCAAGTGGCGAGCATGACTTAGGCAAAAACATTATCCATCTTGTGTTGGCGCGCTTGCCCGATGCGCCTGCTGGCACAAAAGGGATTTCGCTCTTTGTGGTGCCAAAGTATTTGCCCAGTGCTGCAGGCGAGATCCATGACAAAAATAAAAACGCACTAAGTTGCGGTTCGCTTGAAGACAAAATGGGCATTCACGGTAACGCCACTTGCGTGATGAACTTTGATGGTGCACGTGGCACCTTGGTGGGTGAGCCACACAGGGGCCTGCGTGCAATGTTCATCATGATGAACGCCGCACGCCTAGGTGTTGGTATGCAAAGCGTTGGCTTAACAGAGGTTGCGTACCAAAACTCAGCTGCTTATGCAAAAGAGCGTTTGCAAATGCGTAGTCTGAAAGGTGCCCAGGCCCCCGATAAAGTGGCAGACCCAATCATTGTGCATCCAGATGTACGTCGAATGCTCTTGACGCAGCGCGCCTATGCCGAGGGCGCACGGGCCTTTGCCTATTGGATTGCCTTGATGATTGATATCGAGCAAAACCATCCCGATTCAGACGAGCGCGCGGCTCACGGCGACTTAGTGACTTTGTTGACCCCAATCGTCAAGGCCTTTATCACCGACAATGCCTTTGAAGCCACCAACGAGGGCTTGCAAGTGTTTGGTGGGCACGGCTATATCGCCGACTGGGGGATGGAACAATTTGTGCGCGACTCGCGTATCAACATGATTTACGAAGGTACCAACACCATTCAGTCACTCGATTTGTTAGGTCGCAAGGTCTTGTCGGATGTGGGAGTGAAGCTCAAAAAATTTGGCAAAATGATTGAGGCTTTTATAGAAGCTGAAGGCGTACGCAAAGAGATGGCAGAGTTCATCGATCCGCTCGCAGAGTTGGCCAAGCAAGCCGAAAAGTTAACTAAAGAAATTGGTGTCAAGGCGATGTTTAACCATAACGAAGTCGGTGCCGCTGCCGTGCCGTATTTGCGCGTCTTGGGTCATCTTGTTTACGCCTATTTGTTTGCACGTATGGCGAAAGTGGCGCTTGCAAACAAAAAAAGTGGCGATACATTTTATGAGGCTAAGTTAGCGACAGCACGTTTTTATTTTGCGCGGTTGCTGCCCGAAGCTGCCTATCAAGCGCAGTTGGCGCGTTCGGGTGAGGCAACGCTGATGAGCTTGGATGCCGCGCTGTTTTAACCAAGTCAATGTCATGAATTAGTACATTTGATCTATCTAAACGACGGAGCTCAGCCGGGACATTGCAGTGATGAGCCCTTGAACTTAATACACTCATGCAGCAAAAAGGATGTTATCCATGCAAGTGAATCGACCAATACGTAAAGTGGCAGTTTTAGGCGCCGGGGTCATGGGGGCGCAAATCGCCGCCCATTGCGTCAATGTGGGCGTGCCTGTGATTTTGTTTGATTTGGCAGCCCCTTTGACAAAAGAGGGCAAGCCGCAACACAACAATGCGATTGCGCTTAAGGCGATCGACAATTTAAAAAAATTAAGCCCTGCGCCTCTGACCGTTTCTGGTAACGCCGATTTGATTCAGGCTGCTAATTACGAAGATGACCTCGCGCGTTTAGCCGAGTGCGATTTGGTGATTGAGGCCATCGCCGAGCGCTTAGACTGGAAGCACGTGCTGTATGAAAAGGTGGCGCCACACATTGCTGCGCATACGATTTTTGCAACCAATACCTCAGGTTTATCCATTACTGAATTGTCGACGGGTTTCTCAGGTGATCTGAAAAAACGCTTTTGTGGCGTGCACTTTTTTAACCCGCCGCGCTACATGCACTTGCTTGAATTAATCCCATTGCCGGCGACTGATCCCTTGATTCTGGATCAGCTCGAAACCTTTATGACTTCGACCATGGGCAAGGGGGTCGTGCGCGCGAAAGATACGCCTAATTTTGTTGGCAATCGGGTTGGTGTGTTTGCAATTTTGGCAGTCTTTGCCGAGGCTGAAAAATACAAGTTAGGTTTTGATGTGGTGGATGCACTGACAGGCAGCAAGCTTGGCCGCGCCAAGTCAGCCACCTTTCGCACCAGCGATGTGGTCGGGCTAGATACCTTGGCCAATGTGATTCGCACCATGGAAAATGGCCTGAAGCAAGATCCCTTTGCTGCGTTGTTTAAGGTGCCCGACGTTCTTGCGTCTTTAATTTCGTTAGGCCGCTTAGGCCAAAAGACCAAGGCGGGTTTCTTTAAAAAAGAAGGCAAAGCCGTCTTGGTGCTCAATCCAGTTACCAAAGAGTATGAGCCTTCTACAGCAACGATTGCGCCACTGGTTGATCGGATACTCAAAAAACCGGTGGCCGAGCGTTTCGCCTTATTGCGTGAAACCGATGACCCGCAGGCACAGTTTTTATGGGCTATTTTTCGCGATATTTTTCACTATATTGCCGTGCATCTAGAGTCTATTGCGGATTCAGCACGCGAAATTGATTTTGCCATGCGCTGGGGTTACGGCTGGACGCGCGGCCCCTTTGAAGACTGGCAAGATGCTGGCTGGTCGCAAGTCGCGCACTGGGTTAAAGAGGATATCGAGCAGGGCAAGGCCTTGAGTACAGCGCCCTTGCCAGAATGGGTCTTTGCAGGCCCGGTGGCACAGCGCCAAGCCGTTCATACGCCAGAGGGTTCTTGGTCGGCAAAACAAAAAACCTATTTGCCGCGCTCAAACTTGCCGGTCTATCAAAAACAAGTGTTCAGAGCCCCCTTGCTAGGAGACGGTTCGCCCGATCCACGCAAAGCAGGTCAAACTATTTTTGAAAATACTGACTTACGTGCATGGGTCGATGCCGCACAACCTGAAGTGTTGGTAGTGTCGTTTCGCTCAAAGATGAACACCTTCAGTTCAGACGTTTTGAACGGGATTCAGCAAGCTATTGATCTGGCTGAAAATCAATACGCTGGCGTCGTCATCTGGCAGACCAGCTCGCTGCAGTCGGGCGTACCAAGTGGCCCATTTTCGGCTGGGGCCAATTTAGAGGCGGCCATGCCGCTGGTGATGAAAGGTGGTCCGCAAGGGGTCGAGCCTTTTGTTCAATTGTTCCAAGACACGATGATGCGCGTGAAGTATGCGCAAGTGCCCGTGGTTTGCGCAGTATCTGGGATTGCACTGGGGGGCGGCTGCGAGTTGGTATTGCAAGCAGCAAGACGTGTTGCCACGATCGAGAGTTACATTGGGCTCGTAGAAATTGGTGTGGGGTTACTGCCCGCCGGTGGCGGTCTGAAAGAAGCTGCGATCAGGGCTGCGCGTAGTATTGAAAAAATCGGGCAGGCGCCCCAAGCAGCAAACTTTTTGAATGTGATTACCGCTTCGTTTGAAAATGCGGCGATGGCAAAAGTCTCTGGCTCGGCGCCTGAGGCCTTGAAGATGGATTACCTCAGGCCAGAGGACATTATCGTGGCCAATGTGTACGAGTTGTTGGCGCAGGCTCAGGCGCAAGTCAAGGCCATGCACTACGCAGGCTACCGACCCCCCGTTCAAGCTCCGATCGCCGTGGCGGGTCGGTCAGTGGCCGCGACCGTGATGGGGCAGTTAGTCAACATGCGCGATGGCGGATTTATTTCAGAGCATGATTGTTTCATTGCAAAAAAAATCATCGACATCATCACGGGTGGCGATGTTGAGGCGGGCACACTAGTGACTGAAGAGTGGTTGCTTAAGCTTGAACGCAAAGCGTTCATCGAACTGATCGCACATCCAAAATCAATCGAGCGCGTGATGGGCCTGTTGCAAGACGGCAAGCCTGTACGCAATTAGTAAAAAATAGTCACTGACCTAGGTGCCGTAACAGTTGCAAAAGCAGATGTTCGGCCAAGGCCTGAAATATTCGAGAAAGGATACTGTTTATGAAAGCTCTTCAAGAGGCCTACATCGTCGCGGCAACCCGTGCCCCGGTTGGCAAGTCTGGTCGCGGCGCGTTGCGCACCACACGACCTGATGACCTGTTTGCTCAAACGCTTAAACATTTGCTCACGCAGGCGCCAAGCTTAGATCCAAGCGCCATTGAAGATGTGATTGTCGGTTGCGCCATGCCTGAGGCGCAGCAAGGCTTGAATGTCGCGCGTATTGCGCTGCTCTTGGCAGGTTTGCCCAATACCGTGGGCGGCATCACGGTCAATCGGTTTTGTTCTTCGGGGCTTAACGCCATTGCAATGGCCGCCGATCGAATCCGTGTCGGCGAAGCAGACATCATGATTGCGGGCGGTGTCGAGTCGATGAGCATGGTACCTATGAGCGGCAACACCCCGTCCTTATCGCCTGATATTTTTAAAGATGAAAATATTGGCATTGCCTACGGCATGGGGTTAACCGCTGAAAAGGTTGCCCAACAATGGAAAGTCAGTCGCGAGGTGCAAGATGCGTTCGCACTGGCCTCACATCAAAAAGCCTTGGCGGCGCAAGCGGCCGGCGAGTTCAGCACTGAGACCTTTGCGGTGCAAGTTGCACAACGCAAAATGAATCTCGCACGCGGCGAGGTCGATGTGTCTTGGCAGTCGTTTACCCAGGACGAAGGCCCGCGCGCTGATACGTCCCTTGAGGGTTTAGCAAAGTTACGCGCAGTGTTTGCCGCTAAAGGCAGCGTGACCGCAGGCAATAGTTCGCAGACCTCAGATGGGGCAGGCGCCCTGTTGATCGTGAGCGAAAAGGCTTTGAAGCAATTTAACTTAATCCCACTAGCGCGGTTTGTCAGCTTTGCGATCAAAGGGGTAGCGCCAGAGATCATGGGCATTGGCCCCAAAGAGGCAATCCCAGCCGCCTTGCGCTTAGCGGGTTTAAAGCAAGAGTCCATTGATTGGATCGAACTGAATGAAGCCTTTGCGGCCCAAGCGGTGGCTGTGATGCAAGAGTTACATCTTGATCCCGCCAAAGTGAACCCACTAGGCGGGGCAATCGCGCTTGGGCACCCCTTAGGTGCCACCGGTGCGATTCGTAGCGCGACGGCGGTTCATGCCTTGCACCGCCGTCATTTGAAATACAGCATGGTGACCATGTGCGTGGGAACAGGCATGGGCGCTGCTGGGATTTTTGAGCGCTGCTAAGCTTGCTTAGAACCTCCAGCCCACACCGACCATGACATCCATCCCTGTTGCATTCACGGTGCCGCTCAGTTGCGCGTACGGGACGGTGACGTTGCTGTAGTTGGCATAATTGAACTCAGCATAGCCGTACAGGCTACCCGAGATGACTTGCTTGTAACCAAGCCCTAAGGCGTAGCCGCTTAGGGTGCTTGAGGCCTTGCCAAAGGATTCTGAGTCGGTGTTTGCAGTGGCGCCTGTATAACCAACTTTGGCGTAAATGAGTTTCTCTTTGTCAATCGCGTAACCTGGTTGAAGCGTGATGCTGTAGATATTGGCCACGTTATACGTGCCAGGGCCGGTGGTTGTGCCGCGAGGGGTGCTGATTAAAACAGCATAGTCAGCCGAGGGGCTGGTGCCGGGGGAGATTGTCGCGGCGAGGCCGAGGCTCCAAGGGCCAGAGATTGCAAGCGTGTAGCCTGCAGAGATGCTACCAATGACCGTATTGATGTCTTTTTTTGTCGCATCGTAAGGATAGGCCCCTGTGTATTTGCCGCCCGAAAAGCCAGGGATAAAAGTGGCGGCGCCAACTCCAGCGTGAACCCAGGGACCTTGCCAAGCTTCTGCTTGCGCTGTTTGACTTAGCATGCCAAGCAAACCTGTTGTGGCGATTACAGCGATTTGTTTCAATTTACTCATGCCTGCTTCCTAATCTAGAATAAAGGTGACTTAATTTAGTCCATTGATCTGTATGGACTTTTAAGAAAAGTGAGATTTCGAACAGCTAGGCATTTGAGAATGATAAAGTGGCCAAGTGTGTTGAGCAACGGGCATTTTCCCTAACAGGGCCCTCTGTGTTTGACAGTAAAACAGTAAAAAGTCATAATAGCGGGCTTGGGGCTGGTAGCTCAGTTGGTTAGAGCAGCGGACTTTTAATCCGTTGGTCGCGAGTTCGAGTCTCGCCCAGCCCACCAAGTAAATTCAAAGGTCTCTAAGCGTAATTGCTCTGAGACCTTTTGTTTTTGAGGGTCTTGGCTATCAAGCCCTGTATTTGTAAGGCTCTTGGGTGTTTCTTTTATTTCTGTTTAAAGGGGTTTCATTTTCGCGTCACCCTTTTGTAATCCGCTTCGATAAATGCGCTTGCATCTCTGTCGCCTCAATCGCGGCAACACGCCAAGTGCTGGCTTGCAGGTTCATGCAGCGTGTGTGATGGCTTCCCTTGGGGTTCAAATTGGCACTCACCAAGGCATCTCAGCCCAGAGGCGATGGCTCAGGTATCTAAGTTTTTACGGGTGATTCAGAAGGTTTAGCCAATACTCGCAACGGCACACAAATAATGCAAATACTGATTGACGCCAATCGAGTAGCGGACTTATAAACATAAGGCATTCTTAAAATGCACTAACTGGCGTTAGGCGCTAGCCATTGCTGACCGGCAACTCACCTTGGAGTTTGCGATGAATATTGAACTTGAAGAAGTCGTTGTGCTGGATGTCTCTGATGAAGCACTGGAGCAGGCTGCGGGTGGTGCGCAGGGGGGGCTACTACAATATGCCTGTATCCCTACTGGCTGGCTGGACAGGCGGTGTTAGCTCCTGCTGCGCCGGTAACCCTAGACCTTGGAGTCTGCTATGAACATTGAACTTGAAGAAGTTGTTGTGCAGGATGTCTCTGATGATGCACTGGAGCAGGCTGCGGGTGGTGCGCAGGGGGGATTCGATTGCAATTACGCTTCTCAGCGAACATTGCTATTGGCTGGCTGCGTGTTAGCTAATGCTTGTTAGCTAGTGCTATCGCTGACCGGTAACCCATGCCGACTTGGGTGTGGGTATTCAACCTTGGAGTTTGCTATGAACATTGAACGTGAAGAAGTTGTTGTACTGGATGTTTCTGATGATGCGTTGGAACAGGCTGCCGGTGGTGGGACCGCTTATGCACAAGTCAGCTGGCTCAACCTTCAAACTCACTGTGTTGCTTAGCTATTACCGCCCGACGACTCCATTTGAGTACTAGCCTGGTGGGCATTTGAAGTCTTGCTCGCGACCAGCGGTGAAGCTAACTTTTCCCATGATTTGGTGTTTTTAAAGTCGCGATTTTCATGGTGCCGCCATGATACTGATTCGGATAAATGCGATTGCCTCTCTGTCGCCTTAATCGCGGCGCTGGACCATGCTAAACGCTGGCTTACAGGCTACCTTCGGCTATTGTGAAATAATCTAGGATTGCTTAGGCATTTATGAAGTGATGGCAAAACAGGTAAGACCCTGGTTGGCAAATCCCATCAAGGACCTTGGTTGCAAATCCACAATCAAAGTCCGAGTGTACGGGTGCAATCTTTACCTTCTAGTCAGAGCGAATAAGTGTTTGGCAAACTAGAGCGTTCATGTACGGACACTAGTGAAGATATATGCCAATTGAACTGGTTATTGCAGCTTTCGGTGGTTTTTTATGCGGGTTTTTAAATACCGTTGCATCGAGTGGGTCGGCAGTTACTTTGCCGCTATTGGTATTTATGGGACTTACGCCTATTGTTGCTAACGCTACCAATCGCGTCCCTGTTGTTGTGGCTGCACTAATTGCCACCATTACATTTTTGCGCGCCAAAGTTATTGATTGGCAGATAGCAATCAAAATTCTTATTCCTGTCGTACTGGGCAGTATTGCGGGTGCAGCGTTTGTCGATACGCTACAACAGGAACAGATCAAGTTTTTGATTTCGGTTGCCGTTTTATTGGCTTTTGTTCTTTTATTTAGTGGGTTAAAAAAGATCCTACAAAAAGAGTTTGAGCAGGGTGCTCGCTTTCGTTTTGTTGAAATCATTGTTTTATTCTTGGTGGGGTTTTGGCTTGGTTTAATCGTGCTCGACGGAGCAACCTACTTATTATTAGCCCTCATTGTTTTTGTGCGGCTACCTCTCGTGAAAGCAAACGCCTATAAAAATTTAGTACTTTTTGCAACCTCTGCAATTGCTCTTGGTGTGTTTGCGAGAAATGGAGAGGTCAATTGGGAAATTGGCGGGGTAATGGCGATCGGGGCAGTCTTAGGTGGCCTTATTGGTGCAAGATTTGCCCTTAATCCAATTTCTAAGGTCTGGACTTTCCGAGTTTTGGTCACCATTATCTTTCTTGAGCTCGTCCACATCGGGTTTCAATACTTTTTCAAACCTTGAAACATCTTTGGCTGATCGTTATTGAATTGGTCATTTGAACCCAAATGGGTTGGTTGAATCGCTACCAATTTGCTAGACACTTGCTAGCCTCTGATTGCGTTGTGCCTGCCTTTGTGCTCCAGCACAGGCTTTTAATAAAAAATGGCACAGGTTAAAGGGGTTTGCGGTGGGTTTCTTTCATGCTTAATATTGCGATCAACGATATCGCGGCAGCGGCCATAATCATATAAGCTGGCGCAATGTCGTTGTGGGTACGATGCACAAGCCATGAGGCAGCGAACGGTGTGAACCCGCCGATAATGCCGACGGTTAAGTTATAGCCAAGGGCGATCGCGGTTGAGCGCACATGCGCTGAGGGTAGTTCAACCATAAAGGCAGGCATGACACCAAGGTATGCGCCAATGATGAGCGCAAAGCCGAGCTGACTCAGGTGGATTGTTAGCGTGCTGTGATGATACATCCCGCTAAAAAGAGGGACCGAAAAAAGAATTGCTGCGATACTGGCTGTAATTAGCACGGGCTTGCGTCCGATGCGATCAGAGATAGACGCCGCGATGAGTTGGATGGGAATGAGTGAAATCATACTTAGGGTGTTGATGAACAAAGATTTTTCAGGTGAAATCTTATCGACCAACTCTAACCAGCTCACAATATAAACAAACAATAAATAAAACGAGACGGCGCTAAAGGACGCCAATCCTGCAAGTTGCAAAATAACCGTGCGATGATTTTTTACGGTTTCGAGCAATGGATTTTTTTTCGCCTCAGTAGGCTTCGGTGCTGGTTCCGAATGGCGCCGAAGAAATATCCCAGCAAGTCCGATAAATAAACCAAATATAAATGGTATGCGCCAGCCCCACACCTCGAGACTCTCGGGCGCAATGAATGTTGCTAAGACAGTCCCGGTCGCCGAGCCGAGCAGCATTCCGAGCAGCGCACCACAGCAACCCAGAGCGGCGTTCAGGCCTCGATGAGCTTTAGGCGCACTTTCAACCATGAAGACGAGAGAAGTGGTGTATTCACCCCCAACTGACAACCCCTGCAACATCCGGCAAAGCGTCAAGAGGATCGGTGCAGCGATCCCAATAGTTTCATAGCCAGGCAAGACGCCAATTAAAAAAGTTGGGACTGCCATTGCGGCAATCGAGACGCTCAACGCAGCTTGTCGGCTCACGCGATCACCGATGTGGCCAATGAGGATGCCACCCACAGGGCGCATCAAATAGCCGATTGCAAAAATTCCAAACGCGGCTAGGACTTGCGCGATGGGATCCTCTTTTGGGAAAAATATTCGACCAATCGAAGTTGCGAAATAGCCATAAATCGCGAAGTCGTACCATTCGAGCGCGTTACCGATCGCGCCCGAGGAAATGTTGCGCAAGGAGGTGGGTTTTGACATTGTCGATCTCTCCAAGGGAAGGGTGTTGAAGCCACAGCTCAGCTCATTTCGTACCACTTTCTTTAGCGACCTTTGCCCACTTATCGAGGTCTTTTTGAAGAAAGGTGGCAAACTCTTCAGGAGTATTGGTCACGATGTCGACGCCAAGCTCTAAGAGTTGAGTCTGAACGTCGGGCTCGCGCAGAACCCGGTGTAACGTGCTTGAAAGTGTCGCAATAATCTTAGGCGGCACGTTTGCTGGGGCAAACATCCCGTACCAGACGCTAGCGACATATCCCGGAACACTTTTTTCTGACACAGTCGGTATGTCAGGAAACATCGGAAAGCGCTTCTCACTGGTCACCGCTAACACCCGTACTTTGTTTGCTTTGACTTGACTGATTGAATTGATGATGCCAGTGATCGCCAGTTGAGTTTCATTTGAGAGTACCGACATGACCGCGGGCGCCGCCCCTTTATAAGGGATCGACGTCATCTCGATACCCGCCATCGACTTAAATAAAGCCATTTGCAGAAAGGTCGTACTTGCAGAGGTGGCGTAATTCACGCTCCCTGGATTTTTCTTGGCGAACGCAATCAACTCTTCAACACTATGGATTGGCACCGCAGGATTCACAATCAGAAACTGTGGGCCGTCGACAATCAAACTGATCGGCGAAAAGTCCCTAAGCGGGTCTATTTTCATGTCTGGGTACACTGCCGGATTGATGGTGTGACTACCTGAGGTAATCAAAATGGTGTGGCCGTCTGGATCGGCGCGCGCAACCAGTTCGCAGGCAATTAAAGAATCAGCACCCGGTTTGTTTTCTGTTGTGATTGGTTGCCCGAGTATCTCGGACATGCGCTTGCCTAAGATTCTAGAGATCATGTCGGTTGAGCCACCCGCAGCAAAGCCAACCACGAACCGAATTGGCTTACTGGGATAACGCGCTTGAGCAGACGTTGCGTCAATGACAGGCCGCGACGACGGCTGTTGTTGAGCGCCTGCTACTGACGCTAGGCTTAACGCAAGTGTGAATAAAAAAACAGTGCAAATGATTCTGGGGCGGCTCATCGTGGCGGACCTCTCAATTCTTGTTATGTGCAGTGCGGCGCCGTATAGGCGGCTTGTTTCCTTTTGAAACTGATCGTGATACTTCTGCATACTGTATCAGAAGCGACCGGTACGGTGGCGATTCACTGAGTTGGGCTGGCTTGCGTCTGGTCAAAGGGCCCCCCAGTGTTGGTTGGCCCGCTTTGCGGCAAGGCTTAGCGGTCGCGGATGCGCAGCTCAGTCGAGTTGTAAGCCGATTTTTTTAACAAGCTCGCCCCATTTATTTTGTTCAGCGGTGATCCTTGCCTCGGTCTGCGCGGGTGTGGCATGAATCACGTCCAGACCAATAGTAGAGAAAGCTTTCTGGGTCTCGGGAGTGTCTAAGGCTTGGTTGATCAACTGATTCAGTTTGTTGACGACTTGTGTCGGTGTTTTGGCTGGCACCAGAATGATGTACCAAGATTCAAACACAAAATCTTTGACCCCTTGCTCGGCGATCGTCGGGATATTGTTTAAACCTTTAATGCGCGTAGTTGAGGTGACGCCTAAGGCTTTAAGTCGCCCGGCTTGAACCAAGGGCTCTGCCACCTGGGGGCTGTAGAAGCCGACTTGTACGCGCCCACTGACGATATCCTTCACCGAGTCAGCTGTCCCTTTGTAGGGAATATGTAGCATGTTCGTTTGCGTGCTGTCTCTAAACAATTCAGCAGCCATATGCGGGTTACTCGCCTGGCCACCCGAGGCAAACGACAAACCACCGGGTTTTGACTTTGCGAGGGCGATAAGTTGCTGCACGTCGTTGACACCTAAATCAGGGTTCACCGTGAGTACCATGGGGCTTTTTGCAAAGGCCGCAACGGCTGTAAAGTCTTTGAGTGTATAGCCGCTGGTTTTGGCAAAGATTTGAGGGTTTAACGTGTGCGTTAAACCACCGTTCACAATCATTGTGTACCCATCAGGTTCAGCGCGAGCCACCTGTGCGCTGCCGACATTACCGCCCGCGCCGGGTCGGTTCTCGACAACCGCGGGCTGCCCAGTGAGTCGGCTTAGTTCGCGGCCAACCACGCGTGCGATAGCGTCAGTTGGCCCGCCTGGTGTAAACGGAACAATGACTTGCAAGCTGCGTGATGGAAACTCTTGTGCTTGCGCAGTGACAACACCAACACTGAGTTGTACGGTAAGGGCCAGGGCAAGCGGTGCTAACAGACGGATTGTGTGCATGAGCGATCTCGATAAGGGATTGTCAAAAAGGTAGTTAGACTGCGTTGAAGATGCGGGCGCCTAATGAGGCATTTGCTTTGCGATAGCGGGTTTCATCACCCAGAATTTGTGTGCGAATCATCACTCTTGGCTGATCGGCGTTATAGCCACCGGTCGCTAAATGGATGCTTGCACAGTTGTCCCACATCAGGGTGTCACCCACTCGCCACTGGTGGCGATATTCAAATTGTTCTTGCTCTTGATGCGTAAACAAAAAATCGAGTAGGTCGCGACTCTCTTGCTCTGGCAGGCCTAAAATTTTGATGGTTAAGCCTCGGTTCACGTAAATGCATTTACGGCCTGTCCAAGGGTGGCGTAAGACAACAGGATGGACAACCGGCGGCTTTTCTTTGCGTTGCGCATCGGTAAAGGGTTTGCGCATCGAACCCGGCCGCGCCAGCATATGCGTCCAGAGATTTTCAAAATCGTGGACAGCCTCAAGTGAATCGAGTTTTTCTTTGAGGGTTGAGGGCAGCGCCTCGTATGCTGCATACATGCTGCGAAATGCCGTATCGCCCAGGGGGCGCCCGTCTTTAACAGGCACCTGATGCGCATGCAAAATGGTGGCTCGTCCTGAGATCAAGTTGTAAGACATATCGGTATGCCATTCTTGCCCTGCGTCTGCTAAGCCTTGCGGTTTGCCGTCGACTAGCACATTTGATAAGGTCATGACCTGCGGGTACGCAGCGTTCTGAAAGGCCTTTGAAATATTGATTTCAAGTGGTCCAATTTTTTTGGCCCAGTTCACTAACTGTTCAGAGTCGTAAGGTTCGCCTGATACGCAGACCACGAGGTATTGATTCAGAGCGTCACTAATTTGTTGAGCGGTCTGATCATCCACGCCGGCTCGGATGTTGACACCCTCGATGCGACAGCCGAAGGGGTATTGTGCAGATGGCGTGATTTGTAAGCCCGACATAACAGTCTCCGATTTTTATTTTTCAACAAGTTAGCACAATCACGGCGCGCGTCAAAAGCCTTGCTTGACACCTGTAGCGGTGACTAGTAAAACGGTAGACAGCCAGAGACAAATAGAGAGGTGCTCAGCGCCTCGGCCCGACAGTCAGAATACCTATAAGGGAAGAACTATGTTTGCAGCCCCCCCCGCAGTAGAAGCGCGCGTTTTTGCGAAAATCCCAGACAGACTTTCAAAAGTGGGCCAACGGTCAGCGTTTGCTGATGTGCAATTTCATGGGGCTGAAACGCCTCACTTTATTGAAGGTCCTTCTTTTGATCGTCAGGGCAATTTGTTTGTCACCGATATCCCTTTTGGCCGAGTCTTTAAAATCACACCCAGTGGCGATATTAGTGTGGTTGTTGAGTACGACGGCGAGCCAAATGGTTTGAAGTTTCACCGAGATGGTCGCGCGTTTATTACGGATCATAAACACGGTCTGATGGTGTTGGATGTCAATACAGGCAAGATTGAGCCCTTTTATGATCGCCCCTTGTTAACGCGTTTTCGTGGTTTGAACGATTTGTTTTTTGGTGCGCAAGGCGACATTTACTTTACCGATCAAGGCCAGACTGGGCTGCATGATCCCAGCGGGCGCCTGTATCGTTTACGCACTAACGGACAACTCGATTGCATTTTGAGTAACATCCCTAGTCCAAACGGGTTGGTGCTCAATGGCGATGAAAACATCGTGATGCTTGCCGTCACCCGTGCTAACTGTGTGTGGCGCGTGCCCCTCATGAAGGACGGTACCACCAGTAAAACGGGGATGGCGATTCAGATGACAGGAGGCTTTGGCCCTGATGGTATGGCCATTGATGCTGAGAATAATCTCGCAGTCTGTCACGTTGGCTTAGGTGTAGTGTGGCTCTTTAGCGCCTTAGGCGAGCCGATGTTGCGCATTAACTCGCCGACTGGCAAATTAGTCACGAACTGTGCCTACGGTGGCAAAGACAATAAGCAACTGTTTATTACCGAGTCAAAAACTGGCACGATCTTAGTGGCAGACATGCCAGTTCAAGGTCGTACGATGTTTTCGCACATGTAATGGTCGGTCACTCAAGATGACGATGTCTAGTCTAAAAGAAAAAATGCTGACCAAGCGACCTTTGCTTGGGGGCTTCATTTTTTCGAGCGATTCGAATATCTCTGAGTTGTACGCCGAGGCTGGTTACGATTTTGTGATTATCGATACCGAGCATGCGCTCAATGATTTGCGCAGCGTGCAGACGCATGTGCGAGCCTGCGCGGCTGCAGGGATCCACGCGCTTGTCAGACTGGGCGCAGCAAACTATGCCGATGGTTCGCGCTTGTTAGATGCGGGTGTCGAAGGTTTGATGATTCCGCATCTTGGGCACGATGCGCGTGCCAATAACGTTTTGCAAGCCATGAAATATTGGCCCGAAGGTGTTCGAGCGACTTGCACTGGAGTGCAGATCGCGGGCTACGGACAAAGAAATTTTGCCGAGGCCGCTGCAATATCAAATAAAAATGTCTTGTCAGTTGGCTTGGTTGAAGATCGAACGTGTGTCGAGCGCATCGAACAAGTGCTTGAAGAGAACTCGGTCGATTGGCTGATGCCGGGGCCCGCGGATTTGGCCTCATCGTATGGGCTGCACGGGCAATTAACTCACCCTACGATTCAAGACGCGGTGAGTCGGATCATCGTTGCTGCGCAAGCCAGGCAGATTAAAGTGGGTGTGTATGTCAACGAGCTCAGTGAAATCGAAACGTGGAAAAATCGTGAAATCGATTTCTTTGTTCATGCCATCGATTACAAAATTTTAGGTAAAGCTTTACGTGCCGCTGTTATCGATTTTCAGCAACGGGTGCTAAGCTAACTTTTTAGAGAGAGTATTTGTATGCAATTTGAAGAAGGCTTTATTGATTCGTTGTATTACAACGTTTTGGATATGACCCCTGAGTGGGTCGAGCAACCTGAAACAATTATTTTTCATCACGGCGTTGGCGCAAATACCGAAATTTGGGCCGAGTGGCTGGCCGTGCTTGGGTTGAATTATCGGATCGCGCGTTTTGATATGCGCGGCTTTGGTCGATCAACGGCCAAACCTGCTGGCGATCTCACGTTTGGTCAATTGATAAAAGATATCTCGCTGATCGGTGATACGGTTGGTGTTGAGCGGTTTCACTTGGTGGGCGAGTCAATCGGAGGCACTGCGGCGCTCGCCTATTCACTGCAACATCCTGACCGTTTGCACTCGTTGACCCTTACCAACACTGCATTTCGCGGTGGCGTGATTCAAAATGTCGTTGAGTGGGATACTTTGCTCAAAGAACAGGGTGGGGCAGCCTGGTCAAAACGCCTGATGCCGCGGCGGTTTCATGATGACGCCAAGATGTCGCCCGCCAAGCGCGCCTGGTACGAGAAGCAACAAGGTGCTCATCCCATCGAGTCGATTATCGTCGCGCGAGATATTTTGGTAGGCGCGGATCTGGGCCCCAAATTGGGCGAAGTGAAGATGCCTGTGCTGCTGCTGCACGCCGACGGCAGCCCGTTTATTGCGGTCGATCAAATGGCTGAAATGCACAGCAAGTTGCCTCAGTCTGAGTTCCACGTGTTTAACCATGCGCGGCACGGCTTACCGTTTTCGCATGCTAAAGAATGCGCGCAAGTGATGCTTGAATGGCTCGAACGCTGGTCGCACTAGTACCATTCGCGTTGAGTATCTTGGGTGCTAGTGTCTCTGGTCCCGTTTATGGACAGGACGTTGGTCGCTGGTCAGTCGATTACCATTTATGCTGATGATGTTGTGCGTTAGTCGTTCTGACGCCTTGTTGTAGAAGTAGTAGATGTTTAAGCAGGGCAAACTCGGAGACGTACCTTGACGCAGTCAAAAGTGAGTAGTTGGTATTTTGGCTGGAACATCGTCGCAGGCGCTTCGCTGCTCACGCTATTGACAGTCGGTATGCGAATGGGGATTGGCCCATTTTTTTTACCAATCGCTGAAGACCTTGGTTTTAGTCGCAGCTTGCTCGCAGGCATCGTGGCCATCGGGATGTTGTGCTACGGCCTGGCCATGCCTTTGGCTGGCTATTTAGTCGCGAGATTTGGCACCAAGTTTGTGTTGTTGGTGGGCATGACGATCGTGGTGTTATCTTCGATATGGTCAGTCTATGCACGTACCCCCTGGTCTTTCTTTTTAGCCTTTGGTGTGCTGTTGTCAGTCGGCTTGGCCTTTACGAGCCCGGTGTCGGTGACACCAATCATTAGTCGCTGGTTTACCCGTCAGCGCGGCATGGCGTTGTTTTTCTTGTCGACCGGGTCGATGGCCGGTATCGCAGTGATGACGCCCATACTCACCGTGGCCATCGAAACGTTTGGCTGGCAGACGACACTCGTTGGCTACTCGGTAATCTTTGCGTTACTAGCTCTGCCGATTGCGCTGTTTGTGATGCGTGAGAATGCACCCGCACAGACGGATACGTTGCCTACTCAGGCTGGGGCAAGCAGTGCAACCAACGCGGCGGCGCCAGCGACCGCCCCGATGACCATGGCGCAAGCGGTGCGTACCGTGCCGTTCTGGAAAATCTGTCTGGGTTTGTTTACCTGTGGATTCAGCATGAATTTGCTTGGCACCCACGGCATGCCGATGTTGATGGATCATGGGTTTGATTCGACAACCAGTTCTTTTGGGATTGGGTTGATCGGGCTAGTGGCAATTTTCAGTACGCTGGTGCTGGGTCGACTGGCCGATAAGATCCCGCGTCGGTACATTCTTTCAACGATTTATTTGATTCGAGGCTTGGGATTTTTTGCGCTGTTGATTGTGGGCACCCACTACGAGCTGTATGTGGCTGCCGCAGTCGGTGGCATCGTTTGGGCTGGCAGTATCGCAATGTCTTCGGCGATTTTGGCCGATTTGTACGGGGTTAGGTTGGTAGGGATGTTATACGGCTGGACATATCTGTCGCATCAAGTGGGCGCGATGATTAGCTCTTGGCTGGGTGGTTGGGCCTACGAGGTGTATGGCACCCATTGGGTCGCCTTCGGCTCGGCAGGTATTTTGTTGATACTGGCGGCGGCGCTCTCGCTCACGTTACCTTCCAAGCTAAAGTGAGCGTCGATACAAATCTCTGATGATTTCTAAATTCGTGATGACTTTGATTTGATGGCATCTTTACAATTCGGGCACGCTTGAAAACTAAAGTGAGAGTTGATGCAAACCTATGACTACGTGATTGTGGGTGCGGGTGCTGCGGGCTGCCTGCTGGCCAACCGATTAACTGAAGATCCTAGTGTTTCAGTCTGCCTGCTTGAAGCGGGCGCGCCCGATCGCAATCCTTACATCCATATTCCGGCGGGTTTTATTAAGGTGGGCCATGATCCAGCCTACACCTGGGATTTTTTGACTGAACCGGGCCCGGGTATTGATGGACGCCAGGTGATCACGCGTATGGGCCGCACCTTGGGTGGGTCGAGTTCAATCAATGGCTTTAATTACACGCGGGGTGCCGCAAGTGATTTTGACAATTGGGCCGAGCTCGGTAACGCTGGGTGGTCGTACGCCGAAGTGTTGCCTTATTTCAAACGCACTGAAAAACGAATGGCGCCTCATGATGCCCACTTTAGGGGTTCAGAGGGGCTTTTGCCCATCACCAATTGCGATTGGCGCCATCCTTTGTGCGATGCCTTTATTGAGGCCGCGGCCGGCTTTGGCCTGCCCTCGCATATCGATTACAACGCGGCAAGTCAAAAAGGCGCGGGCTACTACCAGCGTTGGATCCAGAACGGGCGGCGCGTCAGTGCTGCCAGAGCCTTTTTAACGCCGGCACGGGCGCGTGCGCAAACTCGGCTAGAGGTTCGCACATACGCCCAAGCGACTCGAATTTTGTTTGAAGGTAAGCGGGCGGTGGGTGTGCAGTATCAAGCCTCGCCCGATGCACCCGTGCAGACTGTGCGGGCAACGCGCGAGGTGATTCTCAGTGCCGGCGCGGCGAATACGCCCAAGTTATTGCAGTTGTCGGGCATTGGTCCTGCCGCAGTGTTGGGTGAACTTGGCATCCCAGTGTTTCATGCGCTTGAAGGGGTAGGT
Organism: Bordetella parapertussis; assembly: GCA_945895265.1. GTDB lineage: Bacteria > Pseudomonadota > Gammaproteobacteria > Burkholderiales > Burkholderiaceae_B > Zwartia > Zwartia parapertussis_I. Next base: position 29,664 of record CAMDEF010000028.1, on the reverse strand, counting down.
GAGAATTTTCATGATCACTTCATGGTGCGTTCGGTGGTGCGTGTACAAGGTGTGCAGACTATCAACAGTACCGCGCGTGGTGTGAGGTTAATTGGCGAAATTGTTAAATGGGCGCTTGGCAGACCCAGCGTCTTAGCCATCAGCCCCTCGGTAGCTTTTGGCTTTGCCGGGTCGCGTCCCGAACTAACCGAGCCTGACCTGCAGTTGCATTTTTCACCTGGTAGCTATGCGGCCGGTATTGCAGGCCAGCTCGATCAGTTTGCGGGGATGACGCTTGGGTTTTATCAGCAGCGGCCCCACAGCGTGGGTCATGTACGCGCGCGCTCAACCAATCCGTTTGATTTACCACGTATTCAACCAAACTACCTAACCGATCCACGCGATCAGCAGACGGCGATCGATGGCTTGCGCCTGGCGCGGGCAATGCTGCATAGCCCGCCACTTGCGAAATATGGTCAAGCCGATGATTTTCCGCCGGCGTCTGCGCAAACCGATGCCGAGCTGTTGGCCTGCGCGCGCGAGCGCGGCGGCACTGCGTGGCATTTTATGGGCACGTGCAAAATGGGGCAGGCGAGCGACCCGACTGCGGTGGTCGATTCAGAGTTACGGGTGTTAGGCTTAGAAGGCTTGCGGGTGGTCGATGCGTCAGTGATGCCATCGATGACCTCAGGCAACACTGGTGCGCCCACCATGATGATCGCCGAAAAAGCAGCCGACTTTATCAGGGGAAACCCGCAGCTACCTGCGGAGCGGCGCTAAACGTGTCGCCGTGGCGCTTGCGCTCGCCTCGGCGTTGACGCCGGGCGCCGCTTAGGTACAAGAGATCAAAATTGGCTACAACGCCGAAGTGTCAGGTACGGTAGTGATCTTGTTAGCGGCTGCAATTACGAAAGCTGGCACGACCGAAGGAGGACCGCGTATTATTTGTCGGGCAAGATATCACGCAGGTGCCCGGCCATCTTCGTGGTTCGTTGGGTGTTGCGCAGTCTCCTGAAGGCCGACGCGCATTCATGATAACGTGTACAACCCTGCCGCAAGACAGTTTTGCTGGAGCACATAGATGACAACACCTTTAGCCTTGCCACAAGGCGACTTTGATTACATCATCGTTGGAAGTGGCGCGGCTGGCTCGCTCTTGGCCAATCGCTTATCTGAAGATCCTTCTGTGACAGTGTGCGTGCTCGAAGCGGGGCCCTCAGACTGGGATCCCATGCTACACATGCCGGCGGGTTATATCAAAAAAGTCTTTGATCCAAAGGTCACATTCCCCTTCACAACAGAACCGACCGAGCAGACAGGTGGGCGACGGGTACCCGTACCTCAGGGTAGAACCTTAGGTGGCTCAACAGCGATTAACGGTTTGGTGTACAACCGCGGCCAAGCTGAAGATTTTGACGACTGGGCCGCGGCGGGTAACCCTGGCTGGAGCTACGCCGACGTTTTACCCTTTTTTAAAAAAACCGAGTCACGCATTGGCGAAGGTGATGACCAGTATCGCGGCCGGTCGGGTTTGATGCCAATTACCAATATTGATTGGATTCACCCTATTAGTGAAGCGTTTATTTCGGGTGCTCAAGAGCTTGGTATCCCGCGCAATCCTGATTACAACGGCGCGACACAGGCGGGTGTTGGTTATTTTCAGCGCACTATCCATCGTGGCTATCGGATGAGTACGGCGCGTATCTTTTTACGCCCGGCACGTAAACGTTCGAATCTCACCGTACTGACGCAGGCGCATGCTGCAAAAATTATCTTTGACGGTAGGCGTGCAACGGGCATCGAGTATGTGCGCGGGGGCAAAGGTGGTGCGCGTCATTCAGTGACTGCGCGACGCGAAGTCTTGCTGTGCGCTGGGGCGTTGAATACACCTAAGTTATTGCAGTTGTCCGGGGTGGGGCCCGCCAGTTTGTTATCAAGCTTGGGTGTGCCTGTGCTGCACGATATGCCCGGGGTGGGTCATCATTTAAAAGATCACTTTTCGATTCGTGTCGTTGCTAAAGTACAAGGGATCGCGACCATCAACGAGTTGGCGCGAGCACCGCGGCTGTGGGGTCAAATTGCACGCTGGTTATTTAAACAGCCAAGTATCCTGGCCTTAAGCCCATCGCTGGTTCACTTTTTTTGGCAATCTCGCCAGGGGTTAACGCGTCCGGATCTGCAAGGGGTATTCTCGCCAGCGAGTTACCGCGAAGGGTATGTTGGTTTGCTAGACAAATATCCGGGCATGACTTGTGGGGTCTGGCAACATCGCCCCGAAAGCATGGGCTACGTACATGCAACATCGACCGACCCCTTCGAGGCGCCGGTCATTCAGCCTAATTATCTCGAGCATGAAAATGATCGACGCGTATTACTGGATGGTATGCGGCTTGCGCGTGAGCTTTTAAAGACACAAGCGTTGGCGCAATACTCGGTCGGTGAGTCGATGCCCGGGGTACAGGTTGAACGCGACGATGAAATGCTCGATTACATTCGGCGTTATGGCGCATCGTCTTATCACTTGAACGGTACAGCCCGGATGGGGCCGAGTTCAGAGAGAGGTAATGTAGTCGATGTGCAATTACGTGTTCACGGCCTTCAAGGTTTGCGTGTGGTAGATGCCTCAATCATGCCAAATATCGTGTCAGCCAATACGTGTGCCTCGACGATGATGATTGCCGAGAAGGCTGCTGAAATGATCCTAAAAAAATAATATCCTTGGAGACAAAACATGAATACAGAGTTACCTGAGTTCAAAGTACTTGCGACAGACATGGGCTTTCCAGAAGGCCCATTGGCCTTGCCTGATGGCTCGGTCTTAGTCACTGAAATTCGCAATCAACGAATTCAACGCATTTACCCTGGTGGTCGCGTAGACATGATTGCCTGCCCAGGTGGCCCCAATGGCCTGGCGCGCGGCCCCGACGGGGCTATATACATTTGCAACAACGGTGGCAGTTGGTACTTGCCTAACCATTTTGCCTCAATGGGCCCTGCAGCCGATTATGAGGGCGGCTCGATTGACCGGCTCGACCTGGCAACGGGCGTGATCAAAAAGTTATACACCCACTGCGGCGAACACAAACTTTCTGCACCGAATGACCTCGTGTTTGACACACTAGGCGGCTTTTACTTTACCGACTTTGGCAAAAAATACGATCGTACGCGCGCGCATGGTGGTATTTACTATGCATCCATTGATGGCAAGTCGATCATTGAGATGGTGTATCCGATTAGTGCGCCTAATGGGATTGGAATGTCGCCCGATGGCAAGGTGATTTATATCGCCGAGACAGAAACCGCGCGGATTTGGGCTTTTGATATTGTTGCCCCCGGCAAGGTTGCCAAGCAGCCTGCACCGTCGCCTCACGGCGGGCGCTTAGTGTACGAATTTACCCACTACGATCGTCTGGATAGCATGGGGATCGATGGAGAGGGCAACATCTGCGTGGCCACCTTGGTGACTGGGACGATTACGGTGGTGACGCCTGCTGGCAAGTTTGTACGTGCTGTGCCAATACCCGATGGCTATGTGACGAACATCTGCTTTGGTGGTGCAGACTTGATGACCGCCTACATTACAGTATCGTCAACCGGAAAGCTTGTTTCAATGAAGTGGGATCGCCCCGGCTTGAAATTGAATTTTTCTGCCTAGCGAACCAAGCACAGGATCTTGGCGTGCCAAGGCTAGGTTAGAAAATATTCAGAAGTTTGGCAAAGATGCCGATGATCGCAATAAACGTGGTGGATTGCATGCCAATTAGCCACGTAAATTTGCGATCAACGTCAGTGAATTTTCGATCGACTTCAGTAAACCTGCGATCGACTTCAGTAAACCTGCAATTCATATCTGAGCGCAGATCGGAAATCGAGCGGTCAAGCCGATCAAGCGACTTTTGATTTTGGTCGGCTAAAACTTCTAAAATTGTGAGGCGTTTTTCCATGTGTGTACTCAAAAGAAACGCGCCAACTTGGCCATAAAGCCAATCATCGCAAGTAGGCTGCCTACTTGAACCCCGATTATCCAATTGAATTTTCGATCAACATCCGTACGTAGATCGGCAATCGAGCGATCAAGACGCTCGAGCGAGCGATCAAGGCGGTCGATCGATTTCTGATTTTGCTCGGTTAAGACTTCTAAGATTGTGAGGCGTTTTTCCATAGGCAAATGATAGAGAGTTCAGCCACGCAGGGCAACACGCAAAACTACGTATTTAGGGCCTTTCATCCAACTTTTTTGTAACTAAAGTTGTTACAAATTTTGGTGCGACTCTATGTGCGCCGACTGCGCTCGCAAAAACTACTGTCCGGAAGTGCGACTTATCGACTATAAATAGCCTACAAATAATCATAATATTTACAGGGGACTATCATGACTCGTTTTTTTCAATTTTTGACTTGTTTTGTATTGGCTTGTTCGAGTGCTTTTGCACAGCAGGCCACTGAAGCGGATGTGGCCAAAGCGATGGACGCGTTGAACGCAGCCATTCTTTCAGCCGATGCGCAAAAACTTAATGCAATCACCGGTGCGCAGTTAAGTTACGGTCATTCGAACGGGCGGCTTGAGACTAAAGCTGAATTTGTTTCGTCTTTGGTTGAGCGTCGTTCTGTGTTCGTCAAAATTGAAATTTCAAATCAAAAAATCGCGATGATGGGTGACACTGCGATTGTGCGCAATCATTTGTCGGGCGATACGAATTCGGGCGGTAAGCCCGGACACGTTGAACTAGACATCATGTACGTGTTTCGTCTTGAAGGCGGTGAGTGGAAGCTGATCGGACGCCAGGCGTATAAATTGTAATAACGCCAACCTGACAGCGCGTATTGTTCTAACTCTTCAACCCCTCGGCGTGACGCAATGACGATTCAATTACACACCTTTGATACCCCTAACGGCCGCAAGATATCGGTTGCCCTCGAAGAGATGGGGCTGCCTTACACCGTGCACACCGTTGACATTACAAAAGACGAACAATTCAAGCCTGATTTTTTAACACTTAGCCCCAACAACAAAATCCCGGCGATCTTGGATACCGAGGGCCCTGACGCTAAACCAGTTAGTGTGTTTGAGTCAGGGGCGATCCTGATCTACTTGGCTGAAAAAACCGGTAAGTTTTTACCGACCGAACCGCGCGCGCGTATTGCAGTGTTTGAGTGGTTGATGTTTCAAATGGCAGGCTTTGGGCCAATGCCAGGGCAAGTCCATCACTTTTTAGGCTTGTCGAACGAAGACGATAAACGTTATGGTTTAGCCCGCTACATGAAAGAAACTCGCCGCCTGTATGGGGTGATGGATCAGCGCTTAGCGAGCCAACCATTTTTTGCTGGCGAAATTTCGATCGCAGATTTTGCAATCTTGGGTTGGGCTTGGCGCCATCAACGCCACCAAGTTGATTTAAACGACTTTCCGAACGTGAAACGCTGGTACGACACGATGATGGCGCGCCCAGCGGTGCAACGCGGTTTTGCGGTGGCGTTGAAATAGTACGGATCGACGTCTCGGCTTGTTCACAAATATGTTTCAGATAATACTAGCTGCAGTTTTTTGAATGAAGTCGGTAAAGATTTTGAACGATATGGAGAACTCTGTGTTGCTTAAAAGTAAAGTTGCCGTGATTACGGGTGCCGCTTCGCTCAGAGGAATCGGTAAAGCCACGGCGCGTGTGTTTGCCGCGCAAGGTGCTTCGATTGTGATTTTGGATCTTGATTTGGCGGCAGCGCAAGGTGCTGCGGCGGATATTGGGGCGCAGCATCTAGGCCTGAAATGCGATGTGACTAAGAAATCTGAGTGTGATGCTGCGGCGCAGCAGATACTGACTGCTTTTGGTCAGATTGATATCTTGGTGAATAACGCTGGCATTACTCAGCCCTTAAAAATCATGGACATCAAGCCCGAGAACTATGAGGCGGTCACCGATGTTTCGTTGCGTGGCACTCTTTACATGAGCCAGGCAGTGATTCCCCACATGCGTCAACGTCGCTCGGGGTCGATTGTTTGCTTGTCGTCGGTATCGGCGCAGCGTGGTGGTGGTATTTTTGGCGGGCCTCATTACTCGGCAGCGAAAGGCGGGGTACTCGGTCTGGCCAAAGCAATGGCGCGTGAACTCGGACCAGACAATATTCGTGTCAATTGCATCACGCCTGGTTTGATTGAGACCGATATTACGGGCGGAATGATGACCGATGCGTTGCGTGTTGAAATTTTGAAAGGTATCCCGTTGAATCGTTTGGGCCAAGCGAGCGACGTCGCCAATGCCGCTCTGTATTTAGCGTCGGATTTGTCGAGCTACCTCACGGGGATTGCATTAGATGTCAACGGTGGTATGTTGATTCACGGGTAAGAGGTCATAACGGCCAAGAGGTAATCGCGGCTAAGAGGTATACATGGTGAAGAGGCAAAAGCGATGAGTGCAGATTTAAATCAGTTAAAAGAACACGCCTACCGTATTCGTCGCTTGGCGCTACGGATGGGAGAAGTGCAGGGGCAAGGTTATATCGGTCAGGCCTTAGGCATCGCCGACATGTTGGCCGTTGCCTATGGACACGCGTTGAAATTCAAAATCGGTGAACCTGAGTGGGAGCAGCGGGATCGCTTCTTGCTCTCGCATGGTCACTATGCGATTGCGTTCTATTCTGCATTGATCAACGCAGGCATTTTGAGTGAAGACGAGCTTGAAACCTATGGCTGTGACGAGAGCCGTCTACCAATGTCGGGCATGGCAAGCTACACGCCCGGGATGGAGATCTCTGGGGGGTCGCTTGGACAGGGGTTACCGATCGGTGTTGGTATGGCACTCGCTTTGCGACACAAGCGTAATCCCGCTTTTGTTTACAACTCGATGTCAGATGGTGAGCTTGATGAAGGCTCGACTTGGGAGGCGGCTCTCGCTGCGTCGTCACACAAACTCGCAAATTTAATCTGCTTGGTTGATATCAATAACCAACAGGCAGACGGGCACTCAAGTGAGGTTTTACCCTTTGAGCCCTTGTCAGATAAGTGGGCGGCCTTTGGCTGGCACGTGCAGCGCGTCAACGGTAATGATCTGCCCGCTGTCTTAGCCGCGTTTAATACGGCACGTTCTTTAGCGGCACCACAGCCGCGTGTCATCTTGCTCGATACCAAGATGGGTAAAGGAGTGTCTTTTTTAGAAGCGCGTGAAAAGAATCACTTTATTCGCGTTGAAGCCAATGAATGGGCTCAAGCGATCGCCGAACTCGATGCAAGCTATCAAGGAGGTGCTCAATGAGTGCGCCCATCAACACTGCAGTGACTAAACCTAAACTGACAACCTCGGCCATGATTGCTTCGATCGCCGCTGAAGGGCAGCGGGTACGTGCAGCGCCTTTTGGCAAGGCGCTTGTCGAGCTCGCCGAAAGTCGCCCAGAGATTGTGGGCCTGACGGCAGATTTAGCTAAATACACCGACTTACATATTTTTGCGCAGGCCTACCCAGAGCGGTTTTTTCAAATGGGAATGGCCGAGCAGCTTTTGATGGGCGCCGCTGGGGGAATGGCCAAAGAAGGTTTGATTCCTTTTGCCACAACCTATGCGGTCTTTGCAACGCGGCGAGCCTACGACTTTATTCATCAAGTCATTGCAGAAGAAAATTTAAATGTGAAAATTGCCTGTGCTCTGCCTGGCCTGACCTCGGGCTACGGTCCTAGCCACCAGGCGACAGAAGACTTAGCGATGATGCGGGCGATTCCGGGTATGACGGTCATTGATCCGTGCGATGCCCTGGAGATTGAACAAATGGTGCCGGCGGTTGTGGCGCACGACGGCCCTGTGTATATGCGTCTATTGCGCGGACAGGTGCCGTTAGTGCTCGATGAGTACGACTACAAATTCAAACTAGGTCAGGCGCAACTGATACGCGATGGTAAGGATGTTCTGATTATTTCTAGCGGCATCATGACAATGCGGGCGCTCGAGGTCGCAAAAGAGATGGCTGGGGGCTCGGCAGATGTTGCAGTTCTGCACGTACCAACCATCAAACCCTTAGATGAGGCAACGATTCTCAAAGAAATTGGTCGCGGTTCACGCTTAGTGATTGTGGCTGAGAATCACACACGGATCGGTGGGTTAGGTGAAGCGATTGCTGCCTGTGTGTTGCGTGCAAGAATGGCTCCAAACTACCACCAAATTGCGTTACCTGATGAATTTTTAGCGGCGGGTGCTTTGCCAACCTTACATGATCGGTACGGCATTTCAACCGCGGCGATTGTGTCTTTTATTAAGAAGCTGTTGTAGCGATTGGTATCTTGCTGTTGTTTGTATTTGTGTCGGCAATGACGTTGCGAATGTAAACGATGCTTATTGGCTGTACAGGCATTGGCCCAGAATGCTCAGCCCTGAAATGAGCATCACACTCTCCATGAGTTGCATGAAACGTTTTTCAGGTAGCGCCAAGACAATTCTTTTTGAAAGAATCGAGCCAGCCATCACGCAAACACCAAGCATCAGGCCCCGAGTGATGGCTAAAACATCAAGCACGCCGAGTTGTTGAAAAACAAATATTTTTGCAATGAGCATAAACAAAGAGCTAGCGGCTTCGGTGCCGAGATAGGCGCCTTTGACTAAACCGAAGGCTAGAAAAAAAGGTGTGTTGATGGCGCCTGTCGTGGCTACAATCCCGGTTAAATATCCAATTGCTGCACCCACTACACTCATGTGCCAGAGCGTGATCTTGAAAGCTTGGCGTCGCAGCCAGCGACGAATCGGGATCAAGGCAATCAGAAAGATGCCGAGTATGGCTTCAATGAGGGTGCCATTCAGTAAAACTAGCGTGTTGGCGCCTAGGGCCACTGCAGGGATCGCGGTGAGGCTGTACACCAAACACACTTTCCAGTTCGTTTCACTCCACCACAAGATAACTCGCGAGAAGTTGGCGATCGTGGCGGTGATGGCAATAATCGATACCGTTTGAACAGGGCCGTAGAAATGAACCAGGGCAGGCATCAGGATGATAGTCGTGCCAAAGCCAATCACCCCGCCCATCACGCCTGCAACCAGACCTAGGGATCCGAGAATCAAAATACTGAGAACGAGATCCGTCATCAGACGTGTTCAGAACGAATATTTAAAACGGCTGCTCGAGCGTCGGTGCGCTATCCGTTAAGGTCATGCGACGCATGTCGCGTTTGTAGATTTTGTCATCGTAAGGGCGCGCACGATGCATGGTGCAGCGGTTATCCCACATGACCAGATCGAATTGGCTCCAAACATGGCTGTAGACAAACTCGCGCCTGGTGGCCTCTTCGATCAGATCGCGAATCAGTATCATGCCCTCGGGGCGCGGCATCCCGTGTACGACACCGATATGCGACGCTAGATAAACAGATTTGCGCCCTGAGCCTGGGTGTTTACGTACCAAACGCTGAGGCACCGGCGCATAATTCAGCTTCTCTTGTTCATTGAACGCGTCAAAACCGAGTTGCGCGCGTGAGTAAATTAAAGAGTGGTCACAGATTAGTGGCTCGATCTGTGCTTTGGTCTTTTCAGGCAGGCGATCCCATGCCGCGCGCATATCGGCAAACTCAGTGTTGCCGCCTTCGGGAGGAATCACGCGTGCATGCAACATCGAGTATTTGGCTGGGGTCGCTTTAAAGCTGCTATCCGTATGCCACAGTGCATTGCCTAAATTGAACATACGTCGACGATCATCTGCGGCCAAAATTGAGCCGTCCACATCTAGATTTGAAATGTCATTCATCTGGTTATAGGTGAGGCGCTGCTTGTGCACATCAACCACCGCCCGTGTTTCTTCAAGTGGCCCCAAGCTACGTGCAAAAGCAACCTGTTGATCGTCGTCTAGCTCTTGTTTGGGAAACACGACAACCGCATAACGATCCATCGTACGGTTAATGGTGTGGATTTGGTCTGCCGTCAGAGATTGACGCAGATCAAGGTCACTCACCTCGGCGGCAAAGTCGTTACCAATCGGTTTAATTTGCATGTTCGTTGTCTCAGTCGGCAAATTCGGGGTTCACCCATTGTTATGCAAGCAATATTAACGGCAAAAATCTTGCTTGAGGAAGTCAAGGCTGATGGTTTTTCAACCAAAAGGGATCTAAGATAGAGGAGTGTAGTGAATTCAACTCTTCAACTTGAAACCTTTGGCCGCACCCGATGAACTCAAAAATATTGTCAATGGCGATGGCCGCTATATTCTGCACCTTCAACGCAACGGCCCAACAAGCGCCTACGGCAGACCAGGTTGTGAGCGCGCTTGAAAAACTGAGTGGTGTGCATCCAGGTGAGCGGCGCAACCACATCATTGGCATTTGCGTTGGTGGCTCGTTTGTCGGCACAAAAGATGTTCAGGCTTTTACGCGCTCGGCGTTGTTTTCGGGCGCAACCATTCCGGTCATCGGTCGCTTTTCTTTGGCAGGCGGCAATCCTAAAGCGCCAGACGCGACTAAAAATCCGCGTGGCTTAGCGTTGCAATTTAAGTTGCCGGGCAACAGTATCCATCACTTCACTATGTTGAACGTCCCGGTGTTTGGTGCAGCGACGCCTCAAACGTTTTACAACGCGTTGCTGTCGAACATGGCCGATCCAGCAACGGGTAAGCCTGATCCAGAAAAACAAAAGCAATTTAGAGAGACTCACCCCGATGCCAAGCCGCTAGGCGAGTTCATGGCTAAAAATAATCCGCCGGTGAGTTACGCCAACATTGATTTTTTTAGTATTCACACCTTTAAATTTATCAACGCCAACAATCAAACCACTTTGGTGCGTTGGCACTTTGTTCCTGAAGACGGTGTCAAGCGCCTGACCGATGCAGAGATGGGTACGATGCCCGCCCGCTTCTTGGATGACGATCTGATCGCCAAAACAAAAAAAGGACCGGTTCGTTGGAACATGATGCTGACGATTGGTCAGGACTCGGACGTGCAAACCAACCCAACCATTTATTGGCCTGCCGAGCGTAAAACAATTCAAGCGGGCGTGCTGACGCTGACCTCGGCGACACTACAAAAAGGTGCAGACTGTGAAAAGATTAACTTCGATCCTTTGGTGATGGCCGATGGCATTGCCCCCACAGACGACCCGATTCTGCAGTTTCGCTCGCCCTCTTACGCAGCCTCGTTTGTGAAGCGCTTAACAGGCAATTAAAAAGTTTCTTTGCCGACTACCTATCTGAACGAATGCTGACAAAACAATTTCTGACTGCCGCCTTTTATAAATTTGTTGATTTACCTGATTTTGAGCAACGCAGGCTACCTCTGCTTGAGTTGTGTGAACAGCGCAACGTCAAAGGCCTCATCCTGTTAGCCCGCGAAGGTATTAACAGTACCTTAGCTGGGGCTGAAGTTGATATTCGGGCTGTGTTGGCGCATTTGCGGTCAGATCCCGCCTTTGCGGATCTGCAGCACAAAGAAGCGTGGGCCAGCAACCCGCCGTTTCGTCGGATGAAAATTCGCATCAAAAAAGAGATTGTCACCATGGGTGTGCCAGGCATTAGTCCCACCCAAATGGCCGGCACCTACGTTAAACCGCAAGACTGGAACGCACTCATCAGCGACCCAGACGTAGTGGTAATTGATACGCGCAACGACTACGAGGTCGAGCTAGGCACTTTCAAAGGTGCCCTTGATCCAAATATCGGCACCTTCTCTGAATTGCCCTCTTGGGTGGATCAGGCCAAGGCCCTTGAAGCCCGCACGGGTAAAAAACCTAAAGTTGCAATGTTTTGTACCGGCGGGATTCGTTGTGAAAAATCTACCGCACTGATGCGTACAAAGGGCTTTGACGAGGTCTATCACCTTGAGGGCGGAATTCTTAAATACCTCGAGACCATCCCGCCTGAGCAAAGCCTATGGGAGGGAGAGTGTTTTGTGTTTGATGAGCGCGTCTCAGTCGGCCATGGATTGCAGCAAACCGCGCGCCCCTTGTGCCGTTGTTGTCGACAACCTCTACCTGATGGCGCAACCGAATCGCCTCTTTACGAAGAGGGCGTGAGTTGCCCACGCTGTATTCATAAAACCACCGAGTTGCAAAAGAGCGGCGCTCGCGAGCGGCAGCGCCAATGCGAGCTTGCTAAAAAGCGAGACACTGCTCATGTTGGGGCAAAGATGCCGACAGTTACTCAGGCGTGATTCCAGCGTCCCTGATAATTTTTGCGTATTTGGCCACAGCCTCTTTTTGCAAAGCGGCAAGCTCTTTGGGGCCAGAAGGCACGACGTCAAAACCAAACTTCTTGATCTTGCTTGCCACCTCTGGGTTGGCCAACGCTTTAAGCAGTTCGGCGCTTAATTTATCGATGACAGCCGGTGGCGTGCCCGCTCTGGTAAAAAATGCCAGCCATGACCAGTGACCGTAGTCTTTCAATCCCGGCGTTTCGGCTACCGCGGCAACGCCAGGGGCCTCGTCGATACGCTTTGGTCCTGTGACAGCGATTGCACGTAGTTTGCCAGTAGCGACTTGTGCCATACCTGACCCGGTTGGCTCGCATACGAGTTGGACTTGATTACCCATTAAATCGTTCAGTGCCTGTGTTGAAGTTTTGTAGGGCACAAAGGTGATGCTTGCGCCCGACATGACTTTAAGCATCTCAATACAAATTCTAGAGCTGGCTGTCCCCGCACCATAATTCAATGTGGTTGGATTAGCTTTTGAATAAGCGATGAGCTCTGCCACGTTAGTGACGGGCAACGATGTGGGCACGAGCAGCACGTTATAGGCGTTATCAAGTGCTTTGGCTACCGCAGCAAAGTCTTGGATGGGGTCGAAGGGCAGCTTGGCATAAAGACTCGCGATCGCAGCCATGGTCGTGCTTGAACCAAACACGAGGGTATAGCCATCTGGCGCCGCTCGGGCAGCGGCCTCGACGCCAATCATCCCTTGGGCGCCAGGGCGATTTTCAACAATGACAGGTTGTTTGACCTGCCCAGATAGTTTCTCGGCGATCAAGCGTGCAACCACATCCGTGGCCCCCCCTGCGGCCAACGGCACGATCATGCGAATGGGTCTGCTCGGAAAATCTTGGGCATGAGAGGGTGTGAGGATGCCTAACAGGACAGAGATAACGCCTAAAGACAAAATTTTTCTTCTAAACATTTTGTATCCTTTTCGTTTTGATCGTATCGTTCAAGTGTGAATAGTATTGTGAAAGAGCGAATTAGCTAGGAATCAAGAATCGTCTTTCGACTTGTCGAGCGACTAGAACAATCACAGAGACCAAGCATAGATAGACAACGGCTGCAAACAGGTACGCTTTAAAAAACTGAAAATTTGTCGACGCTAACTCTTGCACACGGGCAAAAAATTCTGTGTATTGAATTAAAAACGCAACTGAACTGTCTTTCAGGTTTCCGATGCATTGGTTAGTGAGCGCCGGGATGGATTGCCTCAACACCTGAGGCAAAATAATGTGTTGAAAGATTTTAAAAGTGCTAAAGCCTTGGGCCCGAGCCGCCTCTAGCTCTGCGCGATCTAAACCGTTGAACGCCGTGCTCAGATACGCCGCGTTATAGGCCGCGATGTTCATTGTGAAGCCTATCAACGCGACGGTAAATGGTGAGCACTTGATACCCCACTGTGGCAGACCGTAATACATTAAAAACAACAGGACGATCAACGGCATGCCAATAAAAAATGAAATATAAGCTTTGACGACTGTACGAACGATTTTGTGTTGACTGATTGAGAAATAGAAAACAATAATGCCAAACAATAAGCCCGAGACGCTAGCAAAAACGGCAAGTTTGAGTGTCTGTTCTAGCCCCGCTAAGATCAAGGGCAGTTGCTCAAGTAAGTCGCGTTCGAAAGCTCCCATTCCAGTCATGAGACGTGACCCTCGCGCCCAAAAAACTCTCTGACTTTAGCGTCTGGATGATTCGTGGCCAGGCGCTCAATCGTATCCTCAGCCCTGACAACGCCTTGATCAAGAAAAATGACTTTTTCTGAAATCTGTCTCGCGAATAGTAAGTCGTGCGTCACACACATCATGGTGATGTTGTCGCGATTGAGTCGGTTAAATAATTCTGCCACTTCACGCACCATGACTGGATCCAACGCTGAAGTCGGTTCGTCAAAAACCACAACCGCTGGGTCCATCGCTAACGCGCGAGCGATAGCCACGCGTTGCTTCTGGCCGCCAGACAGTTGCTCGGGATATTTGTGCTGATGCGCGAGCATATCAAGGCGAGATAGTTCAAAGGAGGCTTTTTCGTTCGCTTCTGCGCGACTCATCTTTTTTAATTTTCGCAACGCGAGCGTGACGTTATCACCGACCGTCAAATGACGGTAAAGGGCGAACTGTTGAAACACAAATCCGATACTTTGCCTGAGTGCAAGTACGTCAGTACTCGAGCTTGTGATGTCAGTACCACGAAAACTAATCGTGCCAGAGGTGGGTTCTACCAAGCGATTCAAACAGCGAAGCAAGGTCGATTTTCCACACCCAGAGGGACCCATCACGACTTTAAGCTCGCCTTGTAACAGCTCAAGATTGACACCATTTAACACGGTGTGATCGTCAAATTTTTTGACAAGATTGCGAACTTCAATCAGTGCCATGTTACGTATCCCCTATGCCAGGCACACGAAAGTGCTTTTCAATCTGTAGCGCGCCACGGATTAGGATCCAGTAAATTCCAAAATACAGCACCCCGACTGCCAAATAGACCTCAATCCCGCGAAGCGTGGTCGCAGTGAGATTCATGGCCTGTTTAGTCATCTCTGGGATACCTACGGTATAGGCGAAAGGAGAATACTTGAGTATCGACGTAAACTCATTGATCATTCCTGGCACCGCGAAGCGTAGCATTTGAGGGGCTTCAATGTACCTAAAGATTTGTAGGCGATTCATGCCACTTGCTCGAGCCGCCAAAATCTCAGAGGCGCTTACCGCTTGTAGAGCGCCGCGAAAGACTTCAGACAGGTAGGCTGCCGCAATGAGCCCTAAACTTAGCGCCATCGCGGCGAGTGGGCTGACTTTTAAGCCAATACTTGGCAGCCCAAAATACACCATGAACAGAAGTACTAAAACAGGGATACCTCGAAACACATAGGTTAAAACATCGAGAACCCAGCCGATACGCTGTGTACCAAGTTGCCTCAGACCCGCCATCACAAGCCCGACCAGCAGAGCTGTTGCGCTACACGTCAACGTGACGAGAAGCGTGTGCCCGAGCCCCTGTGCTAATTGTTCAAGGATATCGAGAAAGTTCATGCCAACGTTTTTGAGCGGACTACTTCAACCATTGATCAACAATGGCTTTGATTTTTTCTGGCCCGATCTCTTTTAAGTATTTATCAAAGTCATCGCGACGCGCCGAGCCCTTGGCGAAGGCAAAACCTAGCTTGTCAAAACCTGTAAACACACGAGCACTTTCAACTGGCAATTTAAGTTTATAGAGATAGTTTGCAAAGACCGGCTCTTCAATGAACGCCAAATCAAGATTGCCATTTTGCAAGTCAGTCATTGCCTCGCTGTATGAGGGATAGAGTTTGACTTGACTCAAAGAGTAATAGCCCTTTGGTTCGAATTCGTTCTTAATTAAATCGCTGTAGGCCATCCCACGCGGATAGCCTATTGAGTATTTTTTAAGCTCGGAGAGGTCGTTTATTTTTATGTTGCGAGACTTTAAGCTGACCAAGTGCCACGCATTATCGTAGTAGGGTTGCGAAAAATCCATCACCTCTTTGCGTTTATCGGTGATAGAGATACCCGAAAACGCGACGTCGGCTTGTCCGCTTGATACGGCGCCCAGCATGCCTTGCCAATCGTAAGGTGTAACCTTTAGTGTGCAGCCACGTGCTTTGCAGTAGCCTTGAAAAATGTCCAGATCAACGCCTTGTATCTTTTTGTTTTCTTCAAAAAGCATCGGAGGGGATGTGGGCGAAACTGCGACCTTGATTTCGCTACCAG
Source organism: Bordetella parapertussis (assembly GCA_945895265.1). Taxonomy (GTDB): domain Bacteria; phylum Pseudomonadota; class Gammaproteobacteria; order Burkholderiales; family Burkholderiaceae_B; genus Zwartia; species Zwartia parapertussis_I. Next base: position 13,807 of record CAMDEF010000028.1, on the reverse strand, counting down.
ACTTATTGTCCGAGCAACCCGTCAGAAAAATCAATGTTAGGCACAAAGCCTTGATAAATTGTCGTGTAAGCATGATAAAAATTACCTGAAGCCTTATAGTCATTAGCGAGGCGTGCGAAAGTGGCAACTGAAATTGCAGTGTATCTTATGTGAGCTTTTGTCCTGCAGCGAGCATCCAGCGCTTCATCACCGTTTGATCGGTGGCATCGACGTTAAGCGACACATCATTGAGCAGCGGCAAATCGAGATTGACCTCGTCGGCTAGTGCTTTGGCTAAATGCAAATCTTTGCTGACGATATTGACCAGCGAGAAAAACGCCTCGGGTGAGCGTGCCCAGGCTTGATAGTGTTGACGTGTCATCGCGCCGTCAAGCGACATAAAATTTCTGCCGCTGCTGACTTCAAGAATCGGTGCAATTTGTTCAATGCTCACGCCATGTTTGGCTGCTAATTCAAAGGCCTCTGCTGCGAGATAGATGCTCGCAATGCCGAGCATGTTGTTGATCACTTTGATCACCTCTGCTGCGCCAAGCGCACCACATCGAAAAATTTCAGTTCCCATCGAGCGCATTAGGGGCTCGGCTCTGTTTAAATCTTGGTCATTACCACTCATCATGACTGTGAGGGTGCCTTGCTCGGCCTTAACTAAACCGCCGCTGACCGGAGCATCGATTAAATGCGCGCGGGTGCTTTTAAGCTGCGCCTCTATCTGCTTCAGGGTTGAGGGCAGGGTAGTGCTCATGATGCAGACTAAAGGTTGATGCTCGGGGGGGATCGCCGTGATAAATCCAGCGGAGCCGCAGGTGACCGAGATAATTTGCTCGTCATTTGCAACAAGCACGATGATGGCATCTGCCAGCGCACAGTCCCGCGGGTCTTGCGTGACACTCACTCCTTCTTTTTTGAATTCTGCGAGCACGGCTAGATCTTGATCGCAGACTGTCAACTCGAAACCAGCGCGTTTGATGCGGCGCGCCATACGCGAGCCCATATTGCCAGCGCCGATGAGCGCTACGGTTCTAATAGTCATAGAAGATCTCCAAAATATTGTGTGCTGAGCAGTGTGTGAGTCGGATCGTAAAGAGCTCAGCTTTTTCACTATCTTAAGACAATTGCCAAAAGAGTGGCATACTTTTGCTTTTAGTCGCTGCTAGGTTGATCTTCTCTGGGTTGAACGTAGCGCGACAGCAAGCGTGTTTTAGACGCGTCAAGCCTTTCAAAAGGATGTTAATTGGTCGTGAACAGCAAAACGAGCGCAATTTCTGGGTTGGCGTTCGCGACGCTTTTATTTGTCGGGTTGATCATGGGCGCCAATCATGTGGCAGCGCGTATTGCCTTTGATCATGGTCTAAATGTTGCTACCGCTGTCGTGGTGCGTAGCTTAGTGACTGCGGTTGTGGTGAGCTTAATTGTTTATTTTCAAGGCGTACCGATTCGACTCACGGTTAAACATAAAAAAGTATTGCCTGCGATTGGTTTGCTGGTCACGATTCAAAGTTTAAGCATTTATTCTTCGGTGGCCTTGCTGCCAGTGTCGTTAGCCTTATTGGCCTTTAACACCTACCCACTTTGGACGGCCTTTTGGTCTCGTGTCATTTATGGCCAGAGGCCTGAGCGACAGGTGCTGTTGGCAATGCCGATTATGCTGATCGGCTTGGCGCTGGCCTTAGATGTCTTTGGCGCCACGTCGGGCTTAGGCGCCAAGGCGCAGTGGGGCATGATCGGAGTCGGGGTCGCCTTTGCGCTCACAGCCGCTGCGACGTTTGGCTTAGCGTTGACGCTGACGCAAAACGAAGCTTCTGACTTAGATGGTCGTGTTCGCACAGCGACAACGATGTGGATGGTGGGGCTTTTGGCGATCGTTGGTACGCAGTTGATGGGCGACTTTCAGTGGCCGACCGCGACAGCAGGTTGGTGGGGTTTGGCGTTATTGACGATTTTTTATGGCACTGGCTTCACAGTGATGTTCATTGTGCTGCCACGCTTGGGGGTTGTGGGCAACTCGTCGATCATGAGTATTGAACCCATTTTTGCGTTGGTCTTAGGCTGGTTTATTTTGGATCAGAAAATTGCCTTGATACAAATCGTTGGTGCGTGCATCGTAGTCGGGCTTGTGATTAAGCTTGGATTGAGAAAGCAAGTTACGTCGAAGACGACTCGCTAAAGTTAACACCTCGCATCCCGGCGCGTAGCGGCGCGGCCTCTATCAGTATTGAGCCTGGCGCAAAAATTAATGGTCGTATGGTGACGCAAGCTAATGCGCAACAGGGCGAGTTTTTGCCCACGCGTGACGGTTTGCCCAGCGGTGACGTTGAGCTTGCTTGCCTGGGCATATTTTGATATGTAGCCTTCTGCATGTTTGATTTGCAGAGCAATTCGAAAGCCCAAAAATGGTTGCTCTCACTAAATTCAATAAATGCTGAATATTGTTTAGCTTTGCTAAGACATACCTTGGGTAAATTGATACACATAAAAAAAGCGAGCGCAATATGTTGCGCTCGCCTTCACTTAAAAAGAGACTGCGACTTAAGCAGTGCCCCAAGGTTTGATTGCGGCTTTCAGTTGGGTGTAACCATCTAAGTAGCGTGGCCGTTTCTCACCAAAGATTTTGTCAAACGTAGCAAGCTGTGCATCGAGCCAGTCAGACAACTGTTTGTTGCCTGGGTTAGCTGCTTTATAGGCTTCGTTAATCAGTACAAAGTGAATGCGTGGATCGTAAGGTTGCTTTTCGCCACCGACTGTTTCGTCGCCATCGAGCAAGCGCAATAACATCGCGTCGGCTGAGCCCAGCGTCTGTTCATAAATCGGAGCACCGTGCACGCGATACATCACGCTGGTCATGTCTTTACCGTTGGTCATGGTGAAACCCATGTCGACCCACAGTTTTTTCATGTCAACTTTTGCACCAACACGATCAATGATGATTTGACCCCAGTCGCGTAACACATCGGGTGCGTCAGCCATCAAGTCTGTCAGGCGGTCGCCGTCAAGATCGGTTGCGTAAACGATGCAAGGGCGTTGACGAATCATGTCATGCAGCAACAAACCAAAGTTTGTGTCTGAGATGTGTTCGTAAATATCGCCACCCCAGTTTTCCATCCCGTCTTTGAAGTCTTTTGGCAGGCAGGCAACAATGGCGTCAATGTTAGCCCGGTGCTCTTCATAGGCGTCTACGGTGTACTGACGCTTCAGTTTGAATTTGGTGCCTTGTAGCAACCAGCGCATGATGCCGGCGTTGATCGCATCTTCTTGCGCCTGTGTGGGCTTGGTGGCGACGCGGCCGATTTGACCAGTTTCGTGAACCATCTTTAAAAACAGACGCGCTGCGTAGGCCATACGCACGCCGGGGGTGTTCATTTCTGAGTGAATCACACCGGTGGCGGGGTCAACTTTAAACTTCTTTTTATCTTGTGAGTAAGGCAGGCCTGGCATAAAGCGAATGCTGGTGATACCACCATAAGGGCGCACGTTGCAATACACGCCAGCAGCCGTACGAAGCGGTGCATTGGCTGATTTGCCATTCACCACAACTTTTTTACCGCCTTCGTTGACCATGAAGTCACCAGCGGTTGACCACTTCAAGGCGGTGTAGTCGAGTTTGCCAAACCACTCAAGTGAAGCGAGTTTGCTGTCGTGACGAAACTGCGCCATCATCGGAACGCCTAAAAACGGCAGGCCTAAGACGTCAAGCGCCATCAGTGTGCCGTTTAGGGCAAACATATCAGTGAAGGCATGGGCAACGGGTTTGACGCCGCCAGCAGTGCTGCCGCCTTCCCAGATGATGGCGTCGGGACAATCGGTCGGTTTAATAGCCGAGCGCTTGTAAATGCCATCAAGCATTTTGAAGAGGTCGCCGTTTTGCTCTTCTTGAGCGATTTTCAGCAGATCGAGATTTTGTGCCATGAACGCAGAACCTTAGTCGTGGATGAGAAAAAGTTGAAAGGTAAGTAGAAATCCCTAGTAATGCGATTATCGCACTACTAGGGATGTGGACCAACCCGCACTGAAGTGAACACTAACTTTTACAAAAATAAAACTATCTTTAGCCAAAGTAGAGGTTCGACGGAAAGTGAGTTGTTTAGCTCATTTGAAAGCCTGTGTATCCCTCTTTGGCCACCTTGTCGCAAATGGTTCGGTAGTGGGCAAAGCCGCCCGCGTAAGGCATAAACACCTGTGGCTTGCCGGGCACGTTTGCACCTAAATACCAAGAGTGCTTGACCTTTGGTAGTAGGGTTGCCTGAGCCGCACGGTCAACCTCTTTTTGCCAGGCTTCACTGGCAGTTTCGCTAGTTTCAACGCAGTTCAAGCCTTTTGCCTTCATGTTGCTAATGCAGTCGCTGATCCACTCGACGTGCTGCTCGATGGTGGGTGGCATATTACTTAGCACTGAGGGGCTGCCTGGGCCTGTGATGGTGAACATATTCGGAAAGCCTGGCACCTGAAGCCCCAGATTTGTGCGAGGACCCGCACTCCAGTAGTCTTTTAGTGTTCTTTTATTTCGGCCCACGATGTCTAGCCTAACAAGTGAACCCGTCATGGCATCAAAGCCGGTCGCAAACACAATGATGTCAAGCTCGTACTCTTGCTCGGTGGTCTTAATACCTTTAGCCGTAATTTTTTCGATTGGTACTGAGCGCAGGTCAACGAGTGCGACGTTGTCGCGGTTATAGGTCTCGAAGTAGTGATCGTCAATCGGCGGCCGTTTGCCAGCAAACGGATGGTCGATATCCGAGAGAATTTCGCCCACTTTTGGGTCTTTGACAATTCCGCGAATCTTTTCGCGGATAAAATCTGCCGCAGTTTTGTTGGCCGCATCGTCGGTTAACAGATCGCGATACGAGGCCCTGAACTGAAAGCCGCCCATTTCCCACTTGTCTTCGTAGGTTTTTTGGCGAATATCGGCTGGCGTCTCAACGGCCGAACGATCTTCAATCCAGAAAGCGTGACCGTTTGTGTTCGAAGTCATCACTTTATAAATATCGGCAGAGTGCTCTTTGGCGTACTTTTTAAACTCTGGGGTCAAGGGGTGGTGGCGTGCTGGCAAGCTGTAATTTGCAGTACGTTGAAACACAGTGAGATGCTTGGCTTGTGCCGCGATCACAGGGATGGCCTGGATGCCAGTTGACCCAGTGCCGATGATGCCGACCCGTTTGCCAGTGAAGTCAACGCCCTCATGTGGCCACTGACCCGTGTGGTACCAGTCTCCTTTGAAGTCATTGATACCTGGGATTTTAGGAACGTTGGCGTTAGACAGACAGCCGACCGCAGTGATTAAGAACTGTGCGTCGTATTGTTCGCCGGTGTCGGTTGTGACTAACCAGCGATTGGTTGCCTCATTAAAGTGCGCCTGCGTCATGGCGGTGTTCAACTTAATGTCTGAACGCAACTTCAGCTTGTCAGCGACAAAATTCATGTAACGCAAAATTTCGGCCTGTTGGGGATAGCGCTCTGACCATTCCCACTCTTGCACGAGCTCTTGCGAAAAATAATACATGTAGGTATGGCTTTCAGAGTCGCAACGCGCCCCTGGGTAGCGATTCCAGTACCAAGTGCCGCCCACGCCCGCACCGCGTTCGATCACTTTGGCATTGAGCCCAAGTTTGTCGCGCAGGCTGTGTAGCTGGTACATGCCCGCAAAGCCCGACCCAATAATGATGGCGTCAACTTTTTGGATAGTTGCAGATGTGTTCATGGCTTGTCTGTATAGGTTTTGTGAGACCTTTAAAATACCACAAGCACCGCGGCAGTGGTAGCTGCCGCGATTTTAAATCGCGAAAGCTAAGCTACCAAAGACTAAAACCCGTCTTTTATTAAAATAATCACCTCAACCTCAACGGTCATTGCATTTGGTAGTGAGCCCATGCCAACCGCTGAGCGGGCATGTTTACCGCGCTCACCAAGTACCTCAATCAGCACATCAGAACAGCCGTTAATCACTTGGGGCTGCTCGCCAAAGTCGGGTTCGGCGTTGACCATGCCTAACAGTTTGATGACTGCTTCGACATGATCGAGCGAACCAACTGCTGCGCGTATTGTGGATAAAAGTTGCAACCCTACGCGCCGCGCATCGGCGTAGCCGCGTTCGACTGAGCAGTCGCGACCTAAGCGCCCGACGCTGATGTTGCCAGCGTCATCGCGCGGCCCTTGGCCTGAGAGATAAAGCAATTGCCCGGCCCTGCGCCAAGGCACATAGCTTGCGACGGGCACAGGGGGCGTGGGCAATTGCAGCCCCAGTTCTTTGATTTTGGCTTCTGCTGACATATTGGTTTTAACCACCACCATAAAGATATTTAGGGAGCCACAGCGCCATGCCGGGCCATGCGTACATGATTGCCATGCAAATAATCACGATAAACATATAAGGCATCATGCCTGCAAAAATCTGATTCAACGTGACATGTGGGGGCGCAACGCCTTTGAGATAGAACGCTGACATCGCGACCGGCGGTGACAAGAATGCGGCTTGCAAGTTTACAAAGACAAGTGTGCCCCAAAGGATCGGATCGATATTAAAGTGCGACAGCATGGGCAAAAAGATTGGCACAAAAATCACAATGATTTCGGTCCACTCAAGCGGCCAACCGAGAACAAAGATCAAGGCCTGCGAGAGCAACATAAATTGCAACGGCGATAGGTTCATCCCTAACACCCAGCTCTCGATGATCTGTTGGCCACCCAAAATCGCAAACACTGCTGAAAACAAGGCCGAGCCAACAAATAACCAGCAGACCATTGAGGTCGTTTTTGTGGTCAAGAATACGGCTTGCTTCATGCGTTCAAAGGTAAACGACCCCGAGGACCAGGCAAGTAAGAACGCCCCCGCCGCACCGATGGCCGCTGATTCAGTTGCCGTCGTGATGCCGAGCAAAATCACTGCAAGCACCACGACCGTCAAAATACCCAAAGGCATCACTGACTCGACGAGAAGCTTGAGAATTTCAAATTGCTCGTCTCTCAACTTGCGGTAATAGTTAATTAGCAGCAATAGGGTCAAAAAGCTCGTGACCCCAAAATACCAGTAGAAACTATTCGAAGGGGGCGTGTAGACATCTGGTTTTTGGCTATCAGCATTATCGGGATCCGCATCCAACGCAATCAGACCACCACCACTGTTACTTGAAGAGCGTGAGCTTGAAGTGGTTTCAGCACCGATTTCGACCAACGTTTCTTCTTGCGGCTTGGCTGGGGCTGAGGTGGTGGGGCCAGGTAACGGCTTAGATAAGACCAGTACAGCTTGCGCCTCATCGAACTGGGCCTTGGGATGTATGACGACATACCACCAAGTGCCGGCGATCAGCGCGACAGTCATGATCAACGGGAAGAGCGCAGAAATCAAATTCTTGATAATGCGACCGTAGGAAATTCGCGTCCCTTCAGGGGCGTTCAATAACGGGCTGGGTGCAAAGGCCGCTTTGATTGTTGCCACAAAAAAGTTCGTTGAATAGTGGTCGCGCAAAAAGGCTACTGAAGTAGGGATCGGTACCTTCAGCATTTCAGGAGGCAGCTTAGGCGCAATTTTTGGGTCAATTAGTGCCCAGCCAATCACATAGACTAAGTACAGTAGCGCCAGAAAAAACCCTGGCAGCATTGCTGCAGCGTAGAGTTTGACGACCGATTGGCCGGCGACTGCTGCGTACACAATAATCATCACAGAGGGAGGGATCAAAATGCCAAGCGTGCCGCCAGCAGTAATCACGCCGCTGGCCAGACGAATATCGTAGCCAGCGTTGAGCATCGGCTTAAGGGCAATCACGCCCATCAGAACCACGACTGCACCTACTAAGCCACTAGCAATTCCCCAGAACGTGCAAATCACCAAGGTCGCAACCGCTAGCGAGGCTGGCATACCTCGAAACGCGAGCTGCACGCTATGAAACATTTTGTCGACCAGGGCGCCCCGTTCCATGACGTAGCCCATCAGCACAAAGAGTGGGATTGACAATAACGTGTCGTTCGTCATCCCCCCGTAAGTACGTTGAACCATCAGCGTGAAAATTTTATTGTTTGTCCAAACGTCGCTTGGGTCGTAAAAGGCAAAAAAACCAAAGGCCATGCCTAAGCCCATCAAGGTAAAGGCGGTGGGAAAGCCCAACATAATCACGACAACGATTAGGCACAGCATCAAGAGGCCAAGATACGGATCGCTCATGATTTTTCTCCTTTCAGGCCACCAATGCGATGGTGGGCCTCTTCATCAATCGTCTTGGCACGAGCAATGGCCATATTTTTTGATTCTTCGTCAACATAGGTTGACGCTTGCAGTTGCTGTTCGACCACATCAATCTCTTCGGCGTCTTTTAAGCGCGCTGGCCATTCGCCGGTATTGAGGCAAACTACGCAACGAATCATCTCGATAAAGCCTTGCAGAAGCAAGAAGCCACCGGCGATTGGAATCAAAGACTTAAAGTGGTAGACGGGCGGCCCGTTTGCGATTTGCGTTGTGTGCTCGCCAATCCGCCATGAGTCAGCCGCAAAGGTGTAACCGGCGTAGCACAGCGCTGTGACACCGGGGAGAAAAAAAACGATGTATAAAATCAAATCAAAAGTGGCTTGTGTGCGCGGCTTCATGGATCCGTATAAAAAATCGCCACGGACATGGCCATTTTGGGCAAGCGTGTACGCACCCGACAACATAATGACGGCGCCATACGACATCACGGATAGCTCACCGATCCACGCCGAGGGGGCATTGAGTACGTAGCGTCTAAAGACATCAATACATACCATCACCATCAACAGGATAATTAACCACCCTGAACCCTTTCCAACGAACGTACTGATCTGATCAACGACGAGCATCAGTTTTTTAAAATCTTTTTTTGAATCCATGATCTGCTTTGGCTCTACTATTTAACGGCAAAAAATAATCCGGATAGATCACTATCCGGATTATCGTTTAACACCGATTTTGCTTAAGACTTCTTGGGTGCAAAGTAATGGTCGTAGGCCATTTTGTAATCAACGTTGGTGAAGTTCTGCCACCGACCTGCGCGGCGAGCAAATTCGCGTTGTGATTCAAGCACCGTTTTGAAGTCAGCATTTTCAGCTGATTTTTTGGCGATGATGACATCCCACGCTTTGAGTTGGTCTTCAAGAATTGACTTAGGGGTCTGGTAGAAACGTACTTTGTCTTCAGTTTGCAGTTTCACGAAGTCAGCTGAGTAGCGATCAACGGCTTTCCAAGACATCTCGGCAGAAGCAGCTTCAGACGCAATCCCAATAATTGATCTCAATTCAGCGGGTAAGGCATCGTATTTCTTTTTGTTAAACAGAATCTCGAATTGTTCGGCGCTTTGATGAAAACTTTGCAGCATGCACACTTTTGATACGTCAGCAAAACCTAAGGTGCGATCGGACGACGCGTTATTAAATTCAGCTGCGTCGAGCACGCCGCGATCCATTGCTGGAACAATATCTGCACCAGGCAACGCCTGAACCGATGCGCCCATGGCGTTAAAGATTTCAATCGAAAGACCAACGGTGCGGAACTTGAGGCCTTTAAAGTCTTCGGTCTTGGTGACGGGCTTTTTAAACCAGCCAAGTGGCTGAGTTGGCATTGGACCGTAAACAAAAGACACAACGTCCATCTTTAAGTTTGCATAGATTTTTTCAAGTAACTGCTTGCCGCCGCCGTATTGATGCCAAGCGATCAGCATGTTTGGATCCATACCAAAGGCAGGACCAGAACCCCAAAGCGCCAAGGCTGGGCTCTTGCCATACCAATAGGCCAAGACGCCATGGCCGCCGTCAAGCGTGCCGCTCGAGACTGCATCGAGCAAGTTAAAGGCGCCCACGACAGAGCCGCTCGGCAGCACATCGATTTTGAGACGTCCGCCAGACATCGAATTCACTTTGTTTGCATAGTCGAGTGCGTACTCGTGAAAAATATCTTTCGCGGGCCAGGTTGACTGGAAGCGAAAGTTTACGGTCTGGGCATTTGACACCATGGGGAAACCCAAGGTAGCCATGCCTGCACCGGCTGCTGTGGCGCCGGTTAGAAATTTACGGCGAGCTTTTACCGCATTGACTGCTGGCTTAATGACACTCATGAAGGTCTCCTCACTGAAATAAACGATCTGATGACATTTAAAAACATGGCTAGTCAGTATAGTTCTCTGCACCATCGAATGATCTAGGGTTATTCCCTAGCATCAGAAAGTTTAGAGGTGAGTTTTGTCAGGTTGGCGTAATGTTTCGGCACGGTTCTAGGGCCCAAGCGTAGCGGTACTTGACCTGACTTATCTAGTTTTTAGCGGGCATTGGGGTTGGGTTTGAGCTCCCCAAAGGCTCTGGTGGCCGAGGCCGCTTGAACGATCACAGCCGCATCATCTTGCAAGAGAAAACCGCTCTCGAGCAAATTGAGCGCAGCACCCCGAATGCGATTGACGTAATCATCGCGATTCTTATAACGCTCGGCCACTGAAAGCCTCGAGTCATTGGCGGCAGTGCGTTGGGCGGCATCTTTTGCAAAAGGTATGTAAGAGCCCATCAAGCTGCAGCGTGTCTCAGGAGCGTTTTGACCACCGTGCGTGCCCAAAGGGGCTACCAAGTCTGGGAGCCGCACGCCGCCCAAGGCGTTGCCATCCGCATCTAATTTGGGAACCTGAATCACGGCGTTGGGTAGATTGTTTGGTGCCTTAAGCGTCGCTGGAGTCGCTGAGGCCCGCTCCAGGGCCATCAGTTGAGTAGCTGGCGGTGGAGCGTTTGAGCCCACCCATTGGTCCAGGCGTAAGAAGGTAGCGCGCGACACGGGTGTCCAGTCAAGCGTACCTGGCAACAGGTTGCAGTGAGGCGGTTTGAGAGGGATCAGTACATGGGATGAACTCGCGATGTCGTACATCCGGACGTTCGCTGGAAGCGCTTGATCGGCGTGGCCTTCTGCGCCCGTGCGCCCTAGTGACGCGCGTAGCGAGTAATAGTCAGTGGAGGTCGTGATGAGCATCATCTTCGGTGCAACCTCACCCCGAGCGACAACCTGAGCGGTGATCTCACCGATCGTTAACAAGCCATCGTGCACGCCAGGCAATTCGGGATTGGTAAAGCTAGGTGTGCCGTTTCCGCTAGAGGCAGGGCCGCTACCCGTCTGCATAATAGGCAACAGTCCAGATCCTGAAACAAAGACGTGCATGCCATCAAAGACGCGCTGTGGACCTGCCATATTGAAGCCGTTTAGTAAAAAGCTTTTCAGAAATCTTCCCGTTTGCGATTTACCGCTAGCCAGAGTGCGGCTAATCATCCCAGCAAGTGGATTCTGGTTGCCTTTTGAATCCTGTGCGGCATGGGCGAGAAAAATCCCTGCATCGCGCGTGATGGCAAAACCGACGCCTTCGACGTACTTTCTCTGGTTATCCGTGTCGATGAACGAGGGGAGGTTCGCGCCATGACCGAGCTCCCAGTAGACCTCTGCAACTGAAAAACCGTTGTCCTGTAAAAAACCGGTGCCTTGCTCAAAGGTACCGGATTGAAAGGGTTCGTCGCGCGGTGAGTTGTAGAGCGCACTGGCGTAAGCCTTACCCCGATTGGGTACATCAATCAACAGAGCGCCGTTGCCGCGCGACTTGTCGGTTGGTATTGTGAGCACGAGCTTGGTCGAATACTCAACTTGCCCCGCTTCATTAAGAGGGGCTTTCTCTAGGCCAGGAATCTTCTCTTTGGGCGAGAGCTGGCCGTATAGCGTTGCGTGGATGATGTTGTAGCTGCCGGAGCGAAAGGTGCCGTATGGCTGGGTTGAGGTGATCTCGAGCCGAGTAATCTCGGCTGCGGCGTGAAAGCTAAAGAGCGAGCTCAGTGCAGCGGTCGCTGCAAGACATTTGATAGATTTTTTCATTTTATTTTGTGTGTCGCGAAAGTGGTGTTGATCAACAAACTGAGTCGTTCATAGGTGACGGGTTGGTTACGCACTTAGTGCGCTTAAGCCCATCAGCACGGGGGCAAGACCTGTATACGGACCCGTTTGAATCACCACCTCGACCACTTCGGCTTGAGTCAGACCACAGTTCAAACCTGCTTTCGAAAACTTAGTGACCAAGCCTGAAAACGTTAAGGCGGTAAATGAGGCAATCGCACAGATGGCACGCTCACGCATTTCCATGCCTGGGCGTTTCCAGAGTTCGCCGTAGCAAAACTGAACGACATCGGGGTAAAACGTTGAGGCGATCGAGTTTTCGGGGTTGGCATAACCGACATGTCGACGCTCGGCGTGCAGGGTTGTCATGACCTCTCGACCACGAGCGGCAACGAGCGCCAAGGGATCGTCTCGGCTTGCGGCCATTGGCAGCGATACGCCTCTGGCGTCAAAGACTCGTTGCGTCAGAGTCAAACACTCTTTTGTTGTCGTTGAAAATCCCGCATAGATGCCACATTGCATAAATATTTCGTTAATGGTTTGAGCGCTTAAGCCAGCATCGAGCGCCGCATCGATATAATGCTCGAGCGACGAGAGCCTGCGGCCAACGCAAAGGGCCGAAAGGGTCGCAATCATTCGCGAAACTAAGTCAAGTCCCGGTCTCGACCAAACCCGACCAAAGACGAATTCTTGCTCAAATTGATCGAACGCTGCGTGGCCACTTTCTGGTGGGGTATCTCCGAAGAGTTCGTATTGCTTGCTTTGGCCAAGGGCACGTAGTTCGAGTCGATCGTTCATGTTCATTCTCCGGTATCGATGGGTGGCGGGGCGTTACTCGGGCTTAACGCCCGCCTCACTGATCTTTTTTGCCCAACGTTTCTGATCGTCGCGCATAAATTGTGCAAACTCCTCGGGGGTTTTGACGAGCATGCGAGCTGAACAACAGGCCTGCATCTTTGCAGCGACCTCGGGCAAGGCGACGGCCTTGAGCAGTGCTGCACTTAAGGTGCTAATGATGGCTGGTGGGGTGTTCTTAGGCACCAGCATGCCTACCCACGTCGTCACCTCAAAATCTGCGACACCGGCTTGTGCCATGGTGGGTATGTCTTTAAGCCCAACGATGCGGTCGGGCGATGTCACGGCGAGGGCTTTCAGGCGTTGTTTACCTAAGTGCGCCTTTGACGTTGTCACGTCGTTAAACATAAATTTAATTTGTCCTCCGATTAAATCGGTGACCGCTTGAGGGCTACTTTTGTAAGGGACTCCGGTTGCGCTGGTGTTGGTTTGCTTTAAAAAAGTCGCGCCCGCGATCTGGCCCACTGTGGCACCCCAGCCATACGAGGCGCTACCTGGATTTGCTTTTAGCCATGCGATTAGGTCTTGCACGCTGTTGACCGGTAAGGTCTCGCCGACTAACAGTGTGTAGTAGGCTTCCATGACCCCCCCAACGTGTGCGAAATCACGTTCGGTGTCGTAGGGCAAGGTTTTAAACAGACTCGGATTGAGCGAGTGAATTGACGCTGAAGTCACAAACACCGTGTAGCCATCGGGTGCTGAGCGTGCGACCGCCTCGGCGCCGATAAAGCCATTTGCGCCAGCACGGTTTTCGACCGTGACGGGTTGCCCAAGATACGTTTGCATTTGCTGGGCCACCACACGGGCGACTGTGTCCGTGCCGCTACCGGGGCCGAACGGTACAACCATCTTGATGGCGCGGTTAGGAAAGGACTCGGTGGTTTGCGCATGTAACGTGCTGACTAGGGTCAGGGTCAAGAGCGTCGTCATACGCAGCATCAATGAAAAAAAATTCACGTTTGTCTTATATGAACGCCTCCCGGTTTGGCAAGAAATATTTGATATCGACAGTAAAGGTGGTTGCAGTCTTATATCCGGTCTGTTTGTGCAGACCTTACGTCTGCTGACCCTGATGGAATTCGCCGAGAAAGCCCTAGTCTCCGTAAC
>CAMDEF010000027.1 GCA_945895265.1 Bordetella parapertussis | reverse complement strand
GCCGCGGCGGTGTGTGCCGCAGCCGCGACGCTTGGGCCAATTATTCCGCCGTCAATCGTGATGGTGATTTATGCCTGGCAAGCCAACGTTTCGCTTGGCGACTTGTTTATTGCAGGCTTGCTTCCAGGCGTTGTGATGGCTGGTGCGATGATGCTGGTGATTGGCTGGACTGCTCGCAAGCGTGGATTTCCAAAAGACGCGGCCTTCAGTCGGACTCGGCTTTACCACGCTTTTCGTCATGCCCTTTGGGCGTTGGCGATGCCGATATTGATTCTAGTTGGCTTTCGGATGGGAGTATTCACGGCAACCGAGATCGCTGCGGGTGCTTGCGCGTACTCGCTCATTATTGGTCTGTTCGTGTATCGCACCTTAACGTGGCGTGGTTTGCCGGCGATTCTTCTCGCAACGGGTCGTGAGACCGCTGCCATTTTGGTGATCGCTGCAGGTGCAGCCCCCTTCGGCTGGATCTTGGGTGTCGAACAAGCGCCCCAGCAAGTCGCAGCGGTGCTCACATCGATTACGACTTCGCCGTGGGCGATTTTGTTGATCTTGAATGTGGCCCTGTTGATCGCTGGGATGTTTATGGAAACACTCGCCATCATGATCATCGTGGTGCCGATTTTGATTCCGCTGTTAACTGCGCTTCAAATCGATCTTCTACACTTTGGCATTGTGCTGCTAGTGAACTTAGTGATTGGGCAGATCACCCCACCTGTGGGGGTGCTAATGTTTGTGGCGAGCTCAGTCTCGCGAACTCATCTCGGCTTGATTGTGAAAGAAATTGGGCCCTTTGTGTTTGCGCTGATTGGCGCGCTCGCAATCTTGACCTATATCCCGGCCATCTCAACCTGGTTACCTCGAGTGCTCAATCATTGATTGAATACCAGGTGGCCAGCCTGGATTGCCCTGTTCTCGTACTCGGTTCCCCAGAGTGCTCAATCATTGATTGAATACCAGGTGGCCAGCTTGGATTGCCCTGTTCTCGTACTTGGTTACCCAGAGTGCTCAATCACTGAGCTAAGACTAAGTTACCGCCTTTGATGACCTTGTTCCATTTTTCAATTTCAACCGGTATACGGGCTTGAGCAGAAGCGGTGCTGCCGCCAATAACGGTCATACCGATTGCACCAAATTTTTCGATGACATCGGGTCGTTTGAGAATGATGTTGACTTCGAGGTTGAGCCTTGCCACGATCTCAGTAGGCGTGTTCGTTGGGGCAAATAGCGTGTAGTTGGTTGCAGCTTCATAGCCCGCCAAGCCCGCTTCGATAAAGGTTGGTACGTCTGGCAACGTGCTCGTGCGTGTAGCGCTGCCCACTGCCAAGGCGCGTGTCTTTCCGGCGCGAATATTGCTCAAATGAGCGGGAAGGCTATCGAGTGACATCGCTACGCGACCAGACAGTAAATCGGGCATAAATTGCGTCGTGCCACGATACGGAACATGCACAACATCTATGCCAGCCATTTGTTTAAATAATTCCATATTCAAATGAACCTGACCGCCTACACCCGACGACGCATAGCTTAGTGCACCCGGTTTTGCTTTGACCAAGGCGATCAACTCTTTTAAATCTTTCGCTGGGACGTCGACGTTAACAACAAGTCCGACGAGGCCAAAGCCAAGTTGCACAATGGGTAGCAAATCACGCTGCATCTCAAAGCTAAGCGCAGGGTGCGCGTGAGGCGCAATCGCGTAGTCAAGTATGCTGCCGACCATCAACGTATAGCCATCGGGTGCACTGCGGGCGAGTTGTGCCGCGCCAATCGTAGCGCCCGCACCGGGGCGATTTTCAACTGTGATGGTGCTGTTTAACGCGGGTGCGAGTCGCTCGGCAATGATGCGCGCGACGGTATCGACACCACCTCCGGCAGGGTAGGGTGAAATCATGGTGATTGGTTTACTTGGCCAGGCTTGCGCATAAGCAAGGCTTGTAAACAGTGAGAGCGCTGCGTAAGCGACAAAGCGCAAGGCTTTTGCACGATATGCTGGAATAGGATGGGGGAGGCAAGTGAACATGTTGAAACCTTTAAGTTGGGTATTCATGACAGGATTCAGTTTGAAACAGAGACAACAGAAGAGGGCGTTAGTCCTTTCGAAAAAGCAATTTGGCACCCTAGCCCTTCGCGCGCGATATGATCGAAGCACTCATCGGTCCAGCAAAGTGAGTGCGGAGTCAATAGTACCTGTCGCATCTTGAGCAAGGGGTTCTCAGTTTGAATTGGCTCTTGTTCAAAGACATCAAGCCCAGCGCCGGCAATGACCCCTTGATTTAACGCGTCGATCAAGGCAAGTTCATCTATGATTGGCCCGCGCGCCATATTGATGAGAAACGCAGATGATTTCATTCTTGAAAGGCGTTCGCGGTTAATAATGTGACGAGTTTTTTCGTTTAAGACTAGGGTCGTCACTAAAAAATCACTTTGCGCTAAAAGAGTGTCTAGATCAACTAAAGACGCCCCACACGCAGAGACTGCGTCAGCTTGAACGAAGGGATCGCACGCCAGCATCCGCCAGCCAAAGGGGCGCGCGAGTGCAAGCAGTTCTAAGCCGATTCCCCCAGCGCCCAGCACGCCTAAGGTACGAGTGGTGAGGCCAAGACCCATGTGATTGGTGCGAGTGTTCCATTCGCCCTGACGGATCAGATTGTCTTTTGCGAATAAACGCCCCGCCAGTGCAAAAATCATTGTGAGCGATGCGACAGCAACGGGTCGACGAACCGCAATCGGCGTATTGGTGGTGAGGATGCCTTTCGCGGCCAAGGCGGCGACATCGACCGAGTCGTAGCCTACGCCGTGGCGCGAGACTAAGCGCACGCGACAGTCTGAGCGAGCGATCGACTTGGCGGTGACTGCGGGGCTGTTGACGTGCAAGCCGTCATAGCGTGCCATGATGTCAGGCGTAATTTCGGTGACTGTTTCATCGATGAATTCCCAGTCGATATGTCGTTCTTGCTTCAAGAGTTCGAGCGGGCCTAAGCCAAAGCTTGGCGAACCGTCACTGGTCAGCAGATCTCGTGTGATCCCAAGGCGAAACGTCATGTTCAGGCTCCGGTTTTGATATCGTCAATTAAAGTGCCCATGGCCTGTTGCAACAGACCCGAGTCTGTGCCTGCGGCCAGCATCGTATAGCCCATGGCTTTGGCACGTGCGATCCACGCTGGGTCCGTTGCCATGAAGCCCGCGATTTTGCCGTATTGTCGGGCGACGTTTGCGACCCGTGCCATGGCCTCTAAAAATACAGGATTCTCGAACTGAGCAGGGATCCCCATAAAGTTTGTCAGGTCGAAATGCCCTAACCAAAGAACGTCAATCCCGTCAACGGCAGCGATCTCTTCGATATTGGCAAGACCACGCTCAGTTTCGATTTGCGCCATGATCAGTGTGCGTGCATGGTATGCCTGTACCTTTTCAGTGACAGCGCCGCCTTGGTAGTCACATTGTGCGAAGCCAAAGGCAGCACCTCGACGGCCAATGGGGGGGTAACGGCAGGATTGGACGATACTCAGGGCGTGCTCGCGTGATTCAACCATCGGAATCATGACGCCATGAGCACCTAAGTCGAGGGCGCGAGCCAGCCACGTGTATTCGCCGCGTGGCACCCGTACCATCGGCGTAATTGGTAGGCCGCGACACGAGGCAAAGAGCCACTTTAAGGTTTCAAAACTTAGGCCAGTGTGTTCCATGTCGTAGAGCGCAAACTCTGCGCCGGCATTCACCAAAATACTTGAGACACCAGGAGAAAAAAATTCAAAGACCATGGCTCCTGGCACTGTTTGGCCCGACATGATCTTGTTTTTCAAAGGTTCTTGTTGGTTCATGATTGCTCCTGATCTCAGAAAGTATTTTGATATGGTGTTTGTATCGCTGACGTTATCTTTGCTGCTAAAACACTGCAAGCGCTAAGGCGCTTGAGAAAAAAATGCCAAGTTCTTCACTGGTCTGTAACGAGTGTTGGTCAAGGGTCTTGGCCTGAAGAATCTGTTCTTTGGTTTGTGCTCGGGTCAAGATCACTTTCGACTCGATGACCTTTTTTAGACGCCAACCGGTTGCAATCTTTTCGAGTTGTCGTAGGGCACCTTGCCCATCACTGCCGGCGCAGATTAAGGCCGCGTAGGGGCGTCCGTTGAGCTCGTCGAGCACTTGGTAAAAAGTTCGATCAAAAAAGTCTTTCATGATCCCACTGAGCGATCCTAGCATTTCGGGCGCAACAAAGATGTAGCCACTCGCTGACAGCAGATGCTCTGGCTGCAGGTGTTGCGCCTGCCGCAGGATCACTTCAATCTCTGGCTCTTTTCGTGCGCCTTGCGCCACTGCCTGAGCGATTTGCTCAGAGCCTCCGGTGATCGAATGAAAGATAATGAGAAGTTGTTTCATGACTTTCACTTTTTAGCTTTACGTTCAAACATGAGTTTCAAATTGCAACGTCAGGCATAAATTTCAACAGAGCGCTGTTTAGGGCGAGGGTGCAGCGCGAAACCACAAGCCGCGCTTGAAGTAGCTGAGGGTAAAGAAACCGATTGATACGCTTGCAACAACATAATGTAGTTGTTGGTAGCCAGTTAAAAAAGCAGCCTCAGGAGTTTGCCCTGCCGCCAGCGCACTGGCTTCACCGCGATCCACCAGCCAGAGCCAACAGACTGCACCTGTGACGATCCCTAGCATGCGAGTCAAGACCGCGAGGCTGCCTGCAACGCCACGCGACTGCGGGGGTAAGTCAGCCATCAACCAGTCAGAATAGACAACTTGAAAAAGCCCGAGACCGGTTCCTTGTATTGCGATGCTCAGCACCATGAATGGCACTGATACTGAAGAGGACCAGAAGCACATGGCTAGCAAGCCTAGGCAGCAGAAGCAGGCAGCGATAAAGCCGGTTTGATTCAGTCTGAAGCGCCTTACGAGTGCCGGTGTGGCAGCCGCCCCGGCTAAGCCACCGAGTGCCCAGGCAACTAATAAACCACCGCTTTGCGCAGAGTCCCAATGCAGGACACGAATGAGGTAGTAAGGCAAAATGAGCGGGATCGAAAAACTACATAATTGAACGATGACGCAAGACGCGTTGACCCAGCCAAAGTTTGAATTGCTACGCAAGGTATTGAGCAACAATTGAATCGTTGACAGTGATTCAGTTTTTTTTGTGGCGTCAACTATGCCATGCCCCGCGTGTTGCAAGCGCGGGTTGTAAAGCGCCAAACACGCCAACGCGACTAAAACAATCGGCACACGAATCCAATAGACGCCGGTCCAACCCATCCAGGCAATGCTATAGCCACCGATCAGGGGTGCAGCAACCGTTGCGAGGCCCGCCATACTGCCGTACATCGACAAGGCCCGCGTGCGCTCGTGTTCGGCGTAGAGAAAGGTGACTAAGGCTGGGCCGCACGACAAAATCAGGGCCGCCGAGATGCCTTGCAGCACGCGCGCGGCTAATAGCCAACTGTAAAACGGTGAAACGGCGCACAACGCGAAAGCAATTGCGCCCAACACCAAGCCCAGTCGAAAGACACGTAAGTGGCCGATACGATCGCCCAACGCACCAAACCATAACACCAGACTACCGTAAGTCAGCACATAGAAAAGTGCGACCCAACGGATGGTTTGAGTTTGAATTTGGAAGGCCGTTGAGATCGCCGGAAAGGCAACATTGACGGCAAAATCAAGCGGGCCGACTGAGGCACCTAGCCCTACGGCCAGCACACCTAGCAGATTACGAAAGGGCGACTTCGTTGCTGAGTGTGACGAGTTAGGCACGCTTGTCGCTTACTCTACCTTGGCACCAGACGCTTCGACGACCTTGGCTAATTTCGCAGCTTCAGCAGCAACGGTTTTGACTGGCAAATTGTTTGTTGCGACCATTAGGTTTGGCGTACGCACCGGTGCCGCAACCAGCGCGATATCGCGGATAAAGTTGTACGAGAGATTCTTATACAGAGAGGCGTTGATAACAAGTTCAGCGCCGATGTTATTGCCTGCGCCAAGCTTGTTCTCAACTACGACGGGTTGGCCCAACGTTGCAGTCAGACGTTGCGCCATGAGGGGAACCAGCACATCCGTCGTGCCACTAGGCGGGTAGGGTACGATCCATCGAATCGCTTTGGTAGGGTAGTCAGAAGCCCAGGCGCTTTGCAAGCCAGCAGCCAAAGATAAAATGGCGAAAGTTAAAAGACGCAGCACGTAGCTCATTTTTTTTCCAAAGATTCAGTCTTTGAAATATATCCCGTTTGTTCCACAGTAGGTGCGGTTTTGGGCATTATTTATGTTGTTCTCTCGGCTCTGTAAGGTCTAAGGGTTTGCGCTAAGACCTTGACCCTCAAACCAATTGTTGTCGTCAAAAAAATGACAATAGTTTGACGATGCCCCCTATAATTTGTCTATTATTCATTTAGGGATATTTGACATGCAGATTCTAAAACATACATTGCGTACACTGATTGCAGCTTTGTTTGCGGGTAGTGCCCTATTTGCCAGCGCCGCCGAATTGACGATCGGTTTGTCAGCCCCCATCACGTCTCTCGACCCGCATTATCACAATCTGACGCCCAATAACGCGCTGTCACTCAATGTGTTTGAGGATTTGCTCTCAACCGATGAGTTCCAAAATATTAAGCCTGGTCTGGCCGAAAGCTGGCGTAATCTCGACCCCCTGACATACGAGTTTAAGTTGCGAAAAGGCGTGAAATGGCATGATGGCTCGCCGTTCGTAGCTGCCGATGTCTTGGCCTCGCTCAAGCGTGTGCCGAATGTGCCAAACAGCCCGGCCTCGTTCGCAGTGTTTGTGCGCTCAATTGTCGAGGCGACCGCACCTGACGAGCACACGGTCATCCTGAAGACTGCGGCACCTAACCCAGGCTTGGCAAGCGATATGACCTCGGTGCGTATTTTGCCGAAGGCGGTTGCAGAGTCAGCCACCACTGAAGATTTCAACAGTGGTAAGGCAATGATTGGCACGGGGCCATTTAAGTTTTCTGAATACAAGCCTGGTGATCGCGTCGTTTTGGTGCGTAACGATCAGTATTGGGGTGCAAAACCCGACTGGACACGCGTGCAGATGCGCATGGTGGCGAATAATGCCACCCGAGTCGCGGCCTTGCTTGCGGGCGATCTGCAAATGATCGAAAACGTGCCAACCTCTGACGTCAAGCGCCTCATGGGCGATAAAAATTTAGCGGTGGCGCAAGTCGTCTCGAACCGCATGATCTACCTGCATATGGACTCAAATCGTAGGCAAAACTCGCCCTTCGTGCGCACTGCCGATGGCAAACCGATGGAAAACGCCAATCCTTTGACCGATCCTCGGGTTCGACGTGCCATGTCGATGGCGATTAATCGCGAGGCGATCGTCGAGCGCATCATGGAAACCGTAGCCGTGCCGGCAGGTCAGTTATTAGCAGAGCAGTTTTTTGGCACAAGTAAAAACCTGAAAGTCGATAAATATGATCCTGAAGGTGCAAAAAAATTGTTGGCCCAAGCAGGCTATCCGAACGGTTTTCAGTTGACCTTGCATTCTCCTAATAATCGTTACATCAACGACGAAAAGATTGCTCAGGCGATTGCGCAATTTTTGACGCGAGTCGGGATCGTGACGAAGCTCGAGACGATGCCGTCGAATATTTTCTTCACGCGAGGCTCCAAACTCGAATTTTCGCTCTTGCTAGCGGGTTGGGGCGCCTCAAGCGGTGACACGAGCTCGCCTTTACGTTCTTTGTTGGGCACGTTTGATGCAAAAACGGGTTTTGGAGCTGCCAACCGAGGGCGCTTCTCTAATGCTGAGCTTGACGCCTTGATTGCCGCAGCGGCTGTTGAGATCGACACAGAAAAACGTCGGGCGAAACTTGCGCAGGCAAGCGAAAAAGCCATTGAACAAATGGGGTTGATACCTTTGCACTACGAGGTTTCAGTGTGGGCCACCAAGTCGAATGTGACGTATGTGGCTCGCGCCGATCAGTACACACTAGCGCAAGAAGCGAAGCTTAAAAAATAATGTTCGTATTCATCTTGCGACGTTTGTCGCAAACAGCGTTAGTGTTGCTGGTCACATCCTTGTTGGTTTTTGCCGGTTTATTCGTGATTGGGGATCCGGTTGAGATTCTGATTAGCCCAGAGGCTGATCAGATCGAGCGTGAGCGCGCTCGCGTCGCACTAGGCCTAGACAAGCCTGGCTGGATGCAATATCTGTTGTTTGTCAAAAATGCAGCGAGTGGCGATCTAGGCAAGAGTTTTGTCTATGGTCGTCCGGCGCTTGACGTCATCTTCGAGCGTATGCCCGCCACCTTAGAGCTCGCCACGGTAGCGATGATCATCTCTATTTTCGTGGGGATCCCCCTTGGTTTGTATGCGGGTTTAAAGCCTGACAGCAGAATCGCTAAGGGGATCATGGCCATCTCGATTGTTGGCTTTTCTTTACCAACCTTTTGGGTTGGCTTGATGTTGATCATGCTTTTTGCGGTTCAGTTAGGCTGGTTACCCTCTACAGGTCGCGGCCCAACCACCGAGTTTTTAGGAATGCAGCTATCAATCGTGCACTGGGATGGCCTGAAGTACGCGTTGCTGCCCGGTATTAATCTAGCTTTATTCAAACTCAGTCTGATCATTCGCTTGACGCGCGCTCAGGTTCGAGAGAATGTTTTGCTGGATTACATGCGTTTTGCGCGCGCAAAGGGTTTGCGTAAGTCACGTGTGTTGGGTGTGCATCTGCTAAAAAACATCATGATCCCTTTGGTCACGGTGATCGGCCTTGAGTTAGGGTCTGTGATTGCCTTTGCGATCGTGACCGAGTCGATTTTTGCCTGGCCAGGTATGGGTAAGTTGGTGATTGATTCGATCTTTCAACTCGACCGCCCGGTTGTTGTGGCGTATTTGATGATTACCGTCTTGATGTTCGTTTTTATTAATTTGGTGATTGATATTCTGTATTCAATACTTGATCCTCGCGTGCGTTTAACTGCTGCCAAGAATTAACCAAACAGGTATTTGTGACAACTTCCCCCTTATCCACGCAGCTTGTTGACGAGACGCCCTGGCGTCAGTTCGTGCGCGACTTTATGCAATCACGTATTGCGGTGTGCGGCTTAGCTCTTTTATTGATGGTGCTTTTGTTGGCATTGTTTGCGCCTTGGATAGCGCCACAGAATCCCTACGATTTATCAAAACTTGATTTGATGGATTCGAAATTAGCGCCAGGTTCGAAGTCGATGATGGGTTCGATATTTTTACTGGGCACTGATGGCATGGGTCGTGATATGTTGTCGGCGATTTTGTACGGTCTGCGGGTGTCCTTACTCGTGGGCGTGGTGAGTGGGGTCATTGCCTTAGCAATTGGCGCGAGTTTAGGTGTTAGCGCCGCTTTTTTTGGTGGACGCTATGAACAAATCCTGATGCGTATCGTTGATATCCAGTTGGGGTTTCCGGCCATTTTGGTGGCTCTGATTTTGATCGCGGTACTGGGTTCAGGTGTCGAAAAGGTGATCATTGCGCTCATCACCGTTCAGTGGGCCTATTACGCACGTACCGCCCGATCAGCAGCCTTGGTTGAACGCAACAAAGAGTACATGGAAGCCGCTCGAGGCTTGGGTTTGCCGACTTGGCGCGTGCTGCTCAAACATTTGATTCCCAACACGCTGCCACCCTTAATTGTGGTGGGTACGGTGCAAGTGGCTCACGCCATTGCGCTCGAAGCGACCTTATCCTTCTTGGGCTTAGGCTTGCCGATCACAGAGCCTTCGCTGGGCTTGTTAATCTCTAATGGCTATGAGTTCATGTTGTCGGGTAAGTATTGGATTTCGGTCTATCCAGGTGTCGCGCTCTTGCTCACGATTGTGGCGATTAATCTGGTTGGCGATCAATTGCGAGATGTTCTAAATCCACGCTTAGCACGATGAGCCCTATGTCACTTTTAGAAATTACCTCGCTGCGCACTGAGTTTTCGACTCGTCAAGGTCTGCTACCCGCTGTCGATGATGTCAGTCTGCGGGTACAACCAGGCGAGATCCTGGGTTTGGTCGGCGAGTCTGGCTCTGGTAAATCTGTTACTGGGTTTTCAATCTTGGGTCTGATCGATGCGCCCGGTAAGATTACGCAGGGCAGCATCTTGTTTGAGGGCACTGAGCTAGTCGGCGCAAGCGACGAGACGCTGCGCCAGCTACGCGGTGATCGGTTAGCGATGATCTTTCAAGATCCGATGATGACGCTAAATCCTGTCTTGCGCGTTGACACGCAAATGATCGAGACGATTCAAGCGCACCGGTCGATGTCGGCTGAAGAGGCGCGCGCCCGCTGCCGTGAAGTGCTTGTGCAGGTGGGCATCGCCTCTCCAGACGAACGGCTCAAGCAGTATCCACACCAGTTTTCTGGTGGCATGCGGCAACGCGTTGCAATCGCAATCGCGCTCTTATTAAAGCCGGCGTTAATTATTGCTGACGAACCAACGACCGCGTTAGATGTCACGGTACAGGGTCAGATTTTATTTGAAATGCAACGCTTAACCCGCGAGACGGGCACAGCTTTAATCTGGATTACACACGATCTAGCCGTGGTGGCGGGCTTGGCCCAGCGGGTGGCGGTCATGTATGCAGGGAGAATCGTTGAAAGCGGTACGGTTGAACAGGTGCTAAATACGCCCCTGCATCCCTATACACGCGGCTTGCTGGATTCTGTTCCGGCCAATAGTGAACGTGGTCAGCGTTTGCACCAGATCCCGGGGATGACGCCCTCTTTGGTGAATCGTCCCGAAGGGTGCGCGTTTCGCAATCGCTGCAGCTATGCGCAGGCAGACTGCGCAATGGATCCTCCGGTACAAAACTTTGAGCACGAGCACCTGGTGCGTTGTGTACGACCGTTGACAGGGGTTAAGCGATGAGTGTCAGCGTGCCTCTTCTAGACTTACGAAAAGTGAGTAAACGATTCACGACTTCGCCAGACTTGATTGAACGCTTGGCCGCAAAGTTTGGGTTTGCTGCTCCGGCTCAAACAGTTCACGCAGTCGATCAGGTATCGTTTTCAATTGCGGCCGGTGAAGTCATTGGTTTGGTGGGTGAGTCGGGTTGTGGCAAATCTACGTTGGGCCGTGTGATCGCGGGTTTGCACAAAGCGACCGAAGGCGAGGTGTTGTTTGAAGGTCAGCCGCTCAACTATGCGCCAGGTGTGCGACCTACGATTCAGATGATTTTTCAAGACCCCTTCGCCTCGCTGAATCCACGCAAGCGCGTTGGCGATGCGATTGTCGAAGCCCCCCTCGCGCATGGCTTGATTGCTGCAAGTCAAGCGAAAGAACAGGCCGCACAGCTGCTTGAGCAAGTCGGTCTTGACGCCTCGTATGTCAGACGCTTTCCGCATCAGTTTTCAGGCGGACAACGCGCACGGATTGGCATCGCGCGCGCGTTGGCAGTTGAGCCGACGCTGTTGGTGTGCGACGAAGCTGTTGCCGCGCTTGATGTGTCGATTCAGGCGCAGGTTCTGAACCTGTTTATGGATTTGCGCGAACGTTTGTCGCTAACCTATTTATTTATTAGCCATGACCTTGGCGTCGTGCGTCATATCGCTGATCGCGTTGTCGTGATGTATCTTGGGCGTGTGGTTGAAATCGGCCAAACCACCGAGTTGCACGACCATCCGAACCATCCGTATACGCAAGCCTTGCTGGCAGAAGTCCCCAGACTTGATCGTCGCAATATTGATTACACCCCGATCAAGGGCGAAATCCCTTCGCCGTTGTCACCACCAACCGGCTGTCATTTCCATCCGCGCTGTCCTCACGCAAAGCCCGTGTGCGCTGAGCAAGCCCCGCTTCTGCGCGAGCTCTCAAACGGTCATTGGTCTGCGTGTCATCTAAATGCTTGACATCCTCCCCGTCCTGAATGGCGAGGTTTTACGCGCAAATCCGATAAATATTTTTAGGTCGTTCTCATGACTTCACCTTCACCTTCGCCGACTTACCGCATCGAATTGACTCCGCCTGATATCTCGAGTTATGAGGCTGGCAATACGGGTACGCCTTACGTCACTACGTTTGATTCGGGCAAACCTGGTCCGCACGTGCTGGTGCAAGCCTTGACGCACGGCAACGAGTTATGCGGCGCGATTGCGCTTGATTACTTGTTTCGTGAAGGCGTGCGCCCCGTGGCTGGCCGCCTTACCTTTATCTTTGCGAATATTGAGGCGTTTGCTAGTTGGGATACCAGCAATCCCAATCGCAGTCGCTACGTAGATGAAGATTTCAACCGTGTTTGGTCAGACGAGACGCTAAAAGGCACCAGACACTCGACCGAGCTGCGCCGTGCCAGAGAATTGCTGAAGTTCGTCGATGCGGCAGATTTTGTTTTAGACATTCATTCGATGAGTGAGCCCTGTTCACCCATTATGGTTTGTGGTGCGACGGGTCAAGGTGGTGAAAAAAGTGCTGCCTTTGCACGCAAGATGAAAGTGCCGCAAAATTTGTTAGTTGACACAGGGCATCCCGCTGGGCTTCGCATGATCGAGAGAGGGGCTTTCGGCGATCCACAGGCACCTCAAACTGCGCTATTGATCGAGTGCGGTCAGCACTGGGAGCGCTCAAGCGTTGACGTCGCGATTGATACCACTCTGCGGTTCTTACAAACAACGGGTGTGGTCGATGCTGCCTTTGTCGAGTCGCGTTTAAGAATACAACCCACTGCCCAGACAACCATCAATGTGACACAGGCGGTGGTCGCGAAAAGTTTGTCGTTTAGATTTGCCGGCACCGTGAAGGGTTTGCAAGTGATTGCCAAGGCGGGTGAGCCAATCGCCTATGACGGCGATGAAGTGATCGTCGCGCCTTACGATCATACGGTCTTGGTTATGCCCTCGCTCGCGCATTTAAAGGTTGGCACAACAATGGTCAGGCTAGGGCGCGCAACGCCGGGCTAAGCCAATCCTCAGGCTTGGACGCGAAACGCCAGGCTAAGCGGCCTTACTCAATTTTTACCCCAGCCTGTTTGGCCACTTGCCCCCATTTCACAACCTCTTCATGCACGTACCGTTTGAATTGCTCGGGGGTACTTCCCACAGGGGTAGCTGAGATTGTTGCAAACTTTTCTGCAATCTCAGCTGATTTCAGGATCGCGATGGTTGCTTTTGCAAGCTTTGCGATGATGTCTGGTGGGGTACCGGCAGGTGCGAACAAGCCATTCCATGAATCGGCTTCAAAATCGGGCATGCCAGCTTCAATCATCGTGGGAAGGTCGGGTAATTGCGCCAATCGTTGACGGCCCGCAACGGCAATCGCTCTGACCCTGCCACTTAAGATAGTTGGCATCACGCCGCTCGCCGTCTTAAAGCCCATGGCGACATTGCCCCCCACGACATCTGTGAGTGCAGGGGCAGCACCTTTATACGGGATGTGCAACATATCTAAATTGGCTCTCAGCTTCAGCAGTTCACCAGCATGATGCTGCAAGCCACCCGCACCCGAAGACGCATAGCTCAGCTTGCCAGGGTTGGCCTGCACATAGGCAATCAATTCGCCTAAATTTTTTGCTGGGATATTGTTATTGACGACCAAGATGCTAGGCGACGACATAATCTGCGTGATGTGAACAAAATCACGTTCGGTGTCATACCCCAAGTTTTTGTACAACGCCATGTTGGTGGTGTTGGCGATTGTTCCTAACAACAGGGTGTAGCCATCAGGCTTAGCACGTGCGACAAACTCAGAACCAATGTTCGAGCCGCCACCGGGTTTGTTTTCGACGATGATGGGCTGCCCCAACTCTTTTTCAAGCCGCACCGCGACCAGTCTCGCGAAGATATCGGTCGGTCCGCCGGCAGCAAAACTCACGATCAGGCGAATTGGCCGCTCTGGGTAGCTTGTTTGAGCCCAAGTGGTGTTTGTACCGAGAGCGATAAAAATAAGAATAACAAGTGACAACAGACAATTCACATTGACTGCGTTCGGGCGAGGTGAAGGTACGCGCATGCTTTGTCTCTCTTGTTGTTGGCTAAGTATAGATTGTTGTTGACATACTTCACCTGAACGGAGAGGATTTCCGCACAGTCGGTTAAATATAATGTTTGAGTTAACATCATCTTATCGAAAATAACAAAGGGGTCAGCAGCCATGGGTCACACAATCGAACAATTTGCTAGTCAGTGCCACGATTTGCTTAAAAATAGTCCTGGGCCTGCTGGGCGTCAAAAAGTCGCTGAGGCGTTAAAAGGTGTCTTGCTAGATGAGGCTTTTATTGCGAAGCATCTCAGCCCGACCACCGGCGAACGCGAAATTATTTATGAAGATCCTGAATTAGGCTTTGTCATTGTGGCGCATCATTATTTAGGCCCCAAAAGTTCTGATCCGCACGATCATGCACACTCTTGGGCCATCTATGGCCAAGCGCGCGGCACCACCGAAATGCGCGACTATCAAAAAATTGAAGACGCCAGCGCTGACAAACCTGGCAAGGTAAAGGTCACCAAGTCTTACGCACTGACCCCAGGCATTGCACATGTGTACAACGAAGGCGATCTACACGCACCAGAGCGCAAAGGCTCGACAAGTCTGATCCGCATTGAAGGGACAGACATGTCAAAGGTCAAGCGGTTTAAATACGACGTGGTGTAAGTTTCGCCCATCATTTTGAAAAAGCCTGCGATAAGATGAATGTCGCGGGCTTTTTTTTCGATCAAGCTGCAAACGCTGTCTTAATTATTGAGGTTCAAAGCCTGCATCTTTGACCATCTGTTTGAGAAATGGTCGTGTTTTTACCAAATAATCTTGAAATTCTTGAGGTGAGCTTGCGATACCGGTGTAGCCGTTAAAGCGAACGTATTTTTCGTTGAAGTCTGGCGTTTGCATGACCTCAAGCACATCGCGCGCAATTTTATCGACAATGGGTTTTGGGGTACCGGCAGGGGCGACCAACATCATTTTGAAACTTAAATCGGTCTGGTTAAAACCTAGTTCGGTAAGTGTCGGTACCTCTGGAAACATCCAATTGCGTTTAGTGCCGTTCGTGGCGAGGGGCCGTAAGGTTTTCGCCTCAATTTGCGGTCTGGCTAAGTGGGGTGGCAGCCAGGCGCTATCGACCCGTCCGCCAAGCATGTCACTGATAATAGGCACCATTCCGTTGTACGGAATGTGATTCATTTTGTACCCTCCAGTTAGGCCGCCCAAGAGTCGCATACGAAACTCTGATGGGCTACCGACGGCCTCTGAGCCAAAAGTCACCTGCCCAGGCTTCGCCTGAGCCAGCGCCAACAGCTCTTTTAAGCTGCTGATGTTCAGGTCTGGCCTCACCACGAAGAAGGCCAAGCCTTCTGCTAAGCGCATAATTGGCTCAAAGTCTGTTTCGGGGTTGTAGTTCAGGCCTTTCCTAAGCAGCGGATTCACCAAAAACGCAGCATCGCTCGCAATAAAAACGGTGTATCCATCTGGTTTACTCTTGGCAACAAATGCAGCCCCGATGGCCTCAGAGCCACCTGACTTATTCTCAACAACAACTGATTGCCCCCACTTTTTTTCTAAGCGACTGGCTAATGCACGGCCTAGTAAATCAGTGATACCGCCCGGCGTATACGGGACGACGATTTTTACGGTTTGAGAAGGGTAGTTTGTCGCGGGATCCGCGGCCTGCACGAGGTGAGTCGTGCTTAAAGCGGTCGCTAAGGCGATCAATGAGAAGAGTCTATTGGCTGTCATGGCTGTCTCGGTCAGTTTGTATGGATCCGGTTTTTTTACGACACGCTATTTGTGGGGGATCCTGAGTTGTGAGGACTAGATTACTGGGTTTTGCAGAAAGTGCAAGATGCGACGGCCTGCCCAAGGCTGAAAGTCCAAAATGTGATCTGTTGTGCTTGGCAGAGCCTGCAAGATTTGACTGACTGCATGTTGAGCGCAGCGAACGATCCCGTATTCATCGTCAGATCTCAAGTTATCCAAGCGTCATGCTGCAGTGCCGCAAGACGCAATATTTGCTATGAAAAATTAAAATTGCGGCGCACAGTCTTGTGAGACTTGGGCATCTATCAAAATCCGTTTAGACTATAGACACAGAATATGGGCGGTTTTGATCAGAACGTGGTGAAGACCGAAGTGGCCTGGCAAACTTTGTAGTTGAAACAGTCGAATTTAAAACAGCTAGATCGGAGAAACAGCAATGACTTCAGCAGCACCAGCCTCACAATATGATGTCGTCGTAATTGGCGCGGGTTTTGCCGGCCTGTACACACTACACCGCTTGCGTGAACTCAAGCTTCGCGTCAAAGTGCTTGAGGCAGGCGACGGCGTCGGTGGCACCTGGTACTGGAACCGCTATCCCGGTGCGCGTTGCGACGTTGAAAGTCTTGAGTACTCGTATTCGTTTTCAGACGACTTGCAGCAAGAGTGGGAGTGGCCAGAGCGTTTTGCCGCGCAGCCAGATATCTTGAAGTACGCTAACCACGTTGCCGATCGATTTGATTTGCGCCGTGATATTCAGTTCAACACACGGGTCAAATCCGCAGTGTTTAATCGCCAGACAAATAATTGGACCTTAACCACCACCACTGGTGAGGTCGTGTCGGCCAACTTCTGCATCATGGCGTCTGGCAATTTGTCTCTGCCGCGTGTGCCCGACTTTAAAGGGCTGAACAACTTTAAAGGTAAGTGGTACCACACTGGTCAATGGCCGCACGACAAAGTTGATTTCGCCGGCAAGCGCGTAGGTATCATCGGTACCGGCGCGTCGGGTATTCAAACGATTCCGGTGGTGGCTAAAGAAGCCAAACATTTGCATGTGTTTCAGCGTACCGCAAACTTCAGCGTGCCCTCTGTGAATTACAAACTGCCTGAAGAAACCATCAAAAAGCATAAGGCCCGCTATAAAGAGGCGCGCGCTGAAGCCAATAAAACACCCTTTGGGATTTCTGGCTATCCGCCACCGACTAAAAACGTACTTGAAGATTCTGAAGAAGCTCGCGAACAGAGCTTTGAGAAAAAGTGGAACACTGGTGGCAACATCAGCTTTTTGTACTCTTACAAAGATCTGCTGGTCAATAAAGACGCCAACGAGGCGGTCTCTGAGTTTGTACGCCGAAAAATTCGTACGATCGTCAAAGACGCCAAGGTCGCTGAGATCTTATGCCCCAATGATCACTACATTGGTACCAAACGTTTGCCGCTAGATACCGATTATTTTGAGACGTTCAATCGACCAAACGTCACCCTCGTCAATATCAAAAATGCGCCGATTGTTGAGATCACCGAGAAGGGCATCAAAACCACTGAAGCCGAATACGAGTTTGATGCCATCATCTTTGCAACAGGCTTTGATGCCATGACTGGCGCGATTATGGATATCGATATCCAAGTCACTGACGGTGCCGAGTTACGCAAAAAATGGTCAGAAGGCCCCAAGACCTACCTTGGTTTGATGACGGCTGGTTTTCCGAACATGTTGATCATCACAGGCCCCGGTAGCCCGTCAGTCAAAACCAATATGATTTCGGCGATTGAGCAGCACGTGGATTGGATTTTTGATCTGCTCAAATATGTCAAAGAGAATCAATACGCGCGTGTCGAGGCTGACTTAGATGCAGAAGAGAAGTGGGTCAAGCACGTGAATGAGGTTGGCGACTCAACCCTGTACCCATTGGCAAATTCTTGGTATGTCGGTGCCAACATCCCGGGCAAACCCAGGGTGTTTATGCCTTACGTTGCCGGCTTAGATAAATACCGCGTCATCTGCGACCAAGTGGCAGCTGAGGGATACCGCGGTATGGTGTTGGCCCGCTAAGTCGTTTTCTCGGCTGGTTTTTTGCCTGCGATAAAAGCGGTCACCATACCGACTAGAGTCGCCCCTCCGAGCACGGAGGCGGCGATTTCTTTATTGATGATGGCGCAATATAAGGCTGAGGCTAAGCCTGCGAGTGCAACAATGAGCGCACAAAAAATACTCATTAAACGTTCTGAGAAGATAAGCGTGTGTACGCGGCGATGTTCGTTGCGTCGATGCGCAGATTCAATGGATGTTTGTTCAAAAACCCAGTTGACCCGCTCAGGTGCAATGCGAGCGAGCCGTTCGAGCTGTTCAATTGGTAAAAGTGGGCAGTCTGCCGTGGTTGATGATAGGGTAAGTTCTTGGCCAGAATCGCGCGAGTGCGCCTTAGTATGACGACTGACCATACTGATCCAAGGTGCGTTTTGTTGTGTGATTCAAGTCTTGGCCGATTAGCCGCATATCGGCCATAACTCGGGAAAAGTCGTGTTGTGTATAGGCTTCTTTAGACAGCTTGGCTCGACCCTCTTTTTTAAAAGGTTTGTGAGCGGAAAAATATAATTTCGTGAATAGTGAGCGTAAAGATTTCACCGTGAGCCTCCTTGGTAAGGCAAAAATAAGTCAGATAGCTAAATTTTAGCGATCAATCGCGGTTCAGGTTGTAAGAAATTGCAACAGGAGACCGCCAACGCGTCTTTTTACCCTTTGCGCAGCTTCAGGGCATAATGCAGTCATCTTTTTCACCAAATAATCGTTAGCTCATCACCATGACCAGAGTCGCCAAATTTGAATGGACCATCACAGGCCTGAAAGTCAATCTCCCCCCTGAGGATGAGATTGATGATGATGAGGATTATGGCAAGATCAGCGATGCGTCTGAGTTGTTGTTGGCAGCCAATGCTGCCTCGGGACCAGCCGAACGCAAGCGCCTCAAGCTGGCTGCCTGGCAGGCTTTGCAGCCGCTGCAGCTTGACGTCAACTATTTCACGGGTGGCTTATTCAAGAAGCAGGGCTTGTCGCTTGGGCGCAATACCGGTGTCGTTGAAATCGCCTTGACTGAAGATAATACCGAGTGGGCAATAGATGGCGACGAAAACGGCTTGACCTTAAGTGTGACGGTTCGTTTTGAGATGCCCTCAACCCGCGACTTGTCAGAGCAAGTCTATCAAGACTGGCTGTCTGAGCACGGTTGGGAGTGGATCGGCCTGGCGTTTGTGGGTGATCTGTACGAGGGCGACAATGGTACCGATATTGTTTTTTCGTGTGATTAGTCTTGAACGACTGACCATTGTTCGTTAGCATTGCAGGCAATACCTAAAAATAATCGAGACAACACTATGCACATCCCAACGATTGGCAAATTTATATTCGCGCACGTGGCAGCAGTGGCCTTAACGCTGGGCGCCTTCGCAGCACAGGCGCAGTCTTACCCAGAGCGCAGTATCAAACTGGTGATTCCTTTCCCACCAGCTGGCGTGACTGACATTGTGGCCCGAACCATGGCAGCCAAGCTCACCGATGAGCTCGGTCAAACGGTGGTCGCCGAAAACCGCGCCGGTGCGAGTGGGGCGATCGGTGCCGAGGTGGTTGCTCGCAGCCCTGCTGACGGCTATACCTGGGTCATGGGCAACATCAGTACCATGGCGATTAACCAATGGACGATGGCCAAGCTCAATTACGATCCTTTAAAAAGCTTTGATCCAGTTGGTATGGTGGCGGTGCAACCTTTGTTGATTGCAGTGCACCCAACCGTACCTGCTGCGACTCTGGCCGAGCTGGTGGCCTATGCGAAAGCCAATCCAGGTAAATTAAATTACGGCACGGCGGGCACTTCCATTCATTTGGCCGTTGAGTTTTTTTCTGGGCTTGCGGGTATCAAGATGAATCACATTCCTTATAAAGGGAGTGCGCCAGCTGTCACAGATTTAATAGGTGGGCAGATTCAAGTCTTGTTTGATCCATTCTCAAGTATCTATCCTCAGGTGGCCTCGGGTAAGGCGCGCGGTCTGGCAATCACCACACCGGTGCGCTCAAAAGTTGCACCTAATATCCCGACCGTCAATGAGTCAGGCTACTCGGGTGTAGACATCAGCTCTTGGCAGGGCATTTTGGTACCCGCAGGCACCCCAAAAGACATCGTTAAAAAGATTAACGCAGCGATGAATAAAGTCTTGGCATCTGCCGAGGTCACTGAAAAGTTTGCTCAATTTAGCGCGGTACCAACGCCCTGGACCCCCGAGCAATTCGGCGACTATATCCAAAAAGAACAAGCACGCTGGGGCAAGGTTGCCAAAGATGCTGGGATCAAACCGGAGTAATAATCCCAATCTGCCGGAACTTGTCACTAAATATCGAGGGCGTTGTGATAGAAAGCCTCGCCTGCGCAAGTTGTAGTTTGTGGGTGACTAACTCACTGACTTACCGTCGTTTAATACAGCTGACTAAATTTTGATAAATTAAGCAATCAATCAGAGAGCCGCGCTATGCCATTAGATACAACGATCGCTCAACTTTTTGCCAAAATGGCGGCGGCGGGCCGGCCTGCCTTATCCGCTGGATCCCCGCAAGATGCCAGGGATATGACGGGCGCAACGCGTGCTGCGCTTGGTAAGGGTCCCGATATCCATCAGGTGAAAGATTTAGCGATCCCGACGCGCGCGGGTTCAATGGCCGCAAGACTGTTTGTACCTAGCGCTGAGGTCAAGGGCTTGATCGTTTACCTTCACGGGGGCGGTTGGGTCATCGGCACGATCGACGACTTTGATGCGATGGCACGCGCGTTAGCCAAACGCAGCCAGTGCGCGGTGCTGTTGCCCGACTATCGCTTAGCACCCGAGCATCCTTTTCCAGCAGGGATTAATGATAGTGAAGACGCGATTGTTTGGGCGTCTGAGCATATGAAAGACTTGGTGGGTGCCACGGTACCCTTGCTGGTTGGTGGCGATAGTGCAGGCGGCAACTTGGCTGCGGTGGCAACGCATTCGTTATTAGGTCGCGTGGCCATTAAAGGCCAGTTGTTGATTTATCCTGTGACGGATCACAATTTCAACACCGAGTCATATCAACATTACAGTGATGGTATGCAACTGACTAAGCGTGATATGCAATGGTTTTTTGAACATTATGCGCCGGCTTCACTGCATGGCGATCCAAAAATATCACCGATGGCGCAACAGAATATTGAAGGCTTACCCCGCACGGTGGTGTTGACGTCAGAGTATGACGTCTTGCGCGATGATGGCGAGGTGTATGCCAAGAAATTAATTTCAGCAGGTGTACCAGTGATCACCAGACGCATGGCAGGCTTACCTCACGGTTTTATTCGGCTGTACAACATTGTTGAAGCAGCAGATCGAGCGATGACAACGATTGCTCAGGATGTGAATACTTTGCTTCAATAGCGAAGTCAGCATAAAGGCTGAGTGCGAAGTCCTCGAAAGTTTGACGGATCAAACGCATGAAGGCATTGTATGACTATAGACTGATCCCTGTTCGTGCGAATGCTTAGTTAGAGGCGGTCGGCAGGTAAGATAACGATTTCTTTGCAACAGAAAGACGAGAGACGAGGCATACAGATGAAAACCTACAATCACTACATCGATGGTCAGTACGTTGAGCCCATCGGTCAAAAATGGATCGACAGCATTGATCCCTACCAAGGTAAGCCTTGGGCGCGGATTCCCCAAGGTTGCGCGCAAGATGTCGATCGCGCCGTAGCCGCGGCAGCCCGTGCGATGCGCGAAGGCCCTTGGTCAAAGATGACCGCCACTGAACGCGGCAAACTGATGGTTCGCTTGGCCGATCTGGTCACAAAGCATGCTGAACGCTTGGCAGAAATCGAAGTGCGGGATAACGGCAAACTGATGGCCGAGATGCGCGGTCAAGTCAACTATCACCCTGAATGGTTTCGCTATTACGGCGGTTTAGCCGATAAGATCGAAGGCGCGGTGATGCCAATTGACAAGCCTGATATGTTTGCCTTCACCCGCTACGAAGCGGTTGGGGTAGTGGGGGTGTTAACCGCTTGGAATTCGCCTTTATTGTTCATTGCCTGGAAATGCGCCGCCGCCATTGCTGCAGGATGCGCCGTGGTGATCAAGCCCTCAGAGTTTGCCTCGGTATCCACGCTCGAGTATGCGGCCTTAACAAAAGAAGCTGGATTTCCAGATGGCGTGTTTAACGTGGTAACTGGGTATGGTGCTGAAGCGGGCTCTGCGTTAGTGGATCATCCTCAAGTTGCCAAAATTACCTTCACTGGTTCTGATGTAACGGGCGCAAAAATTTACGCCCAGGCCGCCCAATCAATGAAGCGTGTATCGCTTGAACTCGGCGGCAAATCTCCCAATATCGTCTTCGCTGATTGCGACTTAGACAAAGCCGCAGCCGGTGTGATCTCGGGAATCTTCGCGGCAACGGGTCAAACGTGTATCGCGGGTTCGCGCTTGTTGGTGCAAAACTCGATTCGCGAAGAGTTCACTAAAAAGGTCGCGGCCTTAGGGGCTTCGGCGCGTAAGGGTGACCCGATGTCGCCCGATACCAACATTGGCCCTGTGACGACGCCAGGTCAGTATAAAAAAATTCTGGATTACATCGACATTGCTAAGGCTGAGGGCGCGCGTTGT
The DNA here is from genome assembly GCA_945895265.1 of Bordetella parapertussis. Taxonomy (GTDB): domain Bacteria; phylum Pseudomonadota; class Gammaproteobacteria; order Burkholderiales; family Burkholderiaceae_B; genus Zwartia; species Zwartia parapertussis_I. Next base: position 28,494 of record CAMDEF010000027.1, on the reverse strand, counting down.
ATTTTGGGCGGTGGCCCAGCCACTGACAGTGCTTTGCCCGGTGGTCAGTTTGTTGAGCCAACGATTTTTGTAGATGTTGATCCCAACATGCGTATCGCTCGCGAAGAGGTGTTTGGCCCCGTGCTGTCCATCATGGGTTTTGAGGATGAGGCGCATGCTATTCAAATGGCCAACGATACGATTTATGGTCTGGCTGCAGGCATCTGGACAAGCGACATCGGTCGCGCCATGAGGATGTCGTCGGCACTCAAAGCTGGTACGGTGTGGGTCAATACTTATCGCGCGGTGAGCTACATGATGCCTTTTGGCGGCATGAAGCATTCAGGGCTTGGGCGCGAAAGCGGTTTGGCCTCGATTCAGCAATATCTTGAAACCAAGAGTGTTTGGATTTCGTACGCTGAAGGCGCGCCTGCGAACCCATTTATTTTGCGTTGAATGACTCCCTGCCTTCAAGCCAACACACTTTTGAAAAGTACGATGACTGAAGCTTGCAGTCAGGTGATATCGAGAGGATGCATCAGTATGGTTTATGGGCTTTCTTTCTGAGAAAACAGTAAAAATAGTGCAAGCAAAAATTATCAGAGACAATTTAACTATTAAAAAAAGGATTACACATGAAAGGCGTCGTCTTCGTTGGTGATAGAAAAATCGAAATGCGCGAATTCGCTGACCCCACACCTGGGCCCAACGAAGTTGTGCTTGAAATCAAAGCTTCGGGTATGTGCGGTAGCGACTTAAAGTACTATCGCGCCGCGCCCGGAGAAGCAACCAAAGCCCTGGGCTTTGCTGCAGCCGATCCGGTCATCGGCGGGCATGAACCTTGCGGTATCGTGGTGGCGGTGGGCTCGAACGTGAACCCCAAGCAGGCCTATTTGGGACAACGTGCGATGTGTCATCACTACCGCGGCTGTGGCGCATGCCCCCACTGTTCAACAGGCTGGATGCAGTTGTGCGACGAAGGCGTCGCCGAAATTTATGGTGCGACCGGCAATGGTGCCCATGCCACTTACATGAAGTGCCCGGCTAGTACCATCGTTGAACTGCCTCCCGAGTTATCGTTTGAGACAGGTGCGGCAATTGCCTGCGGAACCGGTACGGCGTGGGGGGCATTAAAACGTCTGGATTTGGCAGGTGATCAGACCATCGCGATTTTTGGTCAAGGGCCCGTGGGCTTGTCGGCCACACAGTTAGCCGCAGCAATGGGCGCGCGCGTAATCGCCTTGGATGTGAGCCCAGAGCGTCTTGCTCGCGCGAAAGCCTTTGGTGCAAGCGAAGTCATTAATCCCCAGAATACGGATGTCGTCGCGGCGATTCGCCAACTGACACAGGGACTGGGTGCGCACGCGACGCTCGACGCTTCGTCTTCCTCAGACGCCAGAAAACAAGCCGTACAAAGCGTACGGACTTGGGGCAAAGCGTGTTTTGTGGGTGAAGGTGGAACGGTCTCGCTTGATGTCAGCCCCGACATGTTGCGTCGCCAAGTGACGCTGATCGGATCCTGGACTTTCTCTACCAACGGTCAGGCAGATTGCGCGCGCTTCGTCGCCGATCGCAAGGTCGATGTCGACAGCTTATTTACGCATCGCTGGAAATTGAGTGAAGCCGAACAGGCATATCAGTTGTTTGATAAGCAGAGTTCGGGTAAGGGCGTGTTCTTGATGTGAAAATCACCAACATTCTTGAAAAATCGGTGCCTTTAAAAAGCAACGTTTCAAATGCAGTCATTAATTTTTCGACCCACACGGTATCGTTGGTAGCGTTGGTGACAGATCAAGTTCGCAACGGTAAGCCAGTGATTGGCCTGTCGTTTAATTCGATCGGTCGTTACGCGCAAAGTGGCATCATTGCGCAACGCATGGCGCCCAGGCTGTTAGCGGCCAAACCCGAGAGCTTGTTGCAAGATAACGGGCAACTGAGTGCAGAGAAAGTGTTGTCTTGTGCCATGCAAAATGAAAAACCCGGGGGGCATGGTGACCGCGCCCACGCCGCTAGCGGGTTAGAGTTAGCCGTGTGGGATTTGAATGCCAAACTCAATGACGAACCCGTCAGTGCATTGATTGCGCGCCACTTTGGTCGCGCGCATTACTCGCCGAAGGTTTCTGTATACGCTGCAGGTGGGTACTACTATCCTGGCGAACAGGCCGGCCGACTTGAACAAGAGTTCAGTGGCTATCGTGATCTGGGCTTTGATCGCTTCAAAATGAAGATTGGCGGGGCTACGCTTGCTGAAGATATGGTACGCATCGAACGAGCGTTGACGATTGCGGGCGCTGGTAAAAAACTTGCAGTGGACGCCAATGGACGCTTTAGTCTAGAGCAAGCCATTGCTTATGGCGAGGCGATGCAAGCCTACGATTTGCTGTGGTACGAAGAGGCGGGTGACCCATTAGATTTTGAATTGAACGCGTTGCTCGCCAAAGAATACAAAGGTGCACTCGCAACGGGCGAAAATCTATTCTCACACCAAGACGTTAAAAATCTCGCGCTGTTTGGTGGCGCGCGCCCTGATCTTGATATCTTTCAGATGGATCCTGGGCTATGTTACGGCGTCACTGAGTACGCGCGCATGCTGACCGAATTAGAAAGCCGCGGCTTTGACCGAAGGTTTTGTTACCCTCACAGCGGTCAGTTGCTCGGCTTGCACGTTGTTGCGGGGCTTGGCCTGGGCGGCTGCGAAGTCTATCCAGGCGTTTTTCAACCCATGGGCGGCTTTGGTGACAGCACCACGATTGAGCAAGGTGTTGTGAAGGTCTCAGAGGCTGCTGGCTTTGGTTTTGAAGAGAAAGCTAATTTGAGGGCCGAGTTTGCGGCGCTTGTCGGCTAAGAGCTGAGTCATTCAGCAGCTCTGCGGTACCGATCTAAAGTGAGATGAATCTGAAGTCAAGTGAATGTGTGGTGAGGTGAACTGCGCTGCGGTAATCGTATAAATTATGAGTTTTGGGGTAAACACCTATCGATCCGAGTGGCATTCTGTAGCATGATAAGAATCATTAGAAAATAAAGAATTCGCTAGTGCAGTAGTGCGAGACAACAATCACAAAATAACAAAGAAACAACCGCTGTAAAAAAAGGTAGTTGCTGTTTGATTCAAAAAAACAATCATTGGCACGAGCCATCTTTTGATGGCTTGGGCGTTGACGCTTAGATCGATCATCAGGAGACATACATGAAGCTTTACCGATTTTTATCCTTAGCAATGGCAACATTGTTTTTATCCACGGTCCTATTTTCGTCTGAGTCGCAAGCTCAAATAAAACTACGGATTCAATCTGGTTTTCCTCCCTCAAGTTTGATTTACCTGAACTCTTTGTATTTTGCGAAGCAGGTAAATGCTATGGCGGGCGGGCGTTTGGTGGTCGAAATTCTGCCACCTGGTGCTGTCGTGCCTCCGTTTGAAATTCTGGATGCAGTGAGTCGTAAAGTTGTAGATGGTGGTCACACTGCCGCGGCTTATTGGGTGGGTAAAAATCGTGCAGCTGCCTTGTTTGGCCCTGCGCCCGGTGGCCCCTTTGGCATGGATATGATGGACTATCTTGGCTGGATTCACGACGCGGGCGGTTTGCAACTTTATGCCGATTTCTATCAAAAAGATTTGAAATCAAACGTGGTGCCGATCCCTTTAACTTCGGTTGCGCAGCAGGCCTTAGGTTGGTTTAAGACACCGATCAATAGCTGGGCTGATTTGAAGGGCAAAAAATGTCGTCATACTGGCATCACCGCTGAGGTGTTCGGTCGTGCTGGGGTTGCAGCAGTTAACTTGCCAGGCGGCGAGATTATCCCTGCCCTTGAGCGTGGCGTGATCGAGTGCGCCGAGTGGGCAGGCCCTGCGCAAGATATTGCGATTGGTTTCCAAACGGTCTTAAAGCATTTTTATGCTCAGTCTACCCATGAGCCAGCGAGTGTTTTAGAGCTTATTATCAACGCAGATATTTGGAAGGCGCTTCCTGCAGATCTCAAAGCGATTATTCATTCTGCAGCGCTCGAAGCGACCATCAAATCTGAGACGGAAAGAAACCGCTTGAATGCTGTTGCGCTGAAAGAAATGAGAGAGAAGTTTGGCGTGACCGTTCATACCACTCCACCAGATATTCTTTTGAAGACGCTGCAAATTTGGGATCAAATTTCAAAAGAAGAGATGGCTAAGAGCCCTGTTTTCAAACGGGTGTACGACTCGATGTATAAATATGCCTCAGAAGTGGTGCCTTCGCGTGTAATCAATGCTCCGTCTTATGATTTCGCGGCGAATTATTACTTTCCTCCTAAAAAGTAGTTAATTACACGATGATTGACAGCACGACAACCTGCTTGTTGTGCTGTCAATTCATTTTTTGAATCCCTTTTTTTCTTGAGAGTCACCGGAGAAAACCCGTGAGCGATAACGTTCAGAGTGCGCTTGACGTAAGTCGATTAAGCCCTTTTTGGCAAGTTGCCGTCCCCCTGACCCGTAAAATTGATCGCTTTACACACTACACGGGCCAGTTGACTATGTTTTTGCTTGCGCCTCTGATTTTTAGTAGTGTCGCTGAAGTGATTTTGAGATATTTCTTTAAAGCACCCACGGCCTGGGCAGGTGATGTCACCTTTATGGCAAACGGGTCGCTCTTTATGTTGGGCTCAGCGTTTGCGTTGCTCAACGGTGCGCATATCCGCACTGATATTTTGTGGGATAAGTTTTCAGTCTCGAAAAAAGGCTGGATTGATCTGATTACGTATGTTGTTCTATTTTTACCAGTCATGGGGTTACTGACGTCAATCTCGATCGATGATGTCATCAAATCTTTTCAGATTAACGAGAAGTCGAATCTTGGCCTTTGGCAGCCCATCATTTGGCCACTCAGAGCGGTCGTACCAGTCGCCTTCGCGCTGCTGTTCATTCAAGGTATTTCTGAACTTTTAAAGTCGCTCTGGGCGGTGAACACAGGCACTGAATTAGTGCGTCACGAAAAAATCGAAATCTAGCCAAATACCCTTCAGGATATCGTCATGTCTTTTAACGAAATACTTGGCTTGGTCATGTTGTTTTGTATGGTCAGTGTCATCTTCATTGGGTTTTCAATTTCTTTCACATTGCTCTTCATTGCAATCGTTTTTGGTGCAGTTGGATTAGGTGTTGATCGCACGTTTTATCTGACCTATCTGCAGGTGTGGGGGTCGATGAAAGATGACATTGTGCCGGCCGTACCGATGTTTATCTTTATGGGCTACATGTGTGAGCAAGCGGGGCTGATGGACCGACTCTTCGCGACTTTCAGGCAATTGTTTGCGCCGATACGCGGATCGCTTTACTTAGCTGTGCTGTTGACAGCGACGCTTTTTGCGATGGCCACAGGGATTGTCGGCGCTGCAGTGAGCGTGTTAGGCATTATGGCCGGCGGCATGATGATGAGGGCTGGCTACGATTCGCAGATGTCTGCGGGTGCGATTGCTGCTGGCGGCACCCTCGGAATCTTGATCCCCCCTAGCATCATGTTGTTGGTCATGGGGCCGGTTCTAGGCGTGCCTGTGAACAAGCTCTACGCAGCCGCGTTTGGCCCCGGCTTTTTATTGGCTTTTCTGTATATTGCTTACTGCTTGATTCGCAGTTTTATTAATCCAAAGCTTGGCCCGCCTCTGCCTAAAGAAGAGCGCATGGGCTACAACTTTAAATTGTTCAAAGAAGTCGTCGTCAGCATTTTGCCTTTATTGCTGTTAATTGGCTCAACGCTCGGCACTATTTTGACTGGATTAGCGACTGCCACCGAAGCTGCAGCGTGCGGCGCGCTTGGTTCGATGATCCTCGCTGCCATGTACGGAAAGTTGACCTTGCCCGCGATTAAAGGAACAGCCCGCAGCACACTGTTGACCTCAGCGATGGTGCTGCTGTTGGTGATGGCCTCTAATATTTTTGGTGCGGTCTTTATTCAACTTGGTTCGGCAGGTTTGATCGAAACACTGTTGAACGATTTACCACTACCCGGCATGGGCAAGTTTTTGCTGGTGATGTTCATTGTCTTTCTGTTGGGCTGGCCGTTTGAATGGCCAGTGATTATTTTGGTCTTTGTGCCGATCTTTATTCCGGTGATTCAAAAGCTTGATGTGGGCTTATCGAAGGGCGAACTGATGCTGTGGTTTGGCGCGACCTTGGCAGTTAACTTGCAAACAGCATTTTTGAGCCCGCCTGTGGCGATGTCGGCCTACTACCTCAAGACTGTGATGCCTGCTTGGAACCTAGGGTTGATCTTTCGCGGGATGGCGCAGTTTATGGTGATTCAGGTCGTGGCGCTGGCGATGATTATCGGCTTTCCGAGTATCGCGCTTTGGTTGCCACGCCTGCTGTATCAAAACTGAGCTGAGATGAACTGAATTGAACTGAATTGAATTGAGGTGAGTGTGAGTATCAAGATTTGTGTGCACGTTAACCCAATTAAGAGTGATGAATGAGCTTATTTGAAAGTTTGCGTTTAGAGGGCCAAATTGCACTTGTGACCGGAGCCGGTCGTGGAATCGGGGCTACCATCGCTCGCTATTTAGCCGAGGCGGGTGCTGAGGTGGTATTGTTGTCGCGTACGTTAAGTGAACTTCAAACCGTTGCGCAACAGATTGCTGAGGCTGGCGGTCGGGCGTCAATTCGGCAATGTGATGTCATTGATGCGAAAGCGCTCAGAGCGATTATTGACGAGTTGCCGCGCCTGGATATTTTGGTGAACAACGCGGGCACCAATATTCCAGAGCCAATGATCGAGGTGTCGGACGAACATCTTGACCATTTACTCAATCTGAATATTCGTTCGTGTTTTATCGCTGCGCAAGCGGCGGTTAAAAAGATGTTGCAGGATCCCGATCGCGCCAAGAAAGGTGGATCTGTGATTCACATTTCTTCACAGATGGGGCATATTGGCTCACCCAACCGAACCGTCTATTGCGCGACAAAACATGCGATTGAAGGTTTAACGAAGGCGATGGCCATTGAGCTTGCCGAGCAAAATATTCGAGTCAATAGCGTGGCGCCGACGTTTGTAGACACCCCTTTGGTTCGGCAGGTTGTGAACACCGACGAGAAGCGTGCCTTTTTATTTTCTAAGATTCCGTTGGGTCATTTGGCTGAGACTGAAGATATCGCGGCAGCCGTCGCCTATCTAGCGTCTCCTGCTGCCCGGATGGTGACAGGGACATGCCTTAAAGTTGACGGTGGTTGGACAGCACAGTAGGTTGATGGATCATAACCATGGCAGAGGTAGAGACATTCGATTTTATTATCGTGGGGGCAGGTTCGGCTGGCTGCGTGTTAGCAAATCGCTTGTCAAAAAACCCAAGTACTAAAGTCTTATTACTCGAGGCTGGCCCTGAAGATCGAAACCCATGGTTAAAGATTCCGGCGGGCGTGGCGCGGGTGGTGACAGACCCCATCGTCTCTTGGGGTTATCAGTCTGAACCAGAACCTGGTTTAAATAATCGTCAGATTATTTGGCCTCGCGGCAAGACACTCGGTGGTAGCAGTTCAATCAACGGGCACGTCTATATGCGTGGCACGCCTGCTGACTACGACGGTTGGCGCGATGCTGGCAATATCGGCTGGGGCTGGAGCGATGTCCTGCCTCACTTCAAAAGCACTGAGAGACATTTTCTTGGTGAAACGCAGTTGCATGGCGCTGCGGGTGAGTTGGTTGTTTCGCCCTTACATGAGCCTCATGTGGCTTCGTCAGCGTTTGTACAAGCCGCAATCAATGCTGGTGTGCCGCACAATTTAGATTTCAATGGTGTCGTACAAGAGGGTGTGGGCTTTGTGCAACTCATGATTGATCGCGGGGTGCGTGCCTCGACCGCCAGAGTGTTTTTAAAACCAATTCGCTCGCGATCAAATTTAAAAGTGCAAGTTCAAGCGATGGCTGAAAGAATTCTATTTCAGGATAAGCAAGCAGTTGGCGTCAAATATAGCGTCAATGGTGTGAGTCATACTGCCCATGCCAAAGAAATTATCTTAAGCGCTGGTGTCATTAATTCTCCTCAACTGTTGATGTTATCCGGTGTGGGTGATGCAAAGACGCTACAAACGCTTGGTATTCCTGTGGTCCACGACTTGCCTGGCGTCGGCATGAATCTACAGGATCACGTCTACGTGCACTACTTGGCGAGTGTCGATCCCGAGTACTCGATTAATAAAAAAATCGCGAGCCCGATCAGAATGATTCCCGACGTGCTGAGGTATCTATTCACACGTCGTGGTTTGTTAAATTCAGCGGCGGCGCAGGTTGCACTGTTTGCCCGCTCGGGTGCAAACAATGACAAAGTTGATTTGCAAATACAGATGAGGCCGTTCAGTATGTATTCGTCGGCCGGAATGTTTATGGCCGATCAAGCCCCGGCGGTGACGGCGTCTTGTGGGGTGTTGCAGCCCTTTTCTGTTGGTTCGATTTCGTTGCGCTCTGCAAACCCCTATGAGGCGCCACGTATGCAGGCAAACTATCTGACCGACCCGCGTGACGTGACTCCCTTGCTGGTGGGCTTGCGTTTAATTCGAAAGATTTTTTCACAGAGTCCTTTTGCTCAACACAATCGAGGCGAGTTGATGCCGGGTTCGCAACATGTGTCTGATGAGCAGTTAATTGACTATATTCGTGCGCAGGCGCAATCGATGTATCACCCCGTCGGAACATGCAAGATGGGAGTAGACGCTCAAGCGGTGGTCGATCCTCATTTGCGGGTGAGAGGTATCGGTGGCTTAAGAGTTGTTGATGCGGCGATCATGCCAAATGTCACTTCAGGCAATACGAATGCGCCTGTCATTATGATCGCCGAAAAGGCCTCTCAGTTGATTTTGTCTGGTGTGTAGGGCTTTAAAAAGTCACTGAGGCTTTACAATCAAAGCGACTTCGACACAATTCTCTTCATAAGCTAAAAATGCACATGGTTAAAAACCACGTACTCGATTTACAGCTCCAAGCCAGCCAATTATTCGATGACTTGCGTGCTGGCAGCGTTGATGTCGTTAATCGAGGTGTGACGCGTGACACCTACGGGCAGGGCGAGCAGTTTGCTCATGAGTTCGTTGAAAAACACGCCCGCAGTCTTGGCTTAGAGATCAGGCACGATCACGTGCGCAACACCTATATGGTGTGGCCTGGCGTCGATCGTCAGGCACCAGCGATCGTGATTGGTTCGCATCTTGATTCAGTGCTGGGTGGCGGTAATTACGACGGTGCGGCCGGGGTCATGGCAGGCTTGATTGCTGTACAAGCGATGCAGCAGGCTGGGCTGAAACTCAACTGCGATGTTGTGGTGATGGGGATCCGAGCCGAAGAAAGTATCTGGTTTCAAGTGTCATATGTGGGTAGTCGAGGCGCCTTAGGCACCTTGCCGGCAAGCGCCTTACAGCAGCGGCGTATCGATACCGGTCGCACACTTGAACAACACATGCGCGAGGCGGGCGCAGAGCCCGAGGCTGTCGCGAAAGGTGTTGCGTACCTCAGTCCAAAAAATGTAAAAGCGTTTTTAGAGTTGCATATTGAACAGGCGCCTAGCCTTGCCTTAACGGGTTATGCGCTGGCGATCGGCACCGGCGTACCTGGACACTTTAGATTTCCGCGCGTGAAGATCACTGGTGAGTACGGCCACGTTGGGCTTGGCCGGCGTTTTCGGCACGATGCGGCCTTAGCGGGTGCTGATTTGTCAGTGGGGCTTGATGCGCTTTGGCAGCAATGGGAGGCGGAGGGCCGCTTAATGGCCTGCACCTTTGGCGAATTTCAAACAAACCCCGCACGCCACGGTATGACCATCGTCCCGGGTGAGTTTCAGTTTAGTTTAGATGTCAGAGCCTACGACGACGCAGATGTCGCTGAGTTAGAGCAGGCACTGATGGCGATGGTTGAGCAAATTGAAAAAAGACGTGGCGTAAAATTTGATTTTGGTGTTCGTGCTTCGTCTAAAGTCGCCAAAGCAGATCCCACAATCACTCAGCAATTGCGAGATTGTGCCAAGCGCTTAGACATGAAGGTCTGCGATTTGCCTAGCCCCGCTTCGCATGATTCTGCAGCGTTTTGCGCAGCTGGCATACCCTTTGGTTTTGTATTTATTCGCAATCCAAATGGCAGTCATCATCCCGACGAAGAGATGTCGATTGATGATTTTCTGCAAGGCACTGCTGTGTTGACCGAGTGGCTAGCTGCGTACGGGGCCACACACTGAACTCACTACAGAGATAGAGGGCGATGACTAAAGTCATTCGCTCGCGCGCGATCTGTTTGGCTCATGTTGCAGCGACGCTCACGACGCACTAATTCTTCAGCTTATAGCCTGTCTTAAATATCCAGGCAATGACTGCCACGCATAGGGCTAAAAAAAACAGCATCATGGCTACGCTCAACTCTATGCTCACGTCGCCGACATCATAAAAACTCCAGCGAAAGCCGCTAATCAGGTAAACGACGGGATTAAGCAGTGCGACGTTTTGCCAAAAGGGTGGCAGTAATTCAAGCGAGTAAAAACTACCTCCCAAAAAAGTTAAGGGTGTAATGATCAAGAGGGGCACCACTTGCAGCTTTTCAAAGCTATCGGCCCAGATGCCAATAATGAACCCCAGCAGGCTAAACGTAATCGAGGTGCCAAGCAAAAAAAACAGCATCCAAAACGGATGTGCGATTTGCAAGGGAACGAACAGTGTAGCGGTGGCCAAAATAATCAAACCAAGAAAAATTGACTTGACACTGGCTGCACCGACGTAGCTCAAAACGATTTCAAAGTGTGAGATCGGTGCCGACAGCAATTCGTAGATTGTGCCCGTAAACTTTGGAAAATAAATGCCGAACGACGCATTCGAAATACTTTGCGTCAATAGCGACAACATGATTAACCCAGGCACGATGAACGCGCCGTAGCTCACTCCGTCTATATCAGTCATGCGCGAGCCGATGGCTGCGCCAAAAACGATAAAGTACAGACACGTCGAGATGACAGGCGCAATGACGCTTTGCATCAAGGTGCGTCGCGTTCGAGACAACTCAAAATTGAAGATGGCTTTGATGGCGTGGATATTCAAATGCATGCTAGTTCGCCATGTTGATAATTTGTAAAAAGTTGCATAGAGAGCAAAGCGCAAAGACAATTATTTTGCATCATTAGTCAGCTTGATGGGTGGTGAGACTCACGAAAATATCTTCAAGCGAGCTTTCGTTTGTATGTAAGTCTTTGAAATGGATATCTGCTTGATTAAGCCGCGACAGTAACTCTGTGATCCCAAATTCGTCACTGGTGACGTCGTAGGTGTAAATCAGCTCATGCCCATCGCTTGCGATTAATAAGCTGAAGTGGCTGAGTGCGGCGGGGATTGTGTTCAGTGGAGCCGTCAACTGCAACACCAATTCTTTTTTACCTAGTTTTTTCATTAACTGGCTAGTTTCTTCAACTAAAAGAATTTCGCCTTTAGTGATGATGCCAATACGATCGGCCATTTCTTCGGCCTCTTCGATGTAGTGGGTGGTCAAAATGATCGTGACGCCCGTTTGTTGCAAGGCCTTTACCAACTGCCACATGTCGCGCCTTAAACTCACGTCAACGCCCGCCGTGGGTTCATCAAGAAATAACACTTGAGGCTCATGCGAAAGCGCTTTTGCAATCATGACCCGACGCTTCATTCCGCCCGACAATTGAATAATTTTGCTATCTTTTTTATCCCAAAGCGATAAGTCTTTGAGAATTTTTTCGATCCAAGCAGGGTTGGCGGCTTTGCCGAACAGACCACGGCTAAAGCTGACGGTGTTCCAAACGGTTTCAAACATATCCGTTGAAATTTCTTGGGGCACAAGGCCAACGCGCGCTCGGGCTTGCCGGTAATCTTTAAGATGATCAAAGCCATCGATGGTTATCGTACCCGTACTGGGCGTCACAATGCCGCAGATCATGCTGATCAACGTTGTTTTGCCGGCGCCGTTTGGACCCAGCAAGGCAAAGATCTCGCCTTGCTTGACTTCAAGATTAATATTTTTTAACGCACTAAAGCCTGTCGAGTAGGTTTTTGAAACGTTTGAAATTGTGATCATGTTGGACATTACGATTCTGCGGGTGCGCTGCTTGAAGTTAGGGCTCCTCCTCAGGATACACCTGTGGCCCTAGAAAGCCGTCAATACCCTTTTCGAGCCTACTCTCTTGTGAGTGGCAGTTTTAGCGCCCGAGGCGCCCGCCCGCATGTGCCAGATAAAACCACTCTTGCCCGGGTTGTGATTTGCTATTTGGAAACACAATAAAGCAGTCTTGTTCGGCGCGCAGCTCTGTGCCGTCGGCTCGTGTGCCAATGAGGCTGTTCTTGGTGATTGGATCAAAGCTTTTCCAGGCCCGTGAAAACTGATCGTCTGCATGAAAGCGATCAAACACATCGTAGAGCCCCAAGACTTCAAAATCGGTTGCCGGTTTGGGTGCGGCACCTTGGATTAAGCCAACCTGGATTAAGGTGTTCAGCACGGCCTGATACGCCACGTCACGGCCACCAATGTCGTCGTGCTGTCCGCACTCAAGAGTAATCGCCCAGCCACCTTGTGAGCGCATATATTCGGTCGTCCCCACGCCGTAGGCTGTATCGATATCAACTGACCCGGCAGTGAAACGTCCCGCTTGTACTTCGAGTGCGCGCCGCTTGATTCCTTTGGCATAGGTATCGAGCCAACCGTACACAAAGCGATTGCAACCTAAACGTTGAACCAGTGCCTCTTCGGTGCTGGCTTGTGAAAACGGCTCAAGTAGCCCGGTATTGTTAGCCGGGCCAAACAAAGCAAAGGCACGGCCGCCGCTTTGAAATGAATGTAAATCTAATAGACCATCGTGTTCGGCTAATAAGGGGCATAGCCAGTTGGCCAGATGATCTTCGTATTCTTTAGGTGTTTCAACAGGCGCCAAGCGTCGGTTCAAATTGCGATCACCCGCACGGCGTTGTAAGCGATAGGCCTTGGGATTTGTGACGGGCACTAAGGTTAAAAAACCACGCAGCAGTTTAATTTCACCCGTTTCAATTTGTTGCGCCAGACGCTTCAGCGCAAACGTGCCGCAGGTTTCGTTGCCGTGCACTGCTGCTGTCACGATTAAGCGCGGGCCTGGCAACGGGGATCTAAACCTGACAGTATGAAAAGGGAGTTCATCCTGCAAAGGGATTTGTTCAGGCAAAGAGGTGAGGGCTTTAGAAGGTAGAGACATGGTGTTATTTGGCGTTAGGTTTTTGTTTCAGCAGGGGCGACATAAAATCTTTGTACGAGAGTTCGCCTGAAATGACAACATCAATCACTGAAGGTATCTTGAGCGTCAGACATTCTTTTAAGGCGCTGGCGAATTCGTCTGGTGTCGAGACCTTGACACCATGACAACCCATGCTTTGCGCAATCGCAGCGTGATTAAAGTCATGAAATTGAGCACCGAACGGCCCGCGGATATGCGTTGACCAGCCGAGCATGCGGTTGTTAAAGATCACCGTAATAATGGGGATGTCGTGTTCAATTGCGGTCATCAAGCCGTTCATGGTCATCGAAAAACCGCCATCACCGCACACGGCGATGACTGGTACCTTTGGATGAATTAACTTAACAGCCAAGGCCGAAGGGATCGCGTAGCCCATGGGGCCGCCACCCGCTGCTTGCAAAAATCCGCCCGCGCGTTTGGTTTGATAGCAATGCATCATAAAGATACGATTTTCGCCGGCATCACAAGTGACGATCGCATCCTCGGGTAAGGCGCGCATCATTTCGGCAATCACCCGTTGAGGCACCATCGGTAGCGATGAGTCTTGATAGGCCTTGTCATTGAAGTAGCCCAGTTTCTTGCGTAACGCCGCCACCCGCGCCGTACCTTTTCCATCGATGGTGGTTTTGTTCTTTTTGACAACAGCTTGGAGCCTGCTCAGCACGACGCCTGCATCTCCGAGCACGACATGCTCGACAGGGAATGTCCACGACGCATTACGTGATTCGATATCAATTTGAATGAAGGTCTGCTTAACTGGATTCAGCAAAGAGGTGTGCTCATTGATCGTATCACCCGCTGTGAGTTTTGAGCCAACCACGATGAGGAGATCAGCAGCCGATACGCACGCGTTCGCGGCAGGGGTGCCATAGGTTCCATACACGCCAAGAGCGAGCGGATGCGTTTCGGCAAAGACCCCTTTGCCCGAGGGTGAAGTCACGACCGGAATATTCAACGCCTGCGCGAAGGCCTGTAGTTGCTCGTAGGCCTGTGCGATACGCACGCCGTTGCCAGCGATGATGACTGGGCGTTTCGCCTGAGCAAGTGCTGTTGTGGCGGCTGCGATTCGGTTCTCATCGACGGCGGTTGAGCGCTCGATGAGGTAAGGCCGCGTTGCATAGAGGTTTGGTTTGCTCTCTTGCGGGACGAGACCGTTAAACGAGGTTACGCTAAACAACACTGCCACGGGGCCTGGTTGACCCGCGGTCGCGTGTTTAATCGCGAGTTGGGTGGCGTGTACGGCCGCGGCGGGGTGATGCGCCTCGAGCACTTGTTTGGTCACGCCACCAAAGCTCTGCCGTGCATCCCAACCGCCGTAATCACCCGTGCCGGTCTGATAGGGGCCGTGCAACGACAGCTCGGGTGAATCGCTAAAGTCAGTGAGTAGCAGCATGGGTGAGCTTGAGAGGTGAGCTTCAATGGTGCCTAGCAGGCCATTACCTAATACCCAAGGGCCTTGGCCTACCAAGACACCCGGTTTACGGGTTAAACGCCCGTAGATCTCGGCCATGGCGCTACCAAGAGACTCTTCTCTGACCAGCACCGTTCGAATGGTTTTCTGAAAATCGCCTAAGGCAGCCCAGATGTGCCCAGAATGCCCGCCCGCGATCCCAAAGACGAGATCGATGCCCGCATCTTCTAAGACTTGCACAATGCCATGTGCAGCAGAGACTTCCTTTTTGAATAATTTTTTAACTGTCATGTGGACTCCGCTATCATTTTGTGTCTAGTCTAGGACTGCTGTTGCTGAATTGACGTACAGTACCATTTCAGGGTCAGCGGCACCTGCCAGACCGATCATTTTGAGTAAATTAATCCCTGACGCTATTTTCTAAAAAAAATAAAAAAAAATCCAACCCAAATTGCCTTGGTGACGGGGGCGGCGCGCGGAATCGGTCGTGCGATTGTCAATCGCTTGCTGATGTGAATGGTGGGCATTTTATGCCGTAAGGTATCGTACTCGTGTTGCCTTTGTTACAGGTATTCCACGCATCCGGTGATGTTTGTCAACCTAACGCGATTGTTTCGCGATTTCAAATCCATATAGGCTTAGCATATGCCATTGTCATACACACAAAACCTTGAGGATTACCATCTTGCGCTGGCGTTTGCTGGCCAAGAGCGTGGTTTTTACATTGATATCGGTGCGGGTCACCCCGTCGCGGATAATGTTTCACTCTGGTTTTACGAGCGCGGCTGGAACGGCATTGTTGCTGAGCCAATCCCTGAGTTGGCGGCTTTGTACAAAAAGATTCGACCACGCGATACGGTGTATCAAGGCTTGGTGGGACGTTCGGTGGGAGAGGTCGATTTTTTTCATGTCAATCGCTTGCATGGTTTTTCAACAACGATTAAATTGCATGCGGACGTCGCTAAAGAGTTTGGTGCCGACTATCAACGCTTATCGTTGCCCATGGTCACTATGGCTAAGCTCTGTGAACAACACCAAATCCAGAACATTGATTTTTTAAAAATTGACGTTGAAGGCGCCGAGAGCGACGTGTTGGCAGGTAACGACTTTAATCGTTATCGCCCCAAAGTGATCGTGGCTGAGGCCGTGACCCCTGGCAAGGGCGAACCTGCATGGGATGCTTATGAACCGCTGCTCTTGGCCAATGGCTATCGCTTTCGTTTGTTTGATACCTTGAATCGGTTTTACGTTGCGCAAGAATGCCCAGAGATTTTTGACCGTCTGCCGGCTGAGCGTGCACCGTGGGACGCTATGACTCACATGTACGAAATCGGCCGCGCGCCCGAGCAGGTGAATCATCCTGATTATGCGTTGGCGCAACAACTGGGTCGTGGGTTTTGGGCGGCGTTACCTCACTTGGATCAAGAGGTGTTGCTCGATATTCTTGCGCGGGGTAAGCGCGCTGGCAGTGCATCGACCTTTGATCAAGTCAGTTCGCCCGAGATGCGGATCGCGCTGGGTCGGATTGCCTGCGGGTATGATGGCGGGCAGATTGTTGATGAAAGTTCTAAATAACCACAAAGGAGCCACACCATGATTCATGTTTTAGCAGTGATTACCGCCAAGCCTGGCTTGCGCGATACGATTTTGACGCACTTTCGTGCAAATGTACCGGCGGTTAAAGCAGAGGAGGGTTGTATCGAGTACGGTGCCGCGATTGATGCCGACAATGCACCTGCGATCCAAACCCCTTGGGGCCCGGATACGTTTGTCGTGATTGAAAAATGGGAAAGCATGGATGCCTTGAAGGCTCACTCAACTGCACCCCACATGGCGGCCTACGCTGCCAAGACCAAAGAGTTTATTGCCAGCCGCGTGATTCATCTGTTGTCGCCAACCTGATGACACAATTGCTTTTCTTGTAAAAAAATGGCAAAGCTTGTTAGGTAACTTTTGCCATTCAAGATTCCAGGAGTCGCTCGAATAATACTTGCGCTGACTTTGGCAAGTGGGTGAGAAAAAATCAGTGCCGTAAAAAACGCCAAGATTCGGTCAAAGAATCTTGGCGTTTGTTTTGAGTCTATCGAGTGTTCAGACTCGTTGACGGGTCTTGGTTAGTTCACGCAGCTTTCTTTTTGGTGCGTGTCAGCCAAAACAGTGCAGCACCTGTAATCACAACGGGCACTAACGACCCTGCATTTAAGAACGACCAACCATTTGTGGTGACTAACGCGCCAGAGCCAAACGAGGTGATCGCCATGGTTGTGAACACAAAGAAATTGATCGCCCCTTGTGCTTTATCTTTTTCTTCAGGACGGTAGGCTGTTAGTGCCAAGGTGGTGGCAGAGGTGAACAGAAAGTTCCAACCAACGCCCAGAATGAAGGACGCCAACAAAAAGTGATAAACATCGACGCCCATGAGCGCGATGCCAATACAGACGACGTTGAGTACGACGCCCAAACCCATCATATTGGTTGTGCCATATTTTTTGATCAGTGACCCGGTAAAAAAGCCAGGTGCAAACATGCCGATCACGTGCCACTCAAGCACCAAAGCCGTGTCAGAGAAAGGCAGGCCGCACATTTGCATGGCCAAGGGGGTGGCGGCCATCAACATATTCATGACGCCATAACCAAGCGCTGAGCCAATCACCGCAACGACAAAAACCGGTTGACGCAAAATCTCAGAAAGAGGGCGCCCGGGTGGCAATTCTTTTTTGACTTCAGTTTCATCCGGGAACTGAATGAAGTGCATCACGGCTAACCCCAAGAAACCTGCCACGGTGAGTGTGAGATAGGCGCCTAAAAAGGGTGTGTCAAAACTGTTGCGTGTCCAGTTGGCAAGATTGGGGCCGATGATTGCACCCAGAATACCGCCAGCCAATACCCAGGACACAGCTTTTTCACGCAGGCTGCTGTGCGTGAGTTCAGCAGCGGCAAAGCGGTAGAGTTGTCCGTTGGCACTGTAATAACCCGCGAAGACGGTACCCGCCACCAGGATCCAGAAGTTTTTAGAGTAGGCCGCATAGGCACAGACGAGAGAGGACAGTATGGCAACAATCAAGCCAGTCTGAAAAGATTTTTTTCGACCAAGTTTCTTTTGATATTTTGCAACGATTGATGTTGCAAGTGCACCGCCGACTACATAGCCCATGATCGGTAGGGTTGCGATCCAGGCGATATTGGTCAGGCTTAAGCCGACTAAGCCGTTGATCGCAATGAAGGTGATGTTGTTGGTGAGAAAGATGCCTTGGCAAACAATCAGAAGAACCAAATTCTTATTAAACAGCTTATGTGGTGTGTTCATCTTTTCTTGTGTGAAACTTCGCCCGTGATGGCGAAATGTTAGAGCACTGTTAGCGGCACTCATAAGCTGACAATTAAAACACGCTCTTAGCCGTTTTTTGTTCAGAGGTGTGGCGAGTCTGAAACTTTCAATGCTGCAGCGCAGCGCAGTGCAGTTTGCGTTAAGGCTTTCGCTCGATCAGCTCAAAGCCGATCATTCCGACCACCATTGCAGCCACGAAGATCAGCGCCTGCGCTTGACCCGAAGCCATCGATACCAAGGCAGGGCCGGGGCAAAAACCGGCTAAGCCCCAGCCCGCACCAAACAGCAGGCTACCGATCACAAGTCGCTTATCGATCACGTTTGACTTGGGCAGGCTTAGAGCGCCACCTAAAAAACTACTCGTACGTTTTTTAGCAACTGCGAACGCAAAAAAGCCGACCAAAATTGCCCCCCCCATCACAAACGCGAGCGAGGGATCCCATTGGCCAAACAGATCCAAAAAGCCTAATACTTTGCCTGGGTCGGTCATGCCCGACAGCATAAGGCCCAAACCAAACAGGAGTCCAACGATAAATTCACTGAGGCGATGCATGACATATCCCTTAAAGTAGGTGGCGTGCAATAAACACGACGGCAAATCCTGCCGCCATAAAGGTTAGGGTGGCAATTAAAGAGCGTGGCGACAGCCGCGCTAAGCCGCATACGCCGTGTCCACTGGTACAGCCCGAGCCATAGCGGGTACCAAGGCCCACGAGTAGCCCCGCGACGATTAGTAAGAGCACACCCGCATCGATGCGGGGGGCGGTAAGGAGGCTGGCTGGCGCTAAGGCCTTGTAGATCCAGGGCGATGAGGATAGCCCTGCGAGAAAAGCGAGGCGCCAAATTGTTTCGTGTCGCTTGGGTGGGATGAGGCCACCAAGAATGCCGCTGATACCCAAGATGCGACCATTGAGCAAAATAAACAACGCCGAGGCGAGCCCCAGTAAGATCCCGCCCGACAGCGAGGCCCAAGGTGTGAAGTGCGACCAGTCAATTGTCATTGCTGAACCTCTGTGTGATTACAGAACTCTGCGTAAAGAACTTTCATGACGGCCATGGCCGGTGAGCTAGAGAATTGGTAGTAAATGTTTTTGCCTTCGCGCCGGGTGCTTACCAGCTGCTCGTCGCGTAGCACGGTTAACTGCTGTGAAAGAGTGGGTTGCACGATACCGAGTAACTCTTCGAGTTCACCCACTCGCCGTTCGCCTTGCGCCAGTTGACAGAGGATCAAGAGCCGATCAGGGTTGGCCAAGACCTTCAGAAAACGGCAGGCCTGAGCAGCCGAGGCCTGCATCACCTGTAGTTCGATTGCGCCCGATGGCGGCGATAACTGTTGAGATACATCAAGGGTTGTCATAATAAAATATCTATATATAATTTATTAAATGATATATTATCACAGTACAAACTAATTTTGCAATGTTTTTAAGGAAAGCTCATGGGGCAGCAAGCAAGATCTTCGGTCACACCAATCGTGCACGGCATTTTTGACGCTAATACTTGGACAGTGACGTACGTGGTGTACGAAAAGCCCGGATCCGCGTGCGCGATTATTGATCCAGTGCTTGACTACGATCCAAAGTCTGGTCGCACCAGTCATTCGAGTGCAGATAAGGTAATCGCCTTTGTCAAAGAGCAGAACCTGACGGTTCAATGGATTTTAGAGACGCATGCACATGCGGATCATCTCTCTGCAGGGTCGTATCTCAAGCAACAATTGGGTGGCAAACTGGCGATTGGAGAGCACATTACCGGTGTGCAAACGGTGTTTGCTGGAATCTTTAATCTTGAGCCGTCTTTTAAGCAAGATGGTTCGCAGTTTGATGTACTGTTAGCCGACGGTGCTGAAATCGCGGTTGGCCAGTTGGTGGGTCACACAGTTTTTGTACCGGGCCACACCCCCGCGTGTGTCGCCTATCAATTTGGCGATGCCGTCTTCGTGGGCGATACGATGTTTATGCCTGATGTTGGTACGGCGCGTTGTGATTTTCCTGGAGGCGATGCGGCTACGCTGTACCACTCAGTGAAAAAAATATTGAGTCTGCCGCCCGAGACGCGTTTGTTTATGTGTCACGACTACCCACCAACTGATCGCGCGATTCAATTTGAAACTACGGTCGCTGAGCAGCGTGCAAACAATGTTCACATACATGAGGGCGTGACCGAAGCACAGTTTATTGAGATGCGCACCAAGCGTGATGCAACGCTTGCCATGCCAGTCTTGATCTTACCTGCTGTGCAAATCAACATTCGGGCTGGCGAGTTGCCGCCCAAAGAGAGTAATGGCGTGGCCTATGTCAAGATTCCTCTTAACGTGCTTTGAAAATTTCGCTAGCCTTGTTTTTTAACCGCAGTTGCAAGACAAAGGAAAAATCATGAAACATAACGTTGGCGGTATCGATCGTGTTTTACGTATCGCAGTAGGTTTGCTCTTGATTATTTTAGCGGCGACCGGAACGGTTGGGCCTTGGGGCTGGTTAGGTGTTGTGGTGCTCGCCACGGGCGTATTCAGCTTTTGCGGGGCGTATAAGTTGTTTGGGGTCAATACCTGCCCGCTGAAGGTTGCTAAAAAATAGCAAGCGGGTTTGTCAGGTTAGTACAGCCCGCCAAGCGCGGGTGTCGATTCAGGCTGCTCATCGTTGGTATCTGTACAGACGAAAAATCGTTTGCCCGCTAGCTCACTTAGGCCAAGCTCGTTCATTCAATCAGCACCATAAGGCAATCCATCATGAAAAATAAAACATCTTCAGCAGGCAAGTGCCCCGTCATGCACGGCGGCGCAACCGTCATGAGCACTGCCAATATGACTTGGTGGCCAAACGCACTCAACCTCGATATTTTGCATCAGCACGACAGCAAAACAGATCCGATGGGCCCTGGCTTTAATTACGCTGAGGAATTTAAGAAGCTTGATCTCAAAGCCGTTAAAAAAGATTTACATGCGCTGATGACCGACAGTCAAGATTGGTGGCCAGCCGATTGGGGTCACTATGGCGGGTTAATGATACGCATGGCATGGCATGCCGCGGGCACCTACCGTATTGCCGATGGTCGTGGTGGCGCAGGCACTGGTAATCAGCGCTTTGCGCCGATCAATAGCTGGCCTGATAACGTCAACTTGGATAAGGCACGTCGCCTACTCTGGCCGATTAAAAAGAAATATGGCAATAAACTGTCATGGGCTGATTTGATTATTTTGGCAGGCAATATGGCCTATGAATCGATGGGCCTAAAGACTTTCGGGTTCGCTGGTGGCCGAGCCGATATTTGGCATCCAGAAATTGATATTTACTGGGGCTCAGAAAAAGAGTGGTTGGCTAAAAATTCCGATCGCATGAGCGAAGACCAAAGCGAGCCGCTGGATAACCCGTTGGCTGCAGTTCAAATGGGTTTAATCTACGTTAATCCAGAAGGCGTGGATGGCAAGCCTGATCCACTCAAAACAGCTAAAGATGTGCGCCTCACCTTTGCGCGCATGGCGATGAACGATGAAGAGACTGTTGCCTTGACTGCCGGTGGCCACACTGTTGGTAAATGTCACGGCAATGGTAATGTTGAGCGAATCGGCCCCGCCCCAGAAGGTGCCAACATAGATGAGCAAGGCCTAGGTTGGCACAACCGCAATGGTACTGGCGTTGGGCGTGACACTGTGTCGAGCGGCATTGAAGGCGCATGGACGACTCACCCCACAAAATGGGATAACGGGTATTTCTATTTGCTGTTTACTTACGATTGGGAGTTAAAAAAGAGCCCAGCTGGAGCATGGCAGTGGGAGCCAATCAACATTAAGCCCGAAGATAAACCTGTCGATGTAGAAGATCCGTCGATTCAATACAACCCCATCATGACCGATGCAGATATGGCCATGATTAAAGATCCAATTTACCGCGCGATTTCTGAGCGCTTCTATCAAGACCCCGCGTATTTTTCTGAGGTATTTGCACGTGCCTGGTTCAAATTAACGCATCGTGACTTAGGTCCTAAGACACGTTATTTGGGTCCTGATGTGCCAAAGGAAGACCTCATCTGGCAAGATCCGATTCCTGCGGTCGATTACACCTTAAACAGCAGCGAAATTGCTGATCTCAAGAAGACCATCCTCAATAGCGGTCTGAGTATTGGAGACTTGGTGAGTACGGCTTGGGACAGCGCACGCACATTCCGCTCCTCGGACTATCGCGGCGGCGCTAACGGTGCCCGCATTCGCCTAGCGCCACAAAAAGGCTGGGTTGGTAATGAGCCTACACGCTTGGAAAAAGTCTTGAGTACGTTCGCCGGTATACAAGCTGGCCTGAGCAAAAAGGTCAGCATCGCTGATCTGATCGTGCTTGGCGGCACTGCGGCTATAGAAAAGGCAGCTGATGCGGGTGGCTATCCAATCACCGTGCCCTTTATGCCCGGTCGCGGCGATGCGACTCAGGCAATGACAGAGATAGATTCGTTTGCCGTGTTAGAGCCACTTCATGATGGGTACCGCAATTGGTTAAAACAAGACTATGCGGTATCAGCAGAAGAGTTAATGCTGGATCGCACCCAACTCATGGGTTTAACAGCAAACGAGATGACGATCTTGGTTGGCGGCATGCGTGTGCTGGGGACTAACTACGGCGGAGCAAAGGATGGCGTATTCACGGATCGTGAGGGGGTATTAAGCAACGACTTCTTTGTCAATCTGACCGATATGCGCTACCTGTGGAAGCATGTTGGTGAAAATAAGTATGAAGTACGTGATCGCAAGACAGGCGCGGTGAGATGGACGGCCACACGTGTTGATTTGGTGTTTGGCTCTAACTCCATTTTGCGCTCTTATGCCGAAGTCTATGCACAAGACGATTCTCAAGAAAAGTTTGTTCGGGATTTTGTCAAAGCATGGACCAAGGTCATGAACGCAGATATGTTCACTTAGGATAACTGGGGGTGACAACACCATCATATCTTTTAGTCACATCATGGCGCATGATGGTTTGATGAGTCAGTTCACAAGGTCATGATTTTAAAAAAACAGGGGTATAAAATGAGCACAAAAATAGATATTGGTATTAGCGAAAAGGATCGAAAAGCCATCGCGAAAGGATTGTCAGAGCTTTTAGCCGACAGCTATTCCTTATATTTGATGACACACAACTTTCATTGGAATGTGAAGGGTCCAATGTTTAATACTCTTCACACTATGTTCATGGCTCAATATACAGAGCAGTGGGCCGCACTTGATTTAATCGCAGAGCGAATAAGGGCGCTTGGAGAGCCAGCACCAGGTACGTATAAAGAGTTCTCAAAGCTAACCTCAATTAAGGAAGTTGACGGAACTCCCAAGGCAATGGATATGGTGAAGCATCTAGTCAAAGCTCAAGAAGCAACAGCAAGAACTGCTCGCAAACTTTTCCCTTTGGTTGAAAACGCAAATGATCAACCTACTGCTGATCTGCTGACTCAACGACAAGATATCCATGAGAAAACCGCCTGGATGCTAAGAAGCCTGCTCGAGGAGTAAAGTCAGTGTCTGGGGAATTCACCGAGACGAAGTGAGTCAAAGAATGGCTGCGCTCGCACGTTGTGCGCCACGCAGCGATCCTGCAAACAACCAGTTCGAACGACCGATTGCGATCGTACGGATCGGCTTCTCGACTTTCAGGCGTTCTATCACTACAAGTTTGAGCGCCTTAACGCAGCGATGCGTTGAGCTTTTTCAGTGCCTCAGCGCCCGGGCAAAGTTGTTTTGAGTCAAACGCTGCTAACGGCGTATCGCTAGTATTAAGCGAAGCATGCAGGTCAGTTGCGTCTGGATCTAAGTACAGCAACCCAGTCACGACTTCGCCGCGCGCTTGATGTTCGTTGATATAGCTCAGTGCTCCATAACGGTCTGAAGGATCGTAGTCGTTATGTAGTTTACGCAGGCGTAGCGTCTTGCCATCGTGCTGTTCTACCTCAACGACCTCACCAGGTTCATACTGCGTGACGATTTCGTCGCGCGAGGTGAAAAAGTCGATGCGACTGACCGCTTCGTTGTGTTCGCGCACGTAGTCGTAGCTCTTGGTGCTGCCGCTATGGTTATTAAACGCAATGCAGGGGCTGATCACGTCGATAAAGGCTGCGCCACCGTGTCCAATTGCACCCTTGATCAAGGGCACGAGTTGGTCTTTATCGCCCGAGAAACTGCGGCCAACATAAGTGGCACCTAGCTGTAAGGCTAGCCCCACTAAGTCGATCGGGCTGTCATTGTTAACGACGCCTTTTTTGCTTTTTGAACCTTTGTCGGCAGTCGCTGAAAACTGGCCTTTGGTTAAACCATACACACCGTTGTTTTCGACAATGTAAGCCATGCTCACACCGCGACGCATCGCATTTGCAAACTGACCTAAACCGATTGAGGCTGAATCGCCATCACCCGACACGCCTAAATAAATCAGTTCGCGGTTGGCAAGATTGGCACCGGTCAAGACTGAAGGCATCCGGCCGTGCACGGTGTTAAAGCCGTGTGAAGCACCTAAAAAATAATCAGGGGTCTTCGAACTGCAACCAATACCTGATAGTTTTGCTACGCGATGGGGCTCGATGTCGAGTTCCCAGCAGGCCTGAACAATCGCCGCTGAAATCGAATCATGACCGCAGCCAGCGCAGAGCGTCGAGACGCGTCCTTCATAGTCGCGACGCGTGTAGCCGACTTTATTTTGAGTGAGGCTAGGGTGGTGCAGCGCGGGCTTGGTGATGTAGGTCATGCCACTTCCTTTTGTTTTTTGGTTTTTGACGTAGCTGAGGCACCAGCCTTCAGGTGCGCGCGAATATAGTCGGTGATGAAGCGCGCAGTAATCGGTGTGCCATCGTAATGCAGCACTTTGATCATTTTGGCTGGGTCGATTGACAGTTCATTGACTAAGATCGAATGCATTTGTGCATCGCGGTTCTGCTCAACGACGTATACTTGCTCGTGCTCGGCAATGAACGCCTCGACCGAAGCCGGAAACGGAAACGCTCTGAGACGCATCGAGTCTAGGTGAATCCCTTCGGCGTTCAAAATGTCTAAGCCTTCTTTCATCGCAGGGCTGGTCGAGCCAAAGTAGATCACGCCTAACTTGGTCTTTTTAGGTGCCTTGTCGAATAGCGGCTGAGGTACCATCTCTGCGGCGGTTGCAAACTTACGTAGCAGCCTTTCCATGTTGTAGATGTAATCTGGGCCACGTTCTGAGTAGCGAGCGTAGGGGTCGCGTGTCGTGCCGCGGGTAAAGTACGCGCCCTTGGTAGGATGGGTGCCGGGCAATGTGCGCCAAGCAATACCGTCACCATCAACATCTTTATAGCGACCAAAGTCTTTGCCCGCCTCAAGTTCTTCGGCCGTCATGACCTTACCGCGATCGTAGGTGCGGGCGTCATCCCACACAAAGGGTTTTGACAGGCGCTGATTCATGCCGATGTCTAGATCGGTCATGAAAAAGATTGGTGTTTGTAGTCGATCAGCCAAATCCAGTGCAACGGCACCAAACTCAAAACATTCGTAAGGATCTTCAGGCAAGAGCATTACATGCTTGGTGTCGCCGTGCGACGCGTAGGCACAAGCTAACAGGTCAGATTGTTGTGTGCGGGTCGGCATCCCGGTTGAGGGGCCACCGCGCTGCACATCGATAATCGTGACTGGAATCTCGGCGAAGTAAGCCAATCCGATGAACTCAGCCATCAGCGAGATGCCAGGACCCGAGGTTGCAGTAAAGGCGCGCGCGCCGTTCCAGCCGGCCCCCACCACCATGCCGATTGAGGCAAGCTCGTCTTCCGCTTGCACAATCGCAAAGCGATTCAAACCTGTACTGGGATCTGTGCGGTACTTGTCGCAATATTTTTGAAAGGCCTCAGGGACAGAAGACGAGGGCGTAATGGGGTACCAGGCTGCAACGGTGGCGCCACCATAGACGCAGCCAAGCGCCGCGGCACTGTTGCCGTCGATAAAAATCTGATCACCAACCTTGTCTGCCTTTTGCACACGAATACCAAGGGGCGCCTTCATGTTTTTTGTCACATAGTCACGGCCCAAGTGCAGAGCGCGAATATTTGAGTCGAGCAGGGCTTCTTTACCTTTGTATTGCTCAGCAAACAGTTTTTCAAACACCTCTGCATCAACCGCCAGTAACATCGACAACGCACCAACATAAATAATGTTCTTAAACAGTTGGCGTTGCCGTGGGTCGGTATAGGTGGCGTTGCTAATCTCAGTGAGTGGGATACCAATAATATTGATATCTGGACGAAACTTTGATTCTGGGATTGGCCGAGTTGAGTCATAAAACAAGTAGCCACCGGGCTCGATTTCGGCAATATCGGCGTCCCAGGTTTGCGGGTTCATGGCAACCATTAGGTCTACGCCACCGCGACGGCCTAGGTAGCCTTTTTCGCATACCCGGGCTTCGTACCAAGTCGGCAGGCCTTGAATATTGCTCGGAAAAATATTACGTGGGCTGACCGGCACGCCCATACGCAAAATCGCTTTAGCAAACAGTTCGTTAGCCGAGGCCGAACCCGAGCCGTTTACGTTGGCAAATTTAATGACAAAGTCGTTAATGGCTTCGATCGGCTTCATACAGACTCCAGAATTGAACCGTTTGCCTGTTGATCGCGAGCAAGCGGTCCAGCAGTGGTAGTCGTCAATAAAAACTTTTGCATATCCCACGCACCGGTTGGGCAACGTTCGGCGCATAAGCCGCAGTGCAGGCACACATCCTCATCTTTCACCATCACGCGACCCGATTTCAAATCGGTCGACACGTAGAGGTCTTGTGTAAGTTCAAGAGCAGGGGCTCGCAGACGCGTTCTGAGCTCTTGCTCTTCGCCGTTTTGTGTAAAGGTAATGCAGTCAGTGGGGCAGATGTCAGTACAGGCATCACATTCAATACAGGTCTTGGCATTGAACACAGTTTGTACGTCGCAGTTCAGGCAGCGACTGGCCTCTTTGAATGCGGTTGCCGCATCAAAGCCTAGCTCAACCTCAACACGAATGTTGGCGAGCGCTTTTTCAGATTCAGCCCATGGCACTTTAAAGCGAGTGTCATTCGAGACATCGTTTTGATAGCTCCACTCGTGGATGCCCATTTTTTGCGACATTAAATTCGTGGTGGGGGCGGGGCGTTTCTCGGTATCTTCATTGTTCAAGAAGCGATCAATTGAAACGGCGGCCTCGTGCCCATGTGCCACAGCGGTAATAATATTTTTTGGGCCAAAGGCTGCATCGCCACCAAAAAATACGCTCGGCTGTGAGGTTGATTGAAATGAATCGTTGCCTAAGACTGGCTGACCCCATTTATTGAAATCAACACCACTGGCTTCGTCAATCCACGGAAACGCGTTTTCTTGGCCGACTGCTAACAGCACAGTGTCGCACTCAAAAAATACATCAGGTTGACCGGTGGGCACCAAGTTGCGGCGGCCTTTGTCGTCGTATTGAGCTTCGACCACTTCGAAGGTCATGCCGATAAGCTTGCCGTCTTGGTGCTCAAAGCTTTTAGGCACATGAAAGTTGATGATCGGTATACCTTCGTGGATAGTGTCTTCTTTTTCCCAGGGCGAGGCTTTCATCTCATCGAAACCGCTGCGTACGATCACTTTGACGTCAGTGCCGCCTAAGCGACGTGACGAGCGACAGCAATCCATTGCGGTGTTACCGCCACCTAAGACGATGACGCGCTTGCCCACGCTGGTGATATGGCCAAACGACACCGAGGCTAACCAGTCGATACCGATGTGAATATTGGCGGCGGCTTCTTTACGCCCAGGCACGTCGAGGTCGCGCCCGCGCGGTGCGCCACAACCTACAAACACAGCGTCATAGCCTTCGGCCATCAAGCCACTGAGTGACTCGACTCGCTGACCTGCTCTAAAGTCAACGCCCATTTCAAGGATGTAATCGGTTTCTTCATCAATGACGGATTCAGGTAAGCGAAAGCGTGGAATCTGTGAGCGAATGAAGCCGCCGGCTTTTGTCTCGCCGTCAAACACGGTGACTTGGTAGCCAAGCGGTAGAAGATCGCGCGCGACAGTTAATGAGGCGGGGCCGGCACCCACGCAGGCAATTCTTTTGCCATTGGGTGCGGCGATGCTAGGCATGCGACTTTTAATATCGCTTTTATTGTCAGCTGCGACACGTTTAAGACGACAGATCGCAACTGGTTCTGGTTTCTCACCATTGTTTTCTTCAACGCGACCACGTCGGCAGGCGGGTTCGCACGGGCGATCACAGGTGCGGCCCAACACGCCCGGAAACACATTCGAGACCCAGTTCACCATGTAGGCGTCGGTATAGCGACCTTGGCCGATTAAGCGGATGTATTCAGGGACGGGGGTGTGTGCTGGGCATGCGTACTGGCAGTCGACTACTTTGTGAAAATAGGTTGGGTCAGTCAAATTTGTCGGTTGCAAAACGAATCTCCTGTACGCCGAGGCGTATTTTTTTGATTGACTCTTTGCCAAGTCTGAGTTGATTGACGCTAGTCAAGACTCGACAATTAGAATCTCCGTAATACACATAGTCTAATGTGGCGCGGGGATTCTTGCACGTTGATATTGAGGGCTTTGGGATTGCGTT
>CAMDEF010000026.1 GCA_945895265.1 Bordetella parapertussis | reverse complement strand
TTTCTGCGCAATTAAAGTGCGTGCTATTAGCCAGTAGCGCCAACGTGTACGGCAATTTGCAAGGTGGTTTGCTCAGCGAAGCCAACCCGGTCAACCCGGCTAACGACTATGCCGTCAGCAAACTGGCCATGGAATACATGGCAAAGCTCTGGTTGCCCAGGGTGCCGGTGGTGATGGCGCGGCCGTTTAATTACACCGGCATTGGTCAGTCAGAAAGCTTTTTGATCCCAAAGATCGTGTCGCATTTTGTGCGTAAGCAACCGACGCTTGATTTAGGCAACATGGATGTGTGGCGCGAATTCAATGACGTACGCGATGTGGTGAAAGCCTATCGCCTGTTGCTTGAGGCGGCGCCAATTGGTCAGATCGTGAACGTCTGTTCTAGCAATTTGGTGTCGCTTAAAGAGGCACTGGCGCTGGCGACTGAGCTAACCGGGCATTCGCTAGAGGCCCGCGTCAACCCACTGTTTGTGCGCGCCAACGAGGTACTGAAGCTGGGTGGCGACACGACGCTTTTGAAAACCTTTGTGCCCAATTGGCAGCCCAAGCGGTTGCGTGAAACCTTGGCGTGGATGATTGAGGCTGCGCAACAAGAGCTGGCCACGGCGGGTGGCTCTGGCTCGCTTGCTGGCAGCACCGTAACAACTTCGACACAAGCTTTACCCCCCATCCAGCCATGATGCGCGTGGGGTTCGGTGTGACAGCCCTATGCAAAGGTATTGCAGGGGGCGGCTCTGATGGCATCGGTAACTACACCCTTGAAATGTTGCGCCAGTTTAGTCTGCGCGATGATTTGTCGTTGGTACCGTTTGCTTTTGGGCAGGCGGTGGCGGGTGAGGTTTTACGTGAGTTGGATCGCGCCGCACGCAGCGCACCTTCAGAGCAGACGGAAATCGATGACGAAAGTGGCTTGTCATCCAATCGCAATCTAGACGCACCGGCGCTCGAGACAAAGCGCAGCGCGGCCGATTCTGCTGACAGATCGGGCATCACGCTCGGTCGTTATCCGCTAAACGCAGCGTGGTCAGCAGCAATAGGCTTGAACTTTTTTGGCATCAATCGCTTAAACCAAAAAGTTGACCTGATTCACGCCACCGATCATTACGTACCAAAATGCAGCCCCGTGCCGTTAGTGGCCACGTTGATGGATGCAATCCCGTTGTCGCACCCCCACTGGTCACGCGGCAAGCATCGTGGTTTAAAAAACGCACTTTGGGTTCGAGCCGCACACTGGGCCGACCAGATCATTACGATTTCTGAATACTCAAAACTTGAACTCGCAAAATGGACAGGGATCTCACTCAACAAGATTAGCGTGATCCCACTAGGGGTCGACAAGCGTTGGTTTCGTGAAGTTCCTGCCGCAGAGTTTGCGCAAGTGCGCGCGCGCTACGCGTTGCCCGAGCACTTCTTTATTTCTGTTGGCACTTTGCAGCCTCGCAAAAATATCGAAGGCGCGATTTTGGCGCATCGTTCGATGCCGCTAACTGAACGTCAACGCGTACCACTCGTGATTGTTGGCCGTGCGGGCTGGAAGTGCGAAGCCGTTTTGAAAATGATTGATGAAGACACAAGCTCAGGCGCTGTGCGTTGGTTGCAGCATGTACCAGAGGCCGATTTATTAGCCGTTGTGAAATCAGCCAGCGCACTGGTGTTTGCCTCGTTAGCAGAAGGCTTTGGCTTGCCGGTGCTTGAAGCCTTTGCCGCTCAGGTGCCGGTGGTGACTTCTAACACTACGTCTTTGCCTGAAGTGACCGGTGATGCTGCATTAACAGTTGATCCGCTAGATATTGCCGCGTTAAGCGCAGCAATGACGCGCGTGATTGGTGATGAAGCCTTGGCGAATGATCTGAAGCAGCGCGGGTTGGTAAGAGCTCAGTCGTTTAACTGGCAAGCGTGTGCGGCTACGACGGTTGGTGTGTATCAAGAGGTTTTAGGGCGCTAAGGGTCGCCTTACCGTGCGATTCGACGAGTGCTTTCAATTTTAAAGTATGGTCGATCGCCTCGTCAGCCATTTCAAGATCAACCGTTAGCCCTAGCTCGTAGTCAGCCTTTGTTCTCGCGTTTTTGATTTGTCTGGCAATCGCAGCGACTCGCCTTGAAATGAGGTGCCTGGGGTCAGCTCGACTAATGGTCGGATTTTCAAGCCGTTGATACAACTTTTCATGGACACCAGCGCGACTACTAACAACTCTACCAGGTTGACTTAGCGTCGCATGAAATTCTTTCGCCAAATGAAATGCCGCGTAATAGGAGCGCCCGATGGCACAACGCCTTGCGACCTCGCTTGCATTGACCGTATTCAAAGCTTGCGAGAACTCGAGTAACTGCTTCGGAGTAATGCTCATCGGCGCTGGGCTCCTGTAAAACTGAAGCCGATGCACGCCGGCATTTTTTCGAAGCGGTCGATGATGCGGTTAATGAACTCAAAGCTCATATCTGACGCCTCATCCACAAATACGGGCACCCTCCATCTTATGGAAACAAAGTGCTCATCGTATGGGCCGTCATAGATATATAGATCCTTTTCGAAATGCTCGCAGCACATTAAACGGCGCTCACGCAAAATTTCGCCCGCATCGTCAAGCATTTGACCGACTATTTCATCGGTGACATTAGCTTCTTGAAAAATCTTTTTAATCCGTTTGGCGTCTTCAACATGTTTTGCTGACAGCTCGGCAATTTTCATACTCTGCGCCGCTGCATAAAAGTCGTTTAGTGGCGAAATCGCCATCGACCAAAAACCAAGGCTATCGATACTCGTCAGCCAACCCAACTCTGGGCGAGCAGCCTTAGCAAACTCTTTTTGTGCTTCAGAAATGAAGCCCATGTTGATCAAGGCCGCGCAATAGGATGCGGCCGTGCGCGGTGAGCGATCTAGTTTGGCGGCGCAAGAAAAGTTATTCCGCATCTCAGCTTCGTTGCCGCAAAGGTGATGGATGGCACCCAAGGTAATAAAACGTTCGATCGCTTGATACGCATCACCCGTGATTTTTTGCGCCTCACAAATTAAGCGACGCACTTCAAAGCTAGTTGAGTCAAGATACGGCCCGCCAGCTTTGACGCGCGCGTTAACTTGAGAAAGAAGTTGTGAGCACTGGGTTTGAGGTTGAGTCGACATAGGGTGTGGATGCTGAACGCGAGTCACCATTGCGGCGGGGAGACGCAGTGAAACATATTCGACGAAGGACTTCAATGGCGTGAGGAGGCAGAACGCTAACTTTTACACTTTGTTACAAGGGGGCTTTGTAACAAGGACATTTTCGTCTCACCGTTATCATTCAAGATGTTCGTTCTCTGAGTAAAATTCTGTCCAGCTTTTAAACTGCAAATCAAACTCTCAGGCACTTGTGAAATGAATACTTTAGATACCTCGTTGATGGCTCACCCCACCGTCGAATCTTTCAGCGTGGCCGACACACATCTACATACTCCCAGTTGCACTAACGAGCCTTTTTTTAAGACTTCAAACACAACGCCTGATACAAGGCCGAACGGTGAAATTGTTAGCAGAGACCTCACACCTTTAGAAGATTTGATTTTGCATAGAGCCACACTCAGCACTGGCAAATTGATTTATAAAGGCAGGCTCGTGCGCACGTGACAGAGTTTGAAGCACCCCTGCAGCTGATCAAATCTTTATCATCCACCTTTTTTGTTCAGCGATAGCAACAATTGTTCTGCCTCAGCCCACGGGAGCCGACGACTGCGTTGCTTCATTTTTTTTAGCGCTTCAAGGGCTTTTTTTACGCTAAGCAACCCATTCTTGACCATTGCGACCAAGAGCCAAATTGTTCCCATGACTTGAACTGACTCTTTTTGCGCGACTATCTTTAAATTATGGTCGCCGGTAAGTAATGCTGCGTCTTGCTGCTTTGCAAGTGCCAAAGCCAGATAATCGTTATGGCTCGGCTTGTTGCCGTAAAGTTCATAAAGGCTTAGTGCATACGACATAAAGTCTGGCCGTACCTCTAGCACATTGAGCCCAAGCCGTTCCAAGCCTGGCGTGCTAGGTTCGATTTCTTCGACGTACAAGATATCCGGAATCGCAAACTGATATGGCAACTTGAACAAGGTTTCGAGTAATTCTGCCGCCTCAACGTCAATTAGGATATTTGCATCACTAATTAACAGAAGCATCGACTTGTTCTAACTGTCTTTGTTTGTGAAACGCCATCAACGGTATACCCAATAATTCTGCGGCTTTGGCATCGGTGATGTATCTTTCGCCCAAGGCTCTGTACACCAAGTGCTGAAACAAATGCGAGGCCTCTTGGGCGATCTGTTGACCTGGCTCTTGTTTACGCCAACCCTTTGCGGTAAACGTTTTGAGCATTGCAAGATAGGTGGCATCTGAAATGATTTCGCATTGTTTGGCGCGGCAAAGCCAGGCCAGCATCGATAAGCCAAATTCGTGTTTCAGGGCATAGATCTCTTGCCATTCGATTTCGTGGCGACGCGCGCCCAACAAAGTCAGCACCGTTTCGCGAGGTGCAAGAAATGCTCCGGCAAAGCGGTCACAAGCTTTTTCTTGATTGAGGGAAGCATCAAGGCGGCTAGCAAATACAAGATGGGCAAGCTCGTGCGCTAAGGTAAAGCGCTGTCGATCGCCTGGCCACTTGGTAGAGATCGCAATAATCGGATACGTATGACCATCAGTCGTTTGCGCGGTTGCTGTTAAACCTGAAAAGCCGACATGCTCTTCATCAACCAGAATGACAAGCACGCCTTGACTTTCAAGGATGGCGGTGAGATCCACGATTGGCTGCATACCCAAGCGCCAAGCCGAGCGCAATTGTGTAGCCACGGCCTCTATTTGGCCAAAATCTGTGATGTGGCGAGGCAGGCCAGCAACGAGTTTAAACACGGGCAAGGGCGATTGTGCGTAAGCGGCCAACAACTCAGCTCGCTTTTCGACTTGATTCAATACTTTAATCACGAGCGCCTGTTGTGCGGCCTGGCCAAAACTCGAGTGTTTACGAAACTGAGGTTGTTGGAGGCTAATTTGGCTTGTTCGAAAAAAATACTCTGTCCGAATGCCACAAGCCTGAGCAAGCTTAAGCAACTGCGCTGACGAAGGGATGAGCAA
This sequence comes from Bordetella parapertussis, assembly GCA_945895265.1. Taxonomy (GTDB): domain Bacteria; phylum Pseudomonadota; class Gammaproteobacteria; order Burkholderiales; family Burkholderiaceae_B; genus Zwartia; species Zwartia parapertussis_I. Next base: position 47,046 of record CAMDEF010000026.1, on the reverse strand, counting down.
GCCCTTTTCAAACTTTTGAATGGCTGTGTGCGTCACGCCAATGGCCGCGCCCAGGCCCGCGAGTGTTAAGCCAGCGGCAAGTCGGGCTTGATAAATGCGCTGACCAACATTGGTGTTGCTAGACAAAAGGGCTCTCGCAATTGGTTTAAAAGTTTGTTAATTTTAACATTTTTTTAAACCAACTCGACTTAGGTCATGCATCAAGCCGGAGTAAGTCGGCTGCCGTTCGTACAGGCTGTGGCCGAGGCGCGCTGCAGGCTTGGGCTGAGTTAAGTTCAAATACGAGACTGATCTGGCGCGGCCAACAACTCACCATAAGCCGCCATATATTTCTGCGCCATGGTCTCGGCCTTGAAGGTCTCTTGGTACCTGACCAGCGCCTGTTGGCCCCACATCTGCACCTGCTCTGGCTGCTGCCAAAACGTATCCAAAGCCTGCCCAAAACTTTGCGCATCAGAAGGCGGCACCACCAAGCCTGTGACGCCATCCAGATTGACGTAACTAGTACCTGTACCGATCTCGCAGGTAATCATCGGCGTGCCCTGCTGGGCGGCTTCAGCCAACACGATGCCAAAGGCTTCTGAAGGCATATGCGATGGGAAAACAAATCCATAGGCGGCGCGCATCAGGCTGCGTTTTTCGTCGTTAGTGACTTCAGGCACAAAGTGCAGGTTGGTTAAACCTAGCTGCTTGGCCTGTGCAACCAAAGCGTCGTGCTGATCGCCGCGGCCAACAATCACGGTGGGGTAGTCGCGGCCTTTTAAGGCCTCAAGTAAAACGTGTAAGCCTTTGTAATAGCGCAGCGCCCCCAAAAACAAAAAGAACCGTGGGCCAAACTGTGTGCGCCAGGCTAGTACTTCGGGGTCGGTTTCGGCGTGCGCCTCAAAGTGCTGGATGCCGTAGGTGATCAGGCGAACCTTATCTTTGTGCTTTTGCAGCACGGGGCTTGATTGCATGATGCCGGGCGAGGCAGCATAAATCTTGCTCATCTTGCCCAGATAAAAATCACGCAGCGGGGCGTAAAGCTTATTGAGCTGCACCTGGTTCACCACATCAGAGTGGTAGCTGATCAGGCTTGGCTTTTTAATGCCCGACAGCACGTAGCAAAGATCAGCATACGGCCACGGAAAATGCATATGCAGGACATCGGCCCAGGCGGTTTCTTTTTTAAAGTTTGCCAGCAAACTGACTGAAAACCCCGTCGAAGCCACATACAAATCACGCTTGTAGCGGACGATTTGATATCCTTCAGGTGAAATATCTGTGCGAGGCTTGCCGGGAGTAAGCACTAACACTTTATTTTCAACACCTAGCGGCGTCGTGTGGCTGGCGATGGTATGGACCACCTGCTCGATGCCACCATAGGTATCCGGAAAAAACGTCTTTAAGACGTGCAGCACCCGCATTTAGCGACGCCGTTTCTTTTGTAAAACCATCCACTTTGGCATTCTGAACAGCACCAGAGTGCGGTACAAAATCACGTAACTGGTGGCAAACAAGATGGTGCAAATGATCAGCGGGATCTCGTGCTGCCAAAATAATACGGCTGGGATGATTGCCAGTGAAGACAACACCCACAGGTAGGGCGAGGTCATGGCGTTGCGTTCGGTAATGAGGTGAGCCTCGGTTGAGCCAACGGCCCAGCGCACCAGGCGCTTGTAAACCAGCATGTGCAGATGCACGCCATCGGGGGCGCCCGGCGATTTGCCGCGTACGAATTTTTTACGGTAGATTGAAAACAGGGTTTCAAACACGGGGTAAATGCACAGTAATAATGGAAACCAGGCCGACACTTGCGGGTGGCGCGCCAGCATCACGACCGACAAGGTGCCGATCATGAAGCCAATAAAGTAGGCCCCACCATCGCCTAAAAAGATCAGACCGCGGGGATAGTTCCAGATCAAAAATCCAGCAATCGCACCCAACATACCCACCGCGGCGACCAAAATCAGGCGATCGCCGAGGTAAAAGGCAACGTAGCCTAAACCGGCCAGAATCATGGCTGATACCACAGCTGCCAAGCCGTTATAACCATCGATAATGTTGATCGCGTTGGCTGCGCCGGCGATGGTGAATGAGGTAAACACCATTGAGACGGCGGCGATTTTTAGCAGCGAATCAAAGCCGATGACGTCAATGCGGGTGACCGCAGCCCCAAACCACCAGTACACCAAGGCACCGCTGACGATCGCGAGCAACAACCTGACCAAGACGCGAGCGTTTCTGAACAGGTCTTCACATAACCCACCCAAAAACACCGGCATGGCGCAGGCAAACAACACCAGCAAATCACGCAAAATCTCAGGGTCGCGCTCGTAAGCAATGGCGCACACGGGGATCATGCCTAATAAAATCGAGATACCGCCCACGCGTGGGACAGGATTGGCGTGATACTTTTGCACCCCAGTCGTGTCAGAATCAACCCCAAAGCGCGGGCGCAAACGGGCTTGCCTCACTAGAAACAGTGAGACCACTAAAGACACCAGAAAAGCGCTTAAGACATAGGCCATGCAGGGCCAGACCTTTAACTTTTAGTTATTGAGGGGATTTTACCCTTAGCTCGGTTTCTTAACCCTCGGCACCTCTCCGGTGTAGTCGTTGGCAATAACATCGGGATCTTGATCATATTGGTTTTTTTTCTCGACCCACTCTTGATAGACATCTTCGAGGCTTAGCGCTTTGATAATTCGAGCTAGTCGCTTTTTATTCAGTTGAGCAAACTCAAGGTCGTAGGGAGGGTGTTTAAGTCGGCTTCGCGGCGATCGCGCAAGATACAGCCAATCAGCGAAGGCCTTTTCGGGGGTCGCGCGCGGGTAATCAAAACGGTTGTCGCGCCAGTCTTCGACTGGCAGAGCATCTGGTTCGTGAATGCGCCTAGGCAAGGTGTGAAAGCGAAACGAACCGAGCTCGGTTTTGACTGACGCAACATTAATAAGATTGATACCCGGCGCCATCGGCACTGTACAGGTAACAACGTCTCCAAAATTATTAAGCAGCCAATCTTGCTCAAGCACCCATGACAAGCTAGGCACGGCGTTGCGTCGAATGCAAGTTGAGGCCGCTGCTGCGTGAACTCGGCGGTTTCCCATCGAGTTCAGAAAGACGCCGCGACGCACCCGTTGTAGCTTGCCGGATTCGACTGCCTCGTCGACCCAGCGATTAAAACTTGGCTTTGAAGGTGGGTTTGGATCAAGCATGGCCTGACCAAGCAGTTGTGTGGTTGTCCAAACATCCACATTGCGAGTTAGTAATGCATTGTCGAGGGTTAACTTCCACGGTGCTGTCATTGTTCGATCGCCGCCTGCGCCCAACGCTGCATTTGTTCAGCCACAGTCAAAGTCATGTGATCCCAAGCGTCTGAGGTGATACTGGCGCGCTCGGCAGGCGCAATGAAGGGCAACAACTCGGAGACTGCTTGGTCGTAATTGATAAGGCTGAGTTTATCTACCGCCGTGTTGGCAATCTCTTTTAGCTCTGCAATATCTACACGCGCAACGAGGATGTCTACAGGATCCATCGCCAAAAGATCATGCAAATCGTAAATATCGCGCGGGACATTGCGGTTGGGGCTCATCACCGCTAAGACCTTGCTCGCAGCCAACATGTTGTGTGTGTACACGTTAATGTTGAAAGGCGCGATGCCGTAGCGTGGCGGGCAAGAGATCCGGGTCTGTTGTTGATATGCTGCCGGCAACGCTGAGCGGCCAGAAAGCTCGACCACAAACTTAACAACCCCCTCGGGGATTTCACCTGACAAGCGCAATCGTAAGGTGGTATCCGTGGCTTTGAGTACATCGACCAGCGCAGAACGCAGCCCTGCCGATTGAGCCCCTGCAAGCATCGCTTTTTTAAGCGAGCTTTTGGCGGCATCGGTCGACAGGCTTGCGCCACGATCAAAATCAACATCTTTGGTCAAACGCATGCCACCCACTGAGGCGCGCATTGCCATGCCACCCTTCAAAATCAGGCGCCCTTCAGCGGCCAGCACCGCCAAGTCTCGCAACATGACAACCTGACAGCGGTCGACCGCGCTCATCTGCGCAGAAAACCCTTTATCTTTGGGGTCGTAAAGATTTGACATATACCGTTAAACTCATTTAATGATATTAACAGTATATGTTAAATCATTAAGGCGAGCAATTTTTGGCTTGATAGCGGCGCTTACCTTTGGCGATTATTCTTACAACCTGCACTTCAGGGATGTCATACATACCAGCTTCGAGGGCAGCGGCCTTGTAATTAGCATCACCTGCCTTATTTTTTTTATTGGCTTTTTTGATCCAGGCAAGCACGTAAGAGCGTGGCACTCTTCGATGTCCAACTTCAGAAACCGATCCTCCTTTGAGCTTGTTTGCATCGATCAACATCGCAACGTAAGGACGGCTATGGCCCATTAACTGAGCCGCCTGCTCGATTGTTAACCAGTCGGTATCGTCATGTTTAACAAGCGGTTGAGTCATCGAGTTATTAGCTATTTTTAACAACAGTGGGGAGCGGAGCGACGCAAACCCGAACGACTGCTGTGGAGTGTTCCAATGCCAGCTTCGATGCATTCGGAGGTTTCGATTTGCGTTTCATTTTATTAAAAAAACGACAAAACCGATACGACGAATGAGTAACAGAGTGTTACTACTGAAGCCAGCTCATCCCACTAAACATCAATCGCGCTAACGGCCCCTGACCTTGCTCTGAGTTCGAATTTTTGGATTTTGCCGGTTGAGGTTTTGGGCAGTTCACCGAACTCAATGGCCCCCGGTACTTTGAAGCCGGCGAGGTGTTGTTTGCAGTGTTTGATCAACTCTTCGGCCGAGGTTTGAGCGCCGGGCTTAAGCTCGATAAACGCGCAGGGGGTTTCGCCCCACTTGGGGTGGGGCTTGGCCACGACTGCAACGGCCATGATGGCGGGGTGTTTGTATAAGACGTCTTCGATTTCGATGCTCGAGATATTTTCACCGCCCGAAATAATGACGTCTTTGCTACGGTCTTTGATCTTGATGTAACCGTCGGGATAGCGCACGCCCAGGTCGCCGGTGTGAAACCAGCCGCCGGCAAACGCGGCTTCGGTGGCTTTGGGGTTGCCCAGATAGCCTTTCATGCAGATGTTGCCGCGCAAGACGATTTCGCCGATTGTTTGGCCATCGCGGGGCACGGGTTCGTTGGTTTCGGGGTTAACGACATCGGCCCCACCTTGCAGGTGATAGCGCACGCCTTGCCGCGCGTGATACACGGCGCGTTCGGCGGCGGGTAGATCGTCCCATTCTTGCTGTGGGGCACATACTGTGCAGGGGCCATACACTTCAGTCAGCCCATACACATGGGTGAGGGTGATGCCGAGTGCGTCCATTGCTTCGATGAGCGTAGCCGAGGGTGCGGCACCTGCGACCATGCCTTTGACACGGCGGCCGTTAAGCTTGCTCATGCCGTCTTGTTTGAGTGCCTCGGGTGCATTGACCAACATACTGTGCACGATCGGGGCGCCACAGTAGTGTGTCACACCATAATCGCGGATAGCGCCAAACACGCATTCGGGCGTGACGCGACGCAAGCAAACGTTGACACCGGCGCGCGCAGCAATCGCCCACGGAAAGCACCAGCCGTTGCAATGGAACATCGGCAAGGTCCACAAGTACACGGGGTGTGAAGGCAGATCCCATTCAAGGATATTGCTCACGGCGTTCATGTAAGCGCCGCGATGATGATAGACCACGCCCTTGGGCTCGCCGGTGGTGCCTGAGGTGTAATTCAGTGCGATGGCGTCCCACTCGTCGCCTTGAAACGTAATTGGATCATTTTGCTGAACGTTGGCTTGCCCCGCCAACAATGCTTCGTATTCATACATACCAATGCGCTCACCTGCACCGTCGTACTCGCTGTCATCGACATCAATCACGATGGGCTTGACGCTGGCATTCAAGATCGCCTCTTTCATGACCTTGCTAAATTCGCGATCCACAATCACAACCTTGGCTCGGCCGTGATTCAACATATAGGTCAGGCTTGCGGCATCTAAGCGTGTGTTGAGCGCGTTGAGCACCGCCCCCAACACGGGCACACCAAAGTGGCACTCAAGCATCTCGGGGGTGTTGGGCAGCATCGCGGTGATGGTGTCGCCCTTTTGCACGCCTAACGCACGCAGGGCATGGGCGAGTTGTTGTGCACGCTGATAGGTCTGCAACCAAGTGCGGCGGATCTTGCCATGCACAACTGCCAATCGGTCTGGATAAACCTCTGCGGCGCGCAACAAAAAATCAACCGGGGTTAAAGCGGCGTAATTGGCGGCTGTCTTTGGGAGGTTTTGTTCGTAGATGTTCATGATTGATTCTTAATCAAACTTGGCGGTGAATTACAGTTTTTGATACCAAGATAACTGACTACTTTAGTACTATTAAATTGAACAACAATCAGCTTGCACCAGCCTTTCAAACTCGCTTAGGCAGTCTTAAGCATCGCCTCATAATCCTCGTACACCCTAAACGCCATTTGATGCTCAGCGCACAGGCGTTTTTCAAAGCTACGAACCTCATCCGTGATACCAACACCTCTAAACCCACCACGTAACGCCTGAGCATCAACATCTTTATACGCAATGCGCCACGCTTCGGGCAACGCTTGCGCCTGGGGTAAAGACAACCATAGCCTCAGCAAATGACGGCGGCGCTCGGGCTCGGGGTGGTCTTCATATTCAGTGCGCGCGTGCAAGGTGACGTGGTTATTCACGAACTGAATGTCGCATGGTTCAAGCTCCATATGAAAACAAATGTCGGGCCGCGCCAGCAAGGCATCAAACATATCCAGCGCCTCAGTTTGCTGCGCGGTTAAGCGCGGCACGTCTGTAAACGTGAGTTGCGCGCCGATGATGTGATTGCGAATATGCCGGCACGCAAAGCGGCCGTTTTTTTCGCCCACGATTGAGGCCAAATAATACGGAGGCTCTTCGGCCGCGTGTTCGCCCTGGCGACTGAAATAAAACGGTTCGGTTAACACCTTCGCTAAATCGGGCCGAACCTTTTGCATTTCGGTATACGCCGTCAATGAACTCGACAGCAAACTGGTGCCGCCGCTTTTGGCAGTTTGCAAACACATCAAACCAACGATGTCACTGCCGTCGGCATGAAAATCTAATTTTGAATTGGTGTTGTAACCACGCCCTGTGCCGCCACGGTAGGTGCCACCTGTGTTGGTCACGTCAGACACGTACTGACTTTGCTTGCCTTGCGGCCTTGGTACGCCACAACATAAACCCAGGCACCAGAACAAGGTACGAAGATCGGCTTTGCTCCAGTTGGCGACCGGAAACCCGCGCACCAGGAACAGACCGTAACCAGTTTGTGTCGCTTGCATCACTTCTGTGAGCAACGCGCGCGTGCACTCGGTTAAGTCAAAATCCGCTGCGGATAATTCAAATTCAGCTTTGCCTAAGGCAAGTACCTTTCGCAAACTCATTTCAAGATCGGTGATTTCGTGCGCGGTGAGTGGGCGGATCCACGACGAGTCTTGCTCAAGCTCTGCGCGTACCCAACCCTTCGGGGCGGGTAGTTCTTTCGACAACGTAACAACTGACATCTTTGCTCCTACTACTACGTCTATGTATATTTAATTTTTACTTTAGCTGCCGGATGGCAACCCGCTGCGCCACATGTCCAATCAATAAGACATCTCTACGCAGCGACCTATATCCATCTTAATCAGCAGTCTTGCTAATGCGAAACCACTGAACATTTAGCAGCGGCTCGCTAGTCATTCAACTTGCTAGCTCAGTCACCCTGCAAGTTAATTCTCTTAGCCAGGTCTTGTAAAAACGCAGCTTCTTTTTTAATGCGCTCGTTGAACTCATCAACAGGCTGCGCGACTGGCCACGCCGCTTGATCAGCTAACGCCGCTTTCATATCAGGCGACATCGCAACTTGATGCACTGCTTTTTGCATAGCATTCAAAATATGCTTGGGCGTTTTTGAAGGCGCATACATCGCGTAGCTTTGTGTGATCTCAAAATCTTTGACACCCGCCTCTTGCATGGTGGGCACGTTCGGCACTGCGGGCGAGCGTTGCGCACTGGTCACAGCAAGCGGAGTCAAACGGCCACTATCCAAAAAGTTACGCGCGGTCAAAATACTAGTGATGCCTACCGTCGTTACGCCTGACACGACATCGGTCATCAAAGGCGCGCCACCTTTGTAAGATACGCTCACCATGTCAAGCTTTTCAGAGTTGGCATACATGGCGCCTACCAGCTTAGTCATGTTCTCTGAGCTGCCAAAAGAATAGGTAGCTGGCTTAGCGCGCATCGCTTTGGTGAACTCAGCCATCGTTTTGGCCGGAAACTGCGACGACGTCACAAAGATCAATGGTGAGTCAGCCACCACGGTGACACCAATTAAGTCTTTGAAGGTGTCGTAAGGCAGATTTTTAATGACCAACGGGTTGATGAGGTGCGTAGACACCACCATCACGTAGGTGTGCCCATCGGGCTCTGCCTTTGCTGCCAAATCCGTACCAATAATACCGTTCGCGCCCGGTTTGTTTTCAACAATGACGTTCTGCTTTAAAACGGGCCCCAGACCTTGCGCCAAGCGACGCGAAATAATGTCGGTACCGCCACCAGGCGAGTACGGCACAATAATTCGCACGGACTTGGTGGGCCAATCTGCGGTTTGAGCCTGCGCTGCCGAGCCCGAGCCAAAAACGATCGCGAACCCTACCAAGCTCAAGGCAAAAGCTCCCGTCAAACTAGATTGGCCATTTTTATTCTTCAACGCAGCATTACGTGTGATTGTTTTCACTTCAGTCTCCTGAGCTTGCAGCGCTGGCTGCCCGCTATTCTTTTTTGTCATGTTGTCCTACGATACCCAAAGAACTGCTGCCCGATTTTGCTCGGCTAACGCCGATGTTCAGTCGCTGCAGCACGCGTTGCATCGTGCCGTGAGTATTGTCCACGAAGTCGCACCGCTCGGGAGTGCTATCCTTGCTCTATTAGCGTTAACCCCTAAGTCGCCTGATGCAGCACCCCGACCCAACGAAACCGTCAACACCGCTGAGCGCAAGCGACTCAGCCGCAGCGGCTGCGCCACCTTTGACGCCAACCTCGACGCCAGCCGAGCAAGTTGCGCCGAAGTCGCGCCGCGAGTTATTGCTGGCGATGTCGGGCATCGCGGCCTCGGCCGTGGTGGTGGCGTTTGACGCAACCATTGTCAGTACCTCGTTGCCTGAAGTGGCGCAGGCACTTGATGGGATAGCCGTCTACGCTTGGGTAGGAACAGGATATTTTTTAGCCTCGGCAGTGAGCATCATGATTTTTGGGAGGCTCGGTGACTTGTTCGGTCGCAAGCCCCTGCTCATGACCGCGCTAGCCATTGTCACGATCGCCTCGGTCCTGTGCGGGGTCGCCCAAACCATGGGGCAACTCATTTGCTTTAGGGTGTTTCAAGGCCTGGGGGGCGGCATGATGATGGCCACCGCCTTTGCGGCTCCAGCCGATTTGTTTCCGGATCCACGCGTGCGGGTGCGCTGGATGGTCTTAATCTCTTCGAGTTTTGCGGTGGCAAGCGGGTTGGGCCCCGTACTGGGTGGCGCCGTCACCGAAGCCTTAGGCTGGCGGGCTGCTTTTTTTATCACGCCTGTGGCGGCGTTAACGGCGCTCTATTCAACGTGGCGGTTTTTTCCGACCATACGGTCAACGCGCACCACTGCGCCGAGTCTAGATTGGCTAGGCGCCTTTGTGCTGGCGGTTGCAGTGGGGGCGCCCTTGACCGGTATCGGACGACTGTCTGCGGCGACCACCGGTACTGAGCAACTTTGGGCGCTTGGCGTGATGGCCTTAGGGCTTGCGGCCGTTGCGCTTTTGATCCCGGTCGAGCGCCGCGCCACCACTCCGATTTTTCCGTTACGCATTTTGCGCTCGCGCGAAGCGAAACTGCTCAACCTAGCTGGCATCATGGCCGGTGCGGTGATGTTTATTTTGATTTTTTATATGCCGCTGCTGTTGCAAGATGAATTTAATTTTTCACCTACCTACTCGGGTCTGCTATTAACACCCTTGGTTACAGTGATGCCCTTAGGCAGCATTATTAATGGGCGCTTGTTTACGCGCCTAGGTGAACCTGCCCGCCTCATGGTGTTTGGCAGTGTGCTTCTAGGTGTGGGGTGCTTACTGACGCAAACGTTTTCGGCCAACAGCCCGGCCTGGTGGATTGTGCTGACGATGTCGATCTGCGGCGCCGGCCTTGGCTTTTTGCTGCCAAATTTCACGCTCTTTATGCAGATGTTGGCCGAACAACGTGATGTTGGCGTGGCCTCAGCCTTGATCCAAACCACCCGAGCCTTTGGAAGTGCAGTAGGCACGGCGCTTGTGGGCATCGCCGTCGCAAAGCTTTCAGTGACGCTAGGGGTCAGGTTTGGTTTAGTATTTTGTGTCTTATTGTGCGGTTTGATTGGTTGGGTATGTTCGCAGATTCATATGAAAAACGTCGCTAGATAGGCTAGCATCCAAGATATTCGTTGTTTCATATTGCACGAGCACACTTTTGACCGACTCTGTTCACTACCCTTTCAAAACCCGCCTGGCCGCTTTGCTCGTAGCGGCGTTGATCGCCCTGATGCCGATCAATCTGCTGACTAATCTGGGTCAGGCCAGTGGCGTGTTTTATGCCTTGACGGCAATCTGCCTGATGATCTGTCTATTGCGTGAAGGCGGGTTCAGCGCCACGCTTGCTGATCTGAAAGAGTATCGTGTCTTAGCGTTAGCGCTGCTCTTTTCAGTGGTTGTGATCGGCATTGCGGCGCTACGCACTGACAAGCGCCTTGATACCGAGTTTGAGCGCGCGCTGCGTGTCAGTCTGTGTACCTTAGTCATTTTGGGGGCGTGCTTGGCGCTTATCCCGCAGTGGTTGCGGCAAGCGACTTGGGGCCTGGTCGCTGCAACCTGGGTCGCTGCTGCTGTCGCGCTTTGGCTGTCATGGGATAGCGTCAAGCGCCCTGACAGCTTGCCCCAGTTCAATGCCGTATCGTATGGTGATTTACTGCTGCTAATGGCGGTCTTGGCGATCTTCTCAATCGGTTGGCGGCTCACCCGTTTTCGTAAAACCGAGATTGCCGTCAAGGCACTCACGTTAGTGGTGGGCTTGCTTGGTTTTATGGCGACTCAAACCCGCGGCGGCTGGCTAGCCGTGCCGTTTTTTATCGTGATCGGGCTGGTATTGCTTAGCGGCAAAGCAAGCCCGCGTAAGCTGGTACTACCCGCCCTCATTGCCATGCTGATCGCCACGGCAGTCTTCGCCTCAAGCTCCGTGATGCGGCAGCGGTTTCTAGACGCGATCACCCAAACTGCAGAATGTATAGAAAAACCCTTAGCGATCTCTTCAGAATGTGGTCGGATCCAACTGTGGCATGTATCCTGGTTGATGTTTAAGGCTGACCCGCTGTTTGGCAGCGGCTCAACCCAAAGCTTTAGGCCGATGGTCGAAGCGGCTTGGCGCCAAGGCATCGTCTCTGACTTTACCCATGCGCAAGGCTTTGGTGAGCCTCATAGCGACATCATGTTTAGCCTCGCCAGCCATGGCTTACTAGGCTTGGCGGCACTACTCTTAATGTACGTTACACCCGCCTGGATCTTTGCAAGACGGCTCTCAACCCAAGTCGCAGGGCCCGCGCGCGTAGCCGCTGCGATGGGTTTAGTCGTATGCGTTGGTTTTTTTGTCTTTGGCTGGACTGAACTCATTTTGCGTACCCTTCGCACGCTCAGCTTTTACGCGATGGGTATCGCTTGGCTACTGGCGCTTTCAGACGAGCGCTTCTTGAAGCGCAATGAAAGCAGGTAGCTCGCGCGTCACTGAGCGGGCGGCACTGCGGCCGCCTGAGCCTCAAGGGCTTGTTGTCGCACCCTGGGTGACCCCTTGAACATTTGTCAGCTTTTCAACTCGCAGCGGACGTACAACCGCTGTATCCCAAAGTAAGTACAAACGGTCGGCCAGCGTTTTACGGTCTTTGCGACGGCGTCTGCGCTCGGGCGCGATCTGCGACGCGCGACTCAGTTCAGACTCCCACACAACGTTTGGCGTCAACACATAGAGCGTGAGTAATCCTTTGGCCTCAAAATTGCGCCAATGATCGGCAACCGTCCATACGGGGTAGAGCGCGTGCAACAGGTTCTGCGCGGCCGCTAACGTGATGAAATAGCCCGAGGTCAACCAGACACCACCGTGGGGCCGCATCAAGCGACGCTCACCAAGAGTCTGAGCGCTCTTGGTGTAGGCCCGCTCGACATAAGTGAGCTGCACCATGGCAGGCTCTGACCAGGCTACCGCGTCAGGCAACTGCGACAACACCTGACAAAAATCGTGGGCCAGTTCAACATCGTCTTCAAGTACAACCGCGTACTGGATTTGCTGTTCGACCATCTGCCGATAGATGTTCACGTGCGACAGACTGGTGCCGATCTCGCCACGCACCATTGGGCCGTATTCAAGCTCGGCGCGGTCGGCGTCAAAGTGTTGCGCTAACTCTGCTTCGGGGATCAGGCGGCCATCGACCGCCTCAAGCCAGGTCGCGGTGATTTGATGCTGCGCAAGCAGCAACTGCATCGCTTCGCGCCGCTGGGTGGCCGTGGCAAGATTGACAACAAAACAGGTAGGCTGCGATGACACAGGATCCCCTTTCGTGACTCACGCCTCTTTTAAGCGCTGCTTATCTTATTATTGTTGAACATGTTGCGCAAATCGACAGCGACTGTCACGCGGCTGTTAGACCTGCTGCACAAACCGCCAGCGACTTTCGCGCTGCGGTAGACTTGCTGCGCAAACTGCTAATGACTTTCGCGCCGCGGTTAGACCTGCTGCGCTTGCTGTTGAAACCGCCAGCCGCTTTCACACATCTCTTTCAAATCGCGCGGTGCGCACCACTGTAGCTTTTTAGCCGAAAGCTCAACGCTGGCATAACAACTGGCAATATCGCCGGCACGGCGCGGCGCAACGCTAAAGGGCACTGGCTTGCCGCTCGCAGCCTCAAAGGCCGTGATCATTTCAAGCACGCTATAGCCGCGGCCGGTGCCTAGATTAAACGTATGCAGACCGCTCTGCCGGGTTAAAAACTTGAGTGCAGCTAGGTGGCCTTCAGCCAAATCCATCACGTGTATGTAATCACGTACGCCGGTGCCGTCAGGGGTGTCGTAATCGTTACCAAAGACCTTTAGCTGCGGCAATTTACCAACCGCCACTTGCGCAATAAACGGCATCAAATTATTGGGGATGCCGTTTGGATTTTCACCAATCAGGCCCGAAGCATGCGCCCCCACCGGATTGAAATATCTGAGCGCTGCGATATGCCACGACGGGTCAGACGCACTGAGATCTGACAAAATCTCTTCAATGTGTAACTTGCTGCGGCCATACGGGTTAGTTGCGCTGGTGGGATGCGCTTCGTCGATTGGTAAATATTTTGGATCGCCATACACAGTGGCGCTTGAACTAAACACCAGCGTTTTGCACTGAGCCGCCTGCATGGCCTGCAACAAGCTGATCGCACCTTGCACGTTATTGGCGTAATAGTCGACCGGCTTTGACACCGACTCGCCAACCGCTTTGAGGCCCGCAAAATGGATGACGGCGTTGATCTGTTGCTCGGTCAGTGTGCGCTGCAAGAGTGCAGTGTCGCGCACATCGCCTTCAATCGTTGTGAGAGGCGAGCCCAAGATTTGCTCAAGGCGCTTCAGTGCACCACGATCGCTATTGCTGAAATTGTCGTAAACCACGACGCGATGGCCCGCCTCAAACAGAGCCACGGCAGTGTGATTGCCAATGTAGCCAGCGCCACCGGTTAATAAAACGTTCATCTTGTGTTGGCTGAGCGCATGAAACGCCTGCTTTAAAAATCGTTGAAGCACCATACTAACCGCCCCAAAGCGGTTATAACAAGCAGACCTCTTGGAAGAATGATGCAAGCCTCCATTAGTAAACGCAAGACAGTCAAGTGCTTGGTTACTTCTACTAACAATTCGACTTGTGTCGTTTTTTGACTTTAGGGGGCGCCAAGGGATTGAATTGCGCGCAAGCATGTCGCAGACTGTCTGTATCGGCGCCGAAGGCGCACCACTCTTCCGGGTACGACCGCTATGCACCGCTTTAATTCGCTAACTTACTGCCAAGACCTTGAACGTGCGGGTATGCCACGGCAGCTTGCCGAAGTGCAAGCCCTAGCTCTAAATGCGGCACTCGACCACTCGGTTCATGACTTTGCAACCAAAACCGATCTGGCCCAGGGTCTAGCCGCTTTAGACAAAGAAATTCGTATAACTAAAAGTGAGCTGTCTGCCGCTGTCATCACTCTCGAAAGAAAAATCCACGAAACCAAAAGTGATCTTTCTAGCGCCGTCACAACTCTCGAAAAGAAAATAGTTGAATCTGAAGCTCGGCTTGAAAAAGAGATTCACCGCTCAATCGCACCAATTGAAAAGGACATTTCAAATCTTTACGCAGATAACAAAATTTTTAAATGGTGCTTTGGAATCATGATTCCAATTTTGTTGACGCTGATGATCCCTGTCGTGCAAGGTTTGTATAAACAATTCGTGCTTGGACAAGGTTAAGCCGTGCCCATCACTCATCCGCACTTGCGCTTCAAAGCTGGCAACGCCGTCGCCTTGCTTGAAAACGGCGTGCAATTGTTTCCGGCTCTTTGCGAAGCGTTTGATCAAGCCACGCGTAGCATTCAGGTTGAAACCTATATTTTTCGTTTGGATGCTGCTGGCGCAAAGATTTTGCTTCATTTAAAGCTTGCAGCACTGCGCGGCGTGCGGGTGCGAGTCATGCTTGATGGCTTTGGTAGTGCCCAAGACGAGCAAACTATTCAGACTGAATTGCAGTCGGTCGGTGCTCACTGCCGCATCTATCGTCCAGAGCCCAAACGATTTACGTTTCGCTCATTTGACTTTAAAAGGCTACGGCGTTTACATCGAAAAATCGTTGTGGTCGATTCGCGCGTAGCGTTTATTGGAGGCATCAATTTTGAAGATGATTATTTGACGCCTGAGCTGCGCAAACGAGATGTTGAAGGCAATTATCTAACGCCTGAGCTGCTCAAACGAGAAAGTGATCCACGCTTTGATTACGCGGTGCAACTCACGGGGCCTGTTGTCGCTGACGCCGTACACGCGCAAGATCTGCTTTGGCTGCGCTTAAACTGGCGACTCTTGCTGAGGGGGCCGCGCACCTGGCGTCACTTACGCTTTAGGCACCAGCGCCATCGCGCCGCGCTGTACCCGGCTACAGGTGCAGTCAACGCCTCACTGGTGTTGCGTGACAACCTACGCTATCGCAAAGCAATCGAAACCGCTTACCTTGAAGGCATCACGCAAGCGCGGCACACCATCATCATCGCCAACGCGTATTTTTTACCTGGTCGCAAACTGCGGCACGCCCTCATTGAAGCGGCGCAGCGAGGCGTGAAGGTCAAACTTCTGCTGCAGGGCAAAATCGAATACCGCATGCAGTACCATGCGACCCGCTGGATCTACGATCAGTTTTTAGGCGCGGGTATTGAAATCTATGAATACCTACCTAGTTTTTTACATGCGAAGGTAGCCGTGCTTGATGATGTGTCAACCGTTGGTTCTTCAAACCTCGATCCGTTCAGCTTATTGCTTGCTCGCGAAGCGAATGTATTGATTGATGACGCTGCTTTTACACAAGCGCTGCGTGGGTCTCTTGAGGCAGCGATCGTACAAGGCAGTAAAGTCATTGAACATACACTGTACGCGCGCCGCCCCTTGCTCACTCGCCTCACAGATGGTTTGGCGTATTTGCTGCTCAGGGTAGGCGTTTCCTTGGCTGGCAAGGGCAGCGACTACTAAACCTGAGTTGCTATATTGCCGTGACCTCTCAACGCAATCACCTCACGCGCTCGAGCGAAAAGAATCAGGCTCTACGCTCAGTTACGGCAGTTCAAGCTCGGCAAAGATCGGCGCATGATCCGATAGCTGCGACCATGGCCGGCCGCGCAATACACGGGCATTGCGCACCGCAAAGCCGCGCTGATAAATGCGATCGAGGCGCAGCCACGGAAACGCACTAGGAAACGTACGAGGCGGTGGTGTTGGGCTATAAGCACCCTCCATCGACAACTGGTTTTTGCGCTGCGCCTCGCGGCGAAACATGCCTGCACGAATCTCTAGAGGCGTATCGCCACGCCAGACCCCACGTAATTGATGCATCGATTCACGTAGCTTAGGCATCACGCCTTGCGTACGCGGTGCGTTGGCAAACACTTCGTACACGCCAAGTTGCTGCACAAACAAGGGGGCAAGGCGATCTTTCCAATCGTTAAAATCGCCTGCGATCAGCATGGGGGCATCGTCAGGCACCATCCGCCTGATACGCTCGGCCATCACTTCGATTTGGCGCACGCGACCGCCGGCAAACAACCCCAAGTGCACAACAAAGCAATGCACTTCGCGGCCACCGACATTAATCACCCCATGCAACAAACCTCGCTGCTCTAGGCGATGATCTGAAATATCTTGGTTTTCGAAGCTAACAATTGAATGCCGCGATAGCAAGGCGTTGCCGTGATCGCTTTGGCTTTTGATGGCGTTGCAGCCATAAGCAACCTCCATATGCAAGGCTGCCGCCAACGACTCGTGCTGAGCATGCAAGCGACCATGACGGTCGTTGCGCCCTTGCACTTCTTGCAAAAACAATAGATCGGGTCGCAGGCCGTGCAAACCAAGTCGCAAATCCACCATTGAGTCGCGCCCCGCAAGAGAGCGACCTTTGTGGATGTTATAGCTGACGACTCGAAGCAACGACATGATGGCCGTTGCTGCTTACGCCTTAACTTCCGGCTGACGCAAACGGATATGCAGTTCGCGTAATTGCTTTTCATCAACAGGCGAAGGCGCTTGGGTGAGCAAGCACTGCGCGCGCTGGGTTTTTGGAAACGCAATCACGTCGCGAATCGACTCGGCACCGGTCATCATGGTGACGATACGATCTAAACCAAAAGCGATACCACCGTGAGGTGGCGCGCCATACTGCAAGGCGTCAAGCAAGAAGCCAAACTTGAGCTGTGCTTCTTCGGCATCAATCTTGAGCGCACGAAACACTTTGCTCTGAATTTCTTCGCGGTGAATACGCACTGAACCGCCGCCGATCTCCCAACCGTTGAGCACCATGTCATAGGCTTTAGCGGTTGCCTTTGAGGGATCAGTGCTGAGCAGATCTTCGTGACCGTCTTTGGGGCTCGTAAAGGGATGATGCGCCGCCACGTAACGATCGGCCTCTTCGTCGTATTCGAACATCGGAAAATCAACCACCCAGAGTGGTTTCCAGACAGCTTCGAACAAATCGTTGGTACGGCCAAACTCGCTATGACCGATTTTGACGCGCAACGCGCCGATGGCATCGTTCACAATCTTGGCACGATCTGCACCAAAGAAAATCAGATCGCCATCTTGCGCACCGGTGCGCTTGATCATTTCGGCAAGCGCTGCGTCGTGCAAGTTTTTGACGATTGGTGACTGCAAGCCATCACGGCCTTTTGCCACTTCGTTGACTTTGATCCAGGCCAAGCCTTTTGCGCCGTAAATCGAGACGAACTTAGTGTAACTATCGATTTCGCTGCGCGAGATGATGCCACCTTTTGGTACGCGCAAACCGACCACGCGACTGCCTTCGGTGGTAGCCGCTTGGGCAAACACTTTGAAGTCAACGTCTTTCATGACGTCGGTTAAATCTGTGAATTCGAGCTTAACGCGCAGATCAGGTTTGTCTGAACCGTATAAGCGCATCGCTTCGCTGTAAGGCATGAGCGGAAACGGATTCGCCAGTTCAACGTTTTGTACCGCTTTAAACACATGACGGATCATGTCTTCGAAGATCGCACGAATTTCTGTTTCGTTCAAGAATGACGTTTCGCAATCGATCTGGGTAAATTCGGGCTGACGATCAGCGCGCAAATCTTCGTCGCGAAAGCATTTGGTGATTTGGTAGTAGCGATCAAAACCCGACACCATCAGCATCTGTTTAAACAGCTGTGGCGATTGCGGCAAGGCAAAAAACTCGCCGGCGTTCACACGCGAAGGCACCAGGTAATCACGCGCACCTTCGGGCGTGCTCTTGGTGAGCATAGGGGTTTCGATATCGATAAAGCCTAAGCCATCTAAAAACTTACGCACTTCGATCGACACACGATAACGCAACATCATGTTGCGTTGCATTTGGCCGCGACGCAGATCAAGCACGCGATGTGTCAGACGTGTGGTCTCAGACAAGTTTTCATCGTCGAGCTGAAACGGTGGCGTGACCGACGGATTCAGGATTTCGACTTCGCGGCAGAGGATTTCTATTTCGCCAGAGGCGAGCTCTTTATTGGAGGTGCCGGCAGGGCGCTCGCGCACTAAACCCGTAATACGTATACAAAATTCATTACGCAGGCGCTCGGCAATCGCAAAGCCTTCGACGTTATCGGGATCAAACACGATTTGGGCTAAACCCGCGCGATCGCGCATGTCGATAAAGATCACCCCACCGTGATCACGGCGGCGATGTACCCAACCAAACAACGTAACGGTTTGACCTAAGTGGTCTTTACAAACCTGGCCGGTGTAGCAGGTACGCATGCAAACTCCAAAAGATCTGACAAATAGATCTGATAATAAAAATTAATCGGACGAGCGAGAAGGCGTGACGGGCGCGTTCACGCCCCCACTGGAAAAAGTCTTTTGTGTCGAGGCTGGCTGACTGCCGGACTTGACCGGGCTCAGTTGCGCTTGCGCAGCTGCAACTTGAACTGCAGCACCTTGGGTTGCAGCGTCGAAGGCATTGAGTAGCGGGCCAACAGGGGGCGCAACAACGCCCATCGACACAATATATTTAAGCGCAGCGTCGACCGACATATTGAGCGGCACGACTTCACTGCGCGGCATGATTAAAAAGAAACCAGACGTTGGATTGGGCGTGGTGGGCACATACACACTGACATAATCAGACTGCAAATGCTCGGCCACTTCACCGCTTGGGGCACCCGTCAACAGGGCCACGGTGTAACAACCTGCCCGCGGATATTGCACCAGCACGGCCTGCCTGAAAGCCTGACCATTGGGTGCAAGCAAGGTATCGCTCACTTGCTTGACCGACTGATAGATCGATCTGACCAGTGGAATGCGACCTAGGATTTTTTCTGAATACTTTAAGATGCCACGACCCAAGAAATTGGCGGCAAGCATGCCAGTCGCCAGCAACACCGCCAACACCAACGCGACCCTGAAGCCCGGGATTTCAAAACCGAACAAGGCCTGAGGCGACAAAAAGCCCGGCACCACGCTTTCGAGCGTGTTGACCACTAAGCCGAGCACCCAGATCGTAATGACGACCGGCACCCAGATCAGTAACCCAGTGATGAAGTACTTTTTTAGAAATCGCATATCGGAATCAAAAAAGTTATCTGTGTTGCCACGACTCGGCGTGGAGGGCTTAAGCGTTGAAGGTTACGGTTGCTATTTCAGGCGGTTGATATTTGAGTAAGAGAAGGACCACAGGCCTAGGTGTGCGTAGCGTAGCGCTCAAGTGTTACCAGACGACGAGTTGTTTGACGACCCGCCCGATGAAGACGAGCCGCTGCTACCCGAGCTTGCTGCCCCAGCACCGCTTGAAGACGCTGCGTTTGAGTTGCTGGTTGAGTTTCCGTTTGAGGAGCCGCTAGCAGGCTTGCTGCCCGAGCTGTCAGCCGACGCACCGGATTGGCCACCAGACGCGTCGCTTGCGCCCGCTTTAGCTTCACCACCCGAGGCGGCTGAACCACCCCCGGCGGCCTCAGAACCAGCCACGGGCACAGCAGCTTCGCTAGTTTTAGCACCGCCGCTACC
Source organism: Bordetella parapertussis (assembly GCA_945895265.1). Lineage (GTDB taxonomy): Bacteria > Pseudomonadota > Gammaproteobacteria > Burkholderiales > Burkholderiaceae_B > Zwartia > Zwartia parapertussis_I. Next base: position 27,197 of record CAMDEF010000026.1, on the reverse strand, counting down.
GTTGCTACGAAAATCGGTGACATACCACCCCGAGCCTTTTAATTGAAAGCCGGCAGCGGTAACCTGTTTTGAGTACGTCGACTGACCGCACTGTGGGCACACTGTCAGAGGCGCATCAGAGATTTTTTGCAGTTTGTCTTCAGCATGACCACAGGCTGAGCATTTGTAAGCGTAGATTGGCACGATTGACTTCTTGGATACTGGATAAATGGGAAAGTACTAAACCTGAAAGGACAGTACTGAAACCAAAAGGAAAGCCTTTGATTTTAACGGGTTTTTACTAAAACTCGATGGCCCTGAAGGCAAAGCGGCCCCAAAGATCTCAATAAACGAACTTTGGGGCCTTTTTCGACCTGTTGTGGGTCGAAGAGCTAAGTAATACTTTTCTATTGCTTACAAACCTAGCTTTTTAAGGTCTGGGCGAGCCAAATGAAACTTAGTCACGCGCTGAAACGCAATCCCAATCTTGACCATGGTGGCGTCGTCAAAAGGTTTACCTAGTAACTGCATCCCCACAGGCATACCGTTGTCGGCAAAACCGGCGGGCAACGAAACACCGGTGGTGCCCATGTAGTTGCCTGCACGTGTGAAGGCAGAAACAGGGGTTTTTGACTCGTCAACCTCGGTCAACGGGCATGCGCCCATTGGCACACAAGGCGAAAGCAGTGCATCGACGTTACTCATCCAGTTTGTCCAGGCAGCAGTGGTACGACGATGGTCGGCCATGGCGTCGACGTAATCTGCAGCAGAGATATTGCGCCCTGACTGCACGCGCTTACGCACGAACTCACCAAATGGGCGAGCGGCATCATCGATATAGGCGCGATGAATCGCGTAGGCCTCAGCGGCAGTGATGTAACCGTTACGCACCATCATCTCGTTAAAGTCGAACGGAAACGGCTTGTCAACGATCTGCGCACCAAGTTCGACCAGTACCCGGCGTGTATCTTCAAGAATGCGTTTGATGTCAGCACCAACCGGCATGGGATATTGCCCTTCGGGAATCAGCGCAATACGAATCCCCTGCAAAGGCTTGGCGCCCTCGGGAGGAGCCTGCCATTGAAACAGCGGGTGACCACAGCTAGTTGGATCGAGCGGATCAGCACCAGCCATCAACTCAGTGAGGATGGCAGAATCTTGCATATCGCGTGTCATGGGGCCGATCGAGTCTAGCGTGCCCGACAACGCCAAGGCGCCATGCAAGCTAATCAAACCGCGGGTGGTTTTTAGCCCTGTAATACCATTTAACGCGGCGGGGATACGCACCGAACCGCCAGTATCTGAGCCCAACGCGGCCGGCGCCAAGGCTGCAGCCACAGCGACACCCGAGCCACTTGAAGAACCGCCCGGTATGCGATGGGTGGTCAAATCCCAAGGGTTTTTAGGGGTGCCCATGACCGGGTTGGTACCCCAGCCACCAAAGGCAAACTCAACCATATGGGTTTTACCCAAATTAATCATGCCGGCACGCAGCAGGCGCTCAACGGCCGTACAGGTGGTGGGGCTGCGACGTGTTAGCCAATCTTGCGAGCCGCCGGTGGTGATTTGGCCTTCGATATCGCACAGATCTTTTACAGCAACGGGTACGCCATCTAAAACGCTTAGGCTGTAGCCCGACGTGCGACGTGCATCGGCAGCGCGAGCCTGCGCCAGCACGCTGTCTGAATCGACGCTGACGTACGCATGTAGCTCTTTGTTACCTTTATCAATGCGCGTTAAATATTCTTTCGCAAGCTCTTCAGAGCTAAATTTTTTGTTGCGCAAACCTTGCGCGAGTTCGGTAAGGGTAGAGTAGGCGAGATCTGACATGATGGGGTGCTCTGACAAGGTTAAGGTCGAGGAACGAAAAGCCGAGCATTAGGCTCTGCCACGGGTACTCTGGCAAGTTATAAAAAACCTAGAACAAAAACAACGCGGCGGCTACAAGTGTGGGGCCCAAAGCAGCAATAAATAACGGGCCCGGTGCAATCGTTTCGTTATCAAAGGTCGATTTCAAAATCGCAAAACCTGCTGGGTTTGGCGCATTTGCGATCACGGTTAAACCACCGCCTGTGACGGCGCCGGCCACCAGCATATAACGCCACGCCTCAGAGGTACCCTCGACCAACGAGCCAAGATACGTTAAAGCCGCGTTATCGGTAATCGCCGTGAGTGCGGTTGCGCCCCAAAACAAAACGATGGGCGACAAGCTACCTAATAAATCTTGCAACCACCACTTTTGCAAAGTCCCTAACAGCACGAGACCCGCCAAAAAGAAGCCGACCATCAAACCTTCTTTAAGCATCAAGGGCGACTGAAAACGCTTGTAGGCGTGGCAAAAACCGATAAATAATACTAACAACCCCATAAAGACCGCAGGGTGGTGAGCAAAAACAACGATGCCAACCAAGAACGCAATGTGGATCAAAATAGTGAGTGGCGGCACGCGTACGGGTGCATCTTGCGTGACACCACGGTGTGTTTCAACCTCACCACTTAACAACACTTTACGATTAATAACGGTCAAAATAAGAGCGTTAAACGACACGGCCAAGACAGCGCGCCAACCGAAGTGGGTCAACATATAGGCAGAATCCCAGCCAAAAGTTTGTGCAACCATCAGCACAGGCGGGGCTGCATAAGCGCTTAACACGCCACCAATCGATACGTTCACAAATAACACGCCAAGCGTCATGTATTTAAAGGCACTGTGGCCCGGCCGCTTGAAGTAAGCGTCGCGCAACAACAGTGCGGCTAGTGTCATGGCTGCGGGTTCGGTAATTAATGACCCCGACAGCGGTACGACCGTCAGCACCACAAAATACGTCGTTAAGTGTCGCGACAAAGGGATCATTCGTGCAATCGCACGCACAACGCCACCGACCAGTTCAAGAATCGGGCGACTGGCAGCCACAACCATGATGGCAAACACGAATAACGGCTCTGTAAAATTGGTCGTGTCGACGTAATTGACCATGGTGGGCACACCGGCAAGCATTGCCATCGCGACCAACAGCACAAAGGCCCAAAGACCAAACACCGCTTCAACTTCAGACAAAAAATGCCACATGCCTGCATGCGGGCCATTTTTATGCGCCAGGCGTGCAAACACCGGCACTGAAAACGTGTGAATAATGGCCACTGCAAACAAGACCGTTGCGATGATTTGGATGGAGTGAGGCATGTTCATGCGATACCTTTTCAAGCAGGTAAAAATACGAAGGAAGCAAAGACAACGCGCGCTTCGCCCAAATAGGGTTTGTACTGCCAAAGACTATACCGCAGACAATTACCAGAACAAAAGGATTTACGACCGATTATGTGTAAGAATTGTCACTCAAAGGTTTCTAAATGATTCTGCCCTGAAGCGACAATGCGCACACTAAACACTCAAACTCTTAGCGCGACTGCGTTTGCCCCTTACGGTTCTGTTTTGGGTGGTGCTGTCTCGAGCGGGCTATTTATCAATGCGGGCACAAGCGAAAAAATCGCTCTGCCTGATCCCGACCTGTCGCAGGCAGGCGGCCAGGCGAGCTTGAATCTGTATCGTGCAAAAGCCAACCCTTTGCCTTTTGTCGCACGCGAACTTGAGCGTCACGTGTTGGGCAGTCAGTCGTTTATCCCGTTAGCTGGCGTGCCATTTGTGGTGGTGGTTGCCTTAGGCGACCCGACGTTTCAAGGCAGGCAGCCACTTGAGTCAAGCTTAGCGGCCTTTTGGTTGGATGGCTCGTGCGGTGTGAGTTTTCACCCTGGTACGTGGCATCACCCATTGTTAGCGCAGCAAGCGGGTGACTTTGTTGTACTCGAACGCAAGGCGCCCGAGGTGGATTGCGAAATTAAACCGCTACAAGAGTTGGTACAAATCTTGGCGCGCTAGGCTCAGACGCAAATCCTAAACCGTCACGCTAGAGTGTCAACCTTTAGATCTTCGTACCAACCTTTAGACGTTTTGCGTCGATAAAAATCTTAGCGCTCTAAGCCCCGCTCAACATCATTTTTGCAGCCTTCTCGGCAATCACAAGTGTCGGCGAGTTGGTGTTGCCCGATGTAATCGTTGGCATGATCGAGGCATCGGCCACGCGCAGGCCCTGCACACCATGCACGCGTAAATTCGCATCGACCACGGCCATCGCATCTTGGCCCATTTTGCATGTACCCACAGGGTGAAAAATCGTCGTGCCGATTTCGCCGGCCGCGCGTGCGAGCGACTCTTCGCTATCGTCGGTCAGGCCCGGCTTGATCTCTTGAGGATTGAAGCGCGCCAAGGCAGACTGCCCCACAATACGTCGCGTTAAACGAATGCTGTCGGCTGCCACGCGACGATCTTCGGCCGTTGATAAGTAGTTGCACAAAATCTCGGGCGACTGCGCCGTATCGGGCGACACGATATTGACGTGGCCACGACTTGTAGGGCGTACGTTGCAAATTGAAGCAGTAAACGCTGGAAAGCTATGCAAGGGTTCACCAAATTTTTCAAGCGACAACGGCTGCACGTGATACTCAACGTTAGCACGTGCTTGTTGCGGATCTGACTTGGCAAACACGCCTAATTGCGAAGGAGCCATGCTCATGGGGCCACGCCGCGTTAAGGCATACTCAAGCCCAATCATTGCCTTACCCCACAACGAATTCACGATGGTGTTTAAGGTGCGCGTACCCTCTACGCGATAGATCATGCGCAACTGCAGATGGTCTTGCAAGTTTTGCCCGACACCGGGAAGCTCTTGCACGGTTTGAATCCCGAGGGGCGCCAGCAAGCTTGTTGCGCCCAAGCCCGAAGCCTGCATGATTTGTGGCGTGCCGATTGAACCGGCAGCCATGACCACCTCAGTGTGTGCACGTACGATCTGCTTGTGTCCGTCTTTCAGAAACTCAACACCTGTCACTCGCTTACCTTCAAACACTAAGCGCGTGGTGTGCGCGTGCGTCAACACCGTTAAGTTGCGGCGGTGTTTGATTGGGCGCAAGAACGCTTTAGAAGTGTTCCAGCGCCAGCCTTCGCGCTGATTCACTTCAAAGTAGTCGCTACCCTCGTTGTCACCCGAATTAAAGTCATTGACGGGTTGGATGCCTGCCTGCGCGGCCGCCTCGCGAAACGAATCCAGAATCTCCCACGACAAGCGCACGCGTTCGACGTTCCATTCGCCGCCCGCACCATGAAACTCGCTGGCGCCACCGTGATGGTTTTCCATGCCCTTATACAAAGGCAACAAGTCATCCCAACCCCAGCCTGTGTTACCAAGCGCAGCCCAGCCATCGTAATCAGCACGTTGGCCACGCATATAGATCATGCCGTTAATGGATGAGCAACCACCCAACACGCGACCACGTGGGTAGCCGAGTTGACGGCCATTCAACCCTGGATCGGCCTTGGTTTTGTAACACCAGTCGGTGCGGGGGTTGCCGATGCAATACAAGTAGCCCACAGGGATGTGGATCCAGTGCCAGTTGTCGGGCCCGCCTGCTTCAAGCAGCAAGACGCGTTTGGACGAGTCAGCCGACAGGCGATTAGCCAGAAGGCATCCGGCCGAGCCTGCACCTACGATGACGTAATCAAAGTCTAACGCGTTGGGTGTGCTCATGAGCGAGTCCATTCCGGCAACAGTGAAGAAAGAAAAATTTTACACAAGGCTTGCATGCCCGCTTGATCGCTGGCATCAAAACGATTCAACACAGGGCTATCAACATCCCACACGCCGAGCAGCTTGCCCTGGTGCAGTAATGGCACCACCAACTCAGAGCGCGAAGCGGCATCGCACGCAATATGACCAGGAAACGCATGCACATCAGGCACGAGTTGCGTTTGCCCAGTGGTGGCCGCCTTACCGCACACACCGCGGTTGAGTGCAATACGCAGGCAAGCCGGCTTACCCTGAAACGGCCCAAGCACAAGCTCGGTGCCGTCATACAGATAAAAGCCAGCCCAATTGAGATCAGGTAACGAGCTCATTACAAGCGCAGACAGATTAGCGGCGTTTGCGATCAGATTGTGTTCACCAGCCATCAAGGCGTGCGCTTGGGTGGCCAGCGCTTCGTACTGAGCGGGCTTGGGAAGATGCGCTAAAGAGATGGTGTCAAACATATTGGATCAAAGTAGCTTGAATCGTCGATTGTCAGGGCGAACATGGCAATCGCCGACAGTCATGTTGAAAAAGGCAATCGTCGAGCGCCATTGCGAAAAGCACACCAGTTTACTGGCACTATCGAGCTGAAAGGATCTTAGCGCAACCGTCGCCCAGCAAAACTCAGCTCGCGATCTCGTACTCGGTATCTTGTTGGCCGCGTTCGTCATCATGTACGACTATGTGGCTACTACGACCAAAATGTGGAATAATTCGGCATGACAATCCCCAGTGCCGCCACCAAATCAGGTACACAAGTTGTGCAGCGTGTTGCAGCCCTGCTGCGCGGGGTGTCAGCGCGTAACCGCATTGGCGCGCGTCTGATCGACTTGTGCACCGAGGTCGCCATCGAGCGCCCTACTGCGCATCGGATCTTGCAAGGCTTGGTGTCTGAAGGCCTGATCCGACAAGACGAAAGCACCAAACGATATTTTTTAGGCAGCGCCATTTACGAAATGGGGCTGGCAGCAAGCCCACGCACCAACATTCGCGACCTATGTCATCCTCACCTGCAACACATTGCGCAGGCCACCGGCGATACCGTCTCACTCACCGCGCGCGCTGGGTTTGATGGGGTGTGTATTGATCGTGCTGAAGGGGCATTTCCGATCAAGGTGTTTGTGCTTGAGGTTGGCAAGCGACGCCCCCTAAACGTTGGCGGTGGCGCCTTGGCCATTATGAGTTTTTTGGATGACAACGAGATCGAGCGTATCTTTAAAGTCAATGCCGAGCGCTGTCGCGAAAAATATCCTAACTACTCTGAAGCCAATGCACGCAAAACCATTGCACGTGCACGCACGCGTGGTTTTGTGATCAGTGACGTAATTGAACTACCGGGTGTACGCTCGATTGCCGTGCCCTTAAGAGATAAGAACAATGTGCCGATCGCCGGCATTAGCGTCTCAACGTTAACTACGCGCATGGATAAAGCGCGCTCAGACCTCGCACTGAGCGAGATCACCAAAGCCATTGAGCAAATTCAGCAGCACCTACTGACCGCTGAGACAGACTGATCGCTCACGCAACACCGCGGTTCACGTACCCATAAGCCATGTTGGTGCGTCCGTCACCGTGCCGGTCATAAATCGCTTTACCGCTGGCGATCTTATCGGCGCTGACAGCAGCACGCTGAGCCGGCGTGAAGTTGTACAGCCGTGCGTTGTTCTCGCCAAAAATGGCGCGCTTAACCGGGCCATCAGCTGGGCCTAACGGCTTCAACCCATAACGCTTTTGTAAGTCTTCTGGGATTTCAAGACGACGCAGCGCTTCGATTTGCCACTGTGGTGCACCTGTCCAGATGGCGTCGGTGCCCCAACACACGTGATCAGCGCCCAGGCCAGCGATCAACTGGCCCATCATCACTGCCGAGACGCGTGGATCTGCAATCGTAGACTGTGCAAACAGCTGCCCGACATCGGCGTACACATTGGTTACGCCATACTTGCCGGGTATATCCGCCAAATCACTGACCCAGTCGATGCGACCGGTTTTTTCAAACTGTTCCCAGGCGCCCTGTGCGCCGCCACCGCCGCTATAGCGATAGCCACCGTGATAGATGATGAAGTTCAGTTGTGGCCAATCTTTTGCCGCCTTCGCCACATCATCGACCTTGGCGTATTGCAAGAGATTTGGAAAACTCTTTTCAACCGAAGGTGGAAACAAGCCTTTATGAATACACACGTTTTTAAGCCCGGCTTTCACAAACTTTTCATAGGCGGGGTAAACAAGTTTTTCATCATCTAAACGCCAAGGGTGCACCGACAACTGCTTGTTGGTGTTGTCACCAATCGTGTAGCCCTTAAATGAGTCGGGCTTAAGCACCTCAATGGCACGATCGATTTCGTCTAGCCAACCGGCATAGCTTGGGGTAAAGATGGCGTGAGCAAAAGCGCGCTTTGACCCTGCGATTGAGTTGATGGTGGCACGCGCCTGGTTTTTCATGTCGTTGGTTAAAAACCAATCGGTCACCTTTTCTGAGGGCGCACCGCTAATGCACGCCACCTTGGTATCGCTATCCAAAAATATTTCTTTTAAGTAATTGGCAAACTTAAGATCTTCAAGCGTTTGGGGCTTACCCACTAGGGCTGGGTTCCAACCCGCTTTGCCAACGGCTTCGCGACTACGCACAAAACCTGCAAGGGTCGTGTCGTCACGCAAAAAGTGCGTGTGCATATCCATGATGAACTGGCCAGATAGCGACTGCGCGCGCTCGTTGGCCATCTCGGGCGTCGCGGCCTCAGCACTCGACACGCCAAACACTGGGCCATAGGTCTCGTTCATCGCTAAAAACGCGGCGGCCATCCCCGAGGCAGATTTAAAGAACTTGCGACGTGTGAGACCTTGTTTTTTTGCGAGCTCTGCGCCAAGCGCTTTGACACGTGCTTCATATTCTTTTTGCTTAGGCGTTTGAACGCCGGGCAAAAACTCATCACTTGAGACGCACTGAACCGGGATTGGCGCCGGAAAAATCGATGACTCGGCGGGGATTAAAGCGGCAAGTTCGTCAGGGCTAAGGAGGCTCATGGTGGGGACGGCTCAAGAAGGGTTTGTGAGGCAAGCGCTAGCCCTAACTTTTGCACAAATTGCTAAAAAATACAGGGCTTCGCAGCACAATTACCTTCGCTATGTTTTACTTTCATGCAATAATGCATTCATGCAGCATGAAAATAGAGAGGCGCGACATGGATGCACTTCCAGCAGAACAACAAATCGTTAAGTCAATTGGGACGAGTGGCCAGATCTCACTCGGGAAAGAATTCGCTGGGCGAAAGGTGTTAGTCGAAAACCCAGAACCCGGGGTCTGGGTCATTCGAACGGTAACAATCATCCCAGACAACGAACGATGGCTGCACCAGCCTTCAACCGCAAAAAAACTAGACGGCGCCTTGGCGTGGGCCAATCAGAATATAGCTACAGCATCAAAGCGCAAAACAAAAAGTAACGTCTAGCCAGACAACCACTCACTCACCCCGACCGCAGCCGCTTTACCCGATGCCATCGCCCCGTTGATGAGATAGCCGCCAGTAGGGGCTTCCCAATCTAGCATTTCGCCGGCGCAAAAGATGCCGGGTAAGCTTTTAATCATTAGCTGCTTGGTGAGGCCTTCAAACTGCACACCGCCTGCGGTGCTGATTGCCTCGTCGATTGGGCGACACGCGGTTAAGACAATTGGCAAGGCTTTGAGGCCCGCGGCTAACTGCGCTGAATCCTTAAACGTTTCAGCGGACAAGCATTCGCGCAACAGCGCGGCTTTGACACCATGTATACCTAAGCGTGAGCGAAGGTGCGATGAAAGTGAGCGCGTACCTCGAGGGTGCGACACCTCAGTCAAGACTTTTTCGGCGGTGTGATCAGGCAGTAAATCAACGTACAGCGTGACCGAGCTGTGACGTAAGATTTCATCACGCAACGCTGCTGACAGCGTGTAAATAGCGCCACCCTCAAGCCCATGCTCAGTCATTAAACATTCGCCTCGCAGATGTGCGGTCTGCTTACCTGCCGCGACTGTGCGTGTGGTCTTAGCGCTTTTAGGACGCCCTTTGCTTGCCCTCGCAGGCGTGGTCGTCAGCCAAAACTCGGCAGTTTTAAGCGGCTGACCTGCGCACTGATCAATAAAGTATTGCGACCATTTGGTTTCGAAGCCACCATTGCTCGGCAGTAACGGCGCAAGCTCGACGCCATGCTGTTGCAACAGCGGCCACCAAGCTCCGTCTGAGCCTAGACGCGCCCAGCTGCCGCCGCCTAGGGCGAGAATGACCGCATCAGGCGTGACAGTCACTTCGCCTTTCGGCGATTCAAAGCGCAGAGTAGGTTTCGCGGCTACTTGCGCCTCTGGGACTCGTTTCTCTGACGGACTAGACTCTGGCCCTGAAGCCTCTGAGCCTTGCTCGTCTGAACCGTGGTCAAGTTCAAACCCCAGCCACCGATGCCGCATCAAAAACTGCACGTTTTGTTTACGTAAGCGATTGATCCAGGCACGCAGCAACGGCGCCGCCTTCATCTCAGCCGGAAACACACGCCCCGACGAACCCACAAAGGTTTCAATCCCTAAGCCCTGCACCCATTCGCACAGCGCATTGGCATTAAGCGCAGCCAGCATCGCAGCAAACTCAGGCGCACGCGCACCATACCGTGCGTTAAACCGCTCGGCAGGCTCAGAGTGCGTGATGTTTAGACCACCGCGACCCGCCATCAAAAACTTGCGGCCCGCCGAAGGTTTGGCTTCAAACACTTGAACCGTATGCCCTGCCTGCGCAAGCGTCTCAGCGGCCATCAGGCCAGCTGGGCCGGCGCCGATGACCGCAATATTAGACATACTTATTTTTTGGCAGCAGAAACGATCACTTCAACCAACAAATCGGGTGCAGCCAGTTTGACTTCACCTGTTGCACGTGTGGGTAACGCCTCTTTAGGCGCCCATTCAGCCCACACGCTATTCATACCCGCAAAATCTGCAGTGATGTCTTTTAGCCAGATTTGTGCAGTCAACAGGTGATGCTTGTCTGAACCGGCAGCGGCTAAATAGCCATCGATTTGGCGAAACACATCGCGCGTTTGCTCGACGATGTCACCCTTGACGCTTGAAGTGATGCCTGCAACATAAACCGTATCACCATGAATGACCACACGGCTGAGCCGTGCGTTTGAATCTAAGCGAGTAATGTTAGCCATGAAAATGCTCCTGAGTAAGAGAAGGCGCACCTGTTTGAAAGCGCGCGATTGAAAAAGGGGTAATCGGTAAATCTGTTTGACCTGTGGTGATCAAGTCGGAGGTGATCTTACCAACGATAGGCCCCATCTGAAACCCATGCGCTGAGAACCCAAAGGCATGATACAGGTCTTGTTCAGTACTGCTTGGGCCAATTACCGGAATCCCGTCTGGCATCTGCGCCTCAATGCCGGCCCAACCACGGCTAATGACAGCTTGTTTCATATGCGGAAATAAATCGCATACCGTTCGGGCACCTTGGGCAAGTTGTCTGAAATCAAGTTCGCTCCAGTCACGCTCGCGATCGACGTAAGCCAAACGCCCCCCGCCAATTAGTACCGTACCGTTGGCCCGCTGTTTAAACGACAGCGGGCGCCCGGTGCCCAACACGACCGGATCTAAAAAATGCGGCATCGCGGTCGTAACCAGCATCATGGGCCCCACTGGGTCAAGCGGCACAGGCTCACCCATTTGGGCCGCGATTTTATCGGCCCAAGCACCTGCACAGTTGACCAAAATAGGGGCAGTAAACAGGCCTTGATCGGTTTGCACCTGCCACAGACCGGCACTGCGCTGCAGGTGTAGTACCTGAATGCCTTCGATGACGCGTGCGCCTAAGCTTTGCGCTTTAAATCTAAACGCACGGGTCGTGCGATAGGGGTCGGCCGAGCCATCGGCACGCACAATCAAACCGCCCTGAATGCTGGGCGTGATCGCCGGCACGATCGTACGCACCTCGTCAGCGTCTAGCCACTCTTCGTGGGTATAACCGTGCTCATGCATGGTTTGTAAGCGCGTACGCAATGTTGCAACATCTGCCTCGTCTTCGGCCACACGCATTTGGCCGTTTTGATCAAAGCCGCAATCGTCGTCGACCCAGTCTTGTAGCGTTAACCAGATTTCACGCGAAGCTAGCGACAAGGGCACCTCTGCCAGATGCCGACTAAGCGTTCGCACCCCTCCTGCATTGACCCCAGACGCATGACGGGCAATGTAGTTTTTTTCAAGCACTAATGCGTGAACACCCGCGCGCGCCAGATGCAGGGCGGTTGAACTTCCATGCAACCCACCACCAATAATGATGACGGGTGCGGTGTGCGCGTGTTCTGTCATTGCAATCGTTACTCGAGGTTCACACCGCTTTCTTTAAACGGATCACAGCTTTTTTAGAGTCGTCTGTTTGTGGCAGTGCCGCCAACTCACCAAGCGTTAACGGCTTAGTTGGAAAGCGCAAACGATAATGACCCACCTCTTGCGGAGTGACGTTACGTTCTTGTGCAATCAGTTCAGTGACCGTGACGCTGCAAAAGCGCCCCTGACACGGCCCCATGCCACAACGCAAAAAAGATTTCATCTGATTCGGGCCAGGACATCCTAAGCTGACGGTTTCGCGCACCTGCGCAGCGGTGATTTCTTCGCAACGGCACACGATGGTGTCGCCCGTGGGCAAACGAAACTGCTCGGGTGCTTGATACAGCGTGTCGAAAAACTCGCGCCCCTGAACAGCACGCATAAACGCAGCGCGCGGCGCAGCACTAGCGGCGTCACGTTGCGCCGCCGTAAGTTTGCCTAGCTGATGCGCAACCTGTAACGCAGACAGACGGCCGCGGTGCTCGGCCGCCCAGGCGCCCGCAATGCCACCGCCATCACCCGCGATGCTGACTGCCGGTACATTGGTGCCGCCCCACGAATCAACCTTGGGCTCCCAGCACAGCAGCAATTCATTCCATTGTTGTTCAACACCTACTGCTTGCGCAAGATTGATATTGGGGATCACACCTTGATGCAAGAGTAGTTGCGTGGCAGCTAGCGTCTCGGTACGACCACCCGCAGTAAAACGAACGCTTTGCAACGCTTGATTATTTTGGCCGTTTCCTTCTTGGGTATATCCTTTTTGGGCGTCACCTGGCAGCGCTTCTAGCGACGTCACGCCTTTCACAATACGAACTTGAGCTTTCACTTCACGCAAAAGCTTCAAGCCTTTGACAAGATACGGTGACGTCAAAAACCCCCACGCGTGACGCAAGGCTTTACCTAAACGTCCAGGCGGTGTCGTATCAAGCAACGCGTCGACCTTGATCCCTGCATTCAAATATTGCCACGCGATGAGATACAACAGAGGGCCACAGCCAGCCAGTATCGTCCCCTTGCCAGGCACAAGCCCAGAAGACTTCAATAACACTTGCGCAGCACCTGCTGTCATCACGCCAGGCAAAGTCCAGCCTGGGATCGGAAACGGGCGCTCTTGTGCGCCGGTAGCCAACACGATCTGTTTGGCGTGCAACATACGCGCCTCACCCCCAACTGAATAGCCAACTTCAAAACCCTGCGTGGCATCGGCCACAGTCATTTGCGCCACCGCCCAGACCGTTGCGCCGGGCAGGTACTGCGCCCCAGATTGTTTGAAGGGCTCAAGCAGCGATTCACCATGCCAATAGTCTTCGCCCAAGATTTTTCGGTCGAGGATCGGCGTGGATGTCATCGCACGATAAATCTGCCCACCGGGCGCGGCCTGCTCATCTAACAAGATTGTTGCAACACCGTGTTGCGCGGCGGTGGTGGCAGCAGCCAGCCCTGCGGGGCCCGCACCTACGACTAACAGCTCGCAATGCGTCGTCGCAATCATGCCTGTACCTCGCGTGCGCCTTGTTGGCGTTCGATTTTCATGCCACTGCGCACGGGGATCATGCAACTCTGTTGATTAGGTTGGTCATCGATCATCACCAGGCAGTCGTAACAAATACCCATCAAACAAAACGGGCCACGCGGCAAGTCTTTCACTGCCGTGTCACGGCACTCGTTGAGCCCTGCCGCTAACAAGGCCGCTGCAACGCTATCGCCCGCGCGACATCGCACGGTTTCACCGTTAATGGTAACGACCACTGGCGCAAGCGCTAAGGCTTGCTGTGCTTCAGGCAGCCTGTTGAACATGAAACCTCCGAGTTGAAAAAGGAGCCATCGTATCGGGCAGCGCGCCGTCAATCACCATGGGGGCAATCCGCAAGGCGTGCGCGGCGGCTAAGGTGACACCGCTATGGCAAGTGGCTACAAACGCGCCAGGGTGCGTGGCAGACTGTTCGTAAATAGGAAATCCATCTTTAGACATGACACGCAAGGCTGACCAGGACCGCACCACGCGCACGTGCTTGAGCGCTGGCATCGTACGCACAGCACGATCCGCCAACGTCGCCAACACAGGCAACCCGACAATGCCATCGACGTAGCCCGCCTCTTCTTGCGAATCACCAATCAACCAGGTGCCCTCGTCCATCTGGCGCAGGGTACTGAAGGGAGTGTGCAACATGCGACGAGTGCGCTCAAGCACCACAATCTGCCCGCGCTGAGGCCGCACTGGGATAGAGAGACCCACCTTGTTACCTAGCGTCTGATTGTTTAAACCTGACGCCAACACCACTTTGTGCGCACGAATCACGCCATGTGGTGTCGTCATTTCAAAGACACCATTTTTTTGTTCAATCTCTCCTACTGGGTGTAGTGGCAAATAATCGACCTTTTGGCGATCAAAAGCCGTATGTAACGCGCGCAACATCTTCAACGGATTCGCGACACCGTCGACAGAGGTATGCGTGGCGCCCACTACCTCAGGGCCAATGCCCGGCACCAACTCTTTAAGCTCTTTGTGATCGAGCATTTTCCAGTCGTACTTGACCATACCGGGCTGGCCCATCAGCGTGGTCATGAACTTAATGCGTTGTTCGTATTCTTCTTCATTGAGCACGGGGTGTAAGCCACCTTGCTGCTCGAGACCAACCTCTAAACCCGTGATCTCATTCAGCAGACGCGCCAACTCAGGCCACAAGGCTTGGGAAGACATGGTCCAGTGTCCGTACGCCGGCATCCCCATGCCTTTGCTCTGCACCCACACCAAGCCAAAGTTACCGCGTGAAGCGCGAAAAGCGATATCGCCTTCGTCTAGCACCGCGACATGATCGACTTTTTGGCGCAGGCCAAACGCCACCGCCGAGCCGACTAAGCCGCCGCCAATCACTAAGGCGTCGTACACCCCCTTATGATGACGCGGCCGCGGCGGGGCAAGTGCCTCATGTTCTGTTGTGTTGCTCATCAAGCACGTCCCTTTCCAACAAAAAGTGTTTCAAGTCCAATGGCACGATCAAGAATAAAAATCGCAATCATGGTGATGTAAATCAGTGCGGCTGACACCGCTGTGACCAGCGGATCAATCGTATCTTCAATGTGCAAGAAAATTCGCACAGGCAAGGTTGTGGTCGAAGGCGAGGCGATAAAAATCGACATCGTCAGTTCGTCAAAACTGGTGATAAAAGCAATCACCCAACCACTGACCACGCCAGGCATAATGAGCGGCAAAACGATACGACGAAACGTGGTCCAGGTAGACGCCCCCAGCGACAACGCCGCACGCTCAAGAGACGGATCAAGACCCGTCGCTGAGGCAAGTACCAGTCTGAGCGCATAGGGCATCACCACAATCGTATGTGCGACGACTAAGCCAAAATAGGTGCCTGACACCCCGATGCTGGTAAAGAACTTTAAAAAAGCCAAGCCCAGAACAATATGCGGGATCATCAAGGGCGATAAGAAAAATGCCATCAAGGCTTCGCGCCCGCGAAACTGATAGCGAGCGGTGGCCAGTGC
Organism: Bordetella parapertussis; assembly: GCA_945895265.1. Lineage (GTDB taxonomy): Bacteria > Pseudomonadota > Gammaproteobacteria > Burkholderiales > Burkholderiaceae_B > Zwartia > Zwartia parapertussis_I. The sequence goes on along the minus strand of CAMDEF010000026.1, from coordinate 11,753 downwards.
AGACGGGATTGCAATCACAATCGCGATCGTGGCCGAGATTAAGCCAAGCCCCAGGCTAAAGACAAACGCATCCATAAAACGCGGGTTATTCAAGATCGCTTTGAACCAGCGAAGTGACAAGCCATTCACGGGTAACGAAATAAAGCCATCTCCCGTGAAGGCAACAGCACAGACCATGATGATTGGCGCAAGAATAAATAAAATGAAAAGCGTATGAAAAATTAAACCGCTGGGGCCGTTACGTAGAAACATGTGTGCCCCTTTAATTGAAGACCGCGCCGTAGCGCTTCTCGATTAAACGATTGGTCGAAATCAACACGACAATTGTCGCCACCAACAAAAGCATTGCCAGAGCCGCACCAAGAGGCCAGTTCAACGTATTCAAAAACTCATCGTAGGCTGCGGTCGCGACTGTTTTTAAGCGCCGCCCGCCCACAATCGCAGGGGTCGCAAAAGCGCTAGCCGACATCGCAAACACCATGATCGAACCCGATAGGATCCCAGGCATCACTTGCGGCACAATCACACGCCTGATCACCGTGAACTGACTGGCGCCCAGCGATAACGCCGCAGCTTCGGTCGAGGGGTTGATTCGTTGCAGCGAGGCCCACACGGCGATCACCATGAAGGGCACCATCACATGCGTAAGCGCAATCCCGACACCCAGATTTGAATACATCAAACTCACTGGCCCTGACGCCAAGCCTAAGGCTTGCAGAGCTTTACTAATTAAACCGGTCGAACCAAACAACAACGCCCAGCCCAAGGTACGAACCACCACTGAAATCAAAAGCGGCCCCAACACCACCATCAAGAACAAGCCTTTCCAGGGATTGCGCATGCGCGACAAGACATAGGCCTCAGCGGTACCCAGCACCACGCAAGCAAGTGTGACCGCCAAGGCCACACCAAAAGTGCGCGCGAACACTTCGTAGTAGTAGCTGTCGGTCAAGATTTCAAGATAGTTATTCAGCGAGAACGAAACTTGTATCCCACCGTAAAACTCGAAATTAAAAAAACTGATCAAAAATACGCTGGCAAGCGGCGCAATTAAAAAGGTGGCGTATAGCACCAACGCTGGTGTACTCAGTAGCCAGGGCGCTTGCGTAGGTTTGATCGCCGTCATCGTTGACCAGCTAAGCTTTCAGCTGAGAGGACAAGACTGCACGCATATCCTGCGCACGCCAACGCATATGCACAGCTGTACCTTCTTCTGGCACGGCGACGCCATCATTTTGTCGAATCACCAGAACATCGCCGACCGACGTACTTACCTGACATAACCAGTGATTGCCCTGAAACACGCGCGTCTTCATGAGGCCTGGCAAAGCAGAGGGCTGTGCCTCTGTAAAAAGAATTTTTTCTGGGCGTACGAGCACGCTTCCTAAAGGCATTGGTACACCGTCAAGTGGCAGCACGGCTTCACCAATCCGAATAGAGGGTGTCACAGCAGAGAGCTCTGCCTCAGTTTTAAAAATATTTGCCTTACCTAAAAAACCACCCACAAACTCAGACTGGGGTTGCTCATAGGCCGCGAACGGCTCGGCGATTTGCTCTACCTTACCTTGGTTCATCACAACAATGCGATCCGACAACGCAAGCGCCTCGGATTGATCGTGTGTCACCAACACCGTTGTGGTGCCCAGTGTGCGTTGAATACTACGCAACTCAAGCTGCATCTCTTCGCGCAACTTGGCATCAAGATTGGACAAGGGCTCGTCAAGCAACAACACACTCGGTTTGATCACCAAGGCGCGTGCTAACGCCACACGCTGTTGTTGACCTCCTGACATACGGGCCGGGTAACGATCGGCCAGATGCGTGAGTCCCACCATTTTAAGAATGTCGGCCACGCGATCGGCACACTCTGCGGTTGACACGCCCTGCATCTCAAGGCCAAAGGCCACATTTTGCGCAGCCGTCATATGTGGAAACAGCGCGTAGTTTTGAAACACAATCCCTAGACCCCGTCGATTCGCAGGGACAGTGCGCAACTCTTTTCCGTTTAGCACAATGCTGCCAGCCGTTGGTTCAACAAACCCTGCAATCATTTGCAGGGTGGTTGTTTTACCGCAACCCGACGGGCCCAAGAGCGAGACAAACTCGCCTTGCGCAATCGACAGGCTCAGCCCGTCGACTGCGGCGGCAGCGCCATACCGCTTGGTCAAGTTATTTAAAACAAGGTAGCTCATGGCACAGCAGCACTGATACTTAGACGATCAAACATTAGCGCTCAATTTCACGTGTCCAACGTTTATTCCAGGCGTCACGGTTGTTGTTAATGACGTCCCAGTCAGCAACGATCAAGTCCGCCGCACGCTTGCCGATCGGCAGGGGGACATTGACATCGTCTTTAATAGTCGCTTTTTTGTTAACCGGACCATAGCCGTACGAGCTACCCATGACGCTTTGAATTTCAGGGGTTAACAGATAGCGAACAAATTCTTGTGCTAGAGGGTTAGCCTTTGGTTTGGCGACCGGACACGCCGAAGCGAGTAAGGCATATGCGCCTTCTTTAGGATACACAAACCCGACTGGGAAACCCGTATCCGCAAAAGACTTCACGCGACCAGTACCCCAAACGCCAATTACCGCTTGGCCGCTTTGAAAGAGCTCAGTCATTTTGCCAGGCGAGGGCTCGTACACCAACACGTTTGGCCCAACTTTATCCTTAAATGCTTTGAAACCGGGATCGATATTCTTTTCACCGCCTCCGCCTTGCCGAGCAAACTCGATGACTGCATGCAAGCCATAGGTGTTATTGAGGGGCGGAATCACAACAAGTTTCTTAAATTTTGGATCCGCCAGATCGTTCCAAGAAGTTGGTACTGCCCAGCCTTTTTCGGCAAAAATCTTTTTGTTGTACATCAGGCCCGTAGCCACAATGCCTAAGCCCACCGCTTTATCGTCTTTGTAACGTGCAGTTTTGTATAGATCATCAACCGGCAGGCCTTCGATTGGCGCACAAAAGCCTAAAGCAATCGCCTGATACATTGGGCCGTCATCCACAATTGCCACATCAATCTCTTGATTGCCTTTTTGTGCCTGCAGGCGTGCAACGGTATTGGTTGAATTGCCAGCAACAAAATCAATCTTGACGTTATGCTTTTTTTCAAAAGCCGGGAAAATGTCTTTTCGCATAATGTCTTCGAACGAACCACCATACCCCGCGACCACTAGCTTTTGCTGTGCAGTGGCCTGATTGCCTAGCGACAAGGCCAACACCAGCGTTGAGAAAAATACCAAAAGCTGACTCATTAGAGTTCTCCTGTTCGGAACACCTTCGTTTGGCACAAAATGGTCTATCAGACCTGTGCAAATTCAGCTTAGTCCTAGTTTCAACAAAACAATATGTAAATTTTTGGGCTTGCTTATGCTTAAATGTTATACATGAAAGTTCAAATAAATCTTAAACATATCGAGGCCTTTCGTTCGGTCATGCTCGCAGGCAGTGTGGTGGGGGCAGCCAAGCTACTCAATGTGACTCAGCCAGGAGTCAGTCGAACCATCGGCCTACTCGAGCTGCGGCTGGGGTTCGCATTGTTCGTCAGGCATGGTCGCAAACTGATCCCCACCCCTGAGGCCGAAGCTCTTTTCAAAGAAATTGAACCGCTTTACAGCGGTGTTGAACGCATCGCGCAGGTGGCGCAAGATATTCGCTTAAGGCGCACCGGTGCCTTGCGCATAGCCTGTTTGCCAGCCCTTGCGCAAGGAATGGTGCCGCACGCTGTCGCACAGTTGTTAGACACCCGTCCGAATGTCACGGTTTTTTTACAGAGCCTACCTTCACGTCAAATCGCAGATTTAGTCGCGACACACCAATTTGATATTGGTGTGGTCGAGCTACCACTGGCTCGTCAGGCGATTGACTTCGAACCCTTACCTGCAGCACAAGTGGTGGTTGTCTTGCCGCCGCAACATCCTCTGACAAGAAAAAAAGTGATTTCCTGTAAAGATCTAAACAACGAGCGGATGATCTTGCTGTCGCAGCACAGTTATCTTCGATATCAGATCGATGATGCCTTTCAGTCTGAGGGGGCTACCGCTAACGTGTTGATGGAAACACCAAGCTCATCCATTGCGTGCGCGCTGGTTGCGGCGGGCGCGGGCATCACTCTTGTGGGCCGCTTAACCGCCGCCTATTTTGCAGAGAGCGAGGTGGTGATCCGTCCACTGAAAACTGAAGTCATCACTCGCTATGCCTTGATTTATCCACAAACCGCCAGTCGTTCGCCTTTGGCTGAAATTTTCGCTACTCTGTTAAAAGAGCAGGCGAGCGGCCTGTCGATTTAGCGAAAAATTACAAGTACTTTTTAAACCAAGCCTGCGCTTGTTCCCAACCTTCTTTGGCTTCAGCGGCGCGATAACTTGGGCGGTAGTCAGCATGAAACGCGTGCGGGGCCTTGGGATAAATCACAAAGGTTGACGCCTTAGCTGCGGCCGAACCTTTTTCGAGCGCGGCTTTCATGGTGTCGATTGTGCTGACGGGGATACCAGCGTCTTCGCCGCCATACAAGCCCAAGACGGGCGCACTCATTTGCGCGGTGACATCGACGGGGTGCTTGGGCTTCATGGCGTCAGCATCGCCAACCATACGGCCGTACCAGGCCACGCCGGCCTTCAGGGCAGGATTATGCGCCGAATACAGCCACACAATACGACCACCCCAGCAAAAGCCGGTAATACCTAAACGTTTCGCATCGCCACCGTTGGCAGAGGCCCACTTAGCGGTTTCGTCAAGATCGCTCATCACTTGTGCATCGGGCACTTTATTGACGATCTCGGCAAACAGTTTTGCGTTTTCGGTGTACTTAGACGGATCACCCTGGCGTGCATACAGTTCAGGCGAAACCGCCAGATAACCCAATTTGGCAAAACGACGGCACACGTCTTTGATGTGCTCGTGCACGCCAAAGATTTCTTGAATCACCAAGATTGTGCCCAGGTTAGTTTTACCTTCGGGTGCTGCACGGTAGGCTGGGATCGTGCCGTCAGCGACTGGGATTTTGACTTCGCCAGCGGTCAGTCCGTTGGTATCAGTGGTGATCACCGTTTGCGCCATGATTGGGCCCGCGGCCAAAGTAAAGCCGCTGGCAAGCGAGGTGGTCAAGAAGCCACGGCGGTTTAAGGTAAGGGAGGGCAACAGGCTATCAAATTCGGGGGTCGGTTTATTCATTGTGAATCTCTTTGTTGTGTTGGCTGGCTTCACGCAGACCTCACTGGGTAGACAACTAAAGTGAATATCGTACTGAAAACCCGACTAGATTTATAGGGATTACACACAGGTTTTTACTGGGCGGTATGATCGAAGGCTATTTCGCTGCACTCAACAGCAATAACAACACTCGTATACCGCCGGAGACCGACACAATGACCGCCCCCCAGCCTACCCGCCCCAATGATCGCGCGCGCCTGATCAAGCTACTCAAGCCACAGTCGGTTGCTGTCATTGGCGCTTCAGACGACCCGTTGCGTATTGGCGGGCGCCCAATCTCGTATATGTTGAGCCAGGGCTATCAGGGCAAGATTTTTCCGGTCAACCCAAATCGCGCAACGGTGCAAGGCATCCCGAGCTACCCCTCGATCGCCGCCTTGCCTGAGACCCCAGATGTCGGAATCATCATCGTGCCGGCCTCGGCGGCCCTTCAGTCTGTCCGTGAATTAGCTGAGCGCGGTTGCGCGGCCGCAATCTTGTTTAGCTCGGGCTTTGCCGAAACCGGGCCCGAAGGTGCGGCCGCTCAACTCGAGTTGGTACGCGTCGCGCATGAGCACGGCATGCGCTTGATTGGCCCCAATTCTTTAGGCCTGATCAACCCAGTCCATAAGTTTTACGCCACCTTTGCAACTGGTTGTGAACTTGAGTTTCCAAAGCCAGGCGGTGTGGCGATTATTAGCCAGTCGGGCGCCTACGGTGCGCATTTAATGGCTGTTGCCACCGCGAATGATATTGGTTTGTCTGCGCTCATCATGACGGGCAACGAAGCCGACTTAACCGTGGGCGATATGTTGCAAGTTGCGGTCGATGACCCAGACACTAAAGTCATCATGCTGTATTCAGAAGGCATCAAAGAAGCTGCGGGCTTTGTCGCAGGCCTTGAAGCCGCTCGGCGCGCGCGCAAGCCTGTGGTCATGATGAAGGTTGGACGCAGTGCAGTCGGCAGCGCGGCGGCGCAATCGCATACGGCCTCGATCGCGGGTGATGATCGCGTGACCGATGCGGTACTCAAAGAGTTAGGCGTGGTGCGCGTGCAAACCACCGAACAAATGTTGGATATCGCGCGCTTGGCCTCGCGAGGCATTTATCCTGAAAACAATACCCTTGGCGTGATCACCGTCAGTGGCGGTGCCGGCGTGATTATTTCGGATGCGGCCGATGCGATTGGCTTGCCGATGCCAGAGATGCCGGCTGAGTCGCAAGCGCGCCTGCTCAAGCTTTTGCCGTTTGCCGCACCGCGTAACCCCGTAGACGTGACCGCACAGTATTTAAACGAAATGACCTTGATCAGTACGTTTACCGATGCGTTAATTGCTGAAGGCAAGTACAGCTCGATCTTGGGTTTCTTTACCTACACTGGTTGTGTGCCAAGTATTGCGCCACGGCTACGTGAACAATTAAACATTGCACGTAGCAAACATCCGAATTGTATTTTTGCCTTGTCACTGATGGGCTCACGCGAACAGATTCGCGAATACGAGCGCGATGGTTTTGCGGTGTTTGAGGATCCCTCGCGCGCAGTGGTAGCGATTGAAGCGATGGGGCAGTTTGGTCGCGCGTTTGCAAAACCGGCTGCGCAGATTGCACCAGTCATTGCACCATTCATGTTGCCCGCCACGAATCCTAGCGAAGCACAAGCAAAGCTCTTGCTCGCGCAAGCTGGGATTGCCTCTGCACCTGAAGAGGTGTGCACCGCTGCTGACGCTGCGGTGACTGCCGCGAAAAAAATCGGCTATCCAGTTGTAATGAAAATCGTATCCCCCGATATTTTGCATAAGTCTGAAATCGGTGGCGTGTTATTGGATATTGAAGACGATGCTGGCGTACGTGCAGGCTTTGACTTACTGATGCAACGCGGACGCAGCGCCGCCCCCAACGCCAAGCTCGACGGCGTCTTGGTCGCGAAACAATTGAAAGGCGGCGTCGAATGTATTTTGGGCATTCACCGCGACCCAGTCTTTGGCCCGATCGCCATGTTTGGTTTGGGTGGGATTTTTGTTGAGATCTTGCAAGACGTCGTACTGCACCGCTGCCCCTTCGGCGTAGACGTGGCCGAAGATATGATTCGCTCGATCAAGGGCGCACCACTATTGCTAGGCGCGCGTGGCCGCAAACCGGTTGATCTCAAAGCGCTGGCAAAAATGTTGTCGCAATTATCAGCGTTTGCTGTGGCTGCAGGCCCGCGCTTGCAATCGATAGATCTGAACCCCGTACTCGCCATGCCCGAAGGGCAAGGCGCGTATGCGGTCGATGCGGTGATTGAGGTGACTAATTAGGCTTAATTTGAATAGCTGCCTGGGCTTGAGCAATCAATTCTTCGATTTTCTTTCTCGCAAGAATTTCGATTATGGCTTGTCGCTCAGGCGGCAATGTCTTTAACACCTCACTAAGCTTTCGACCCTTGAGCATATCGAGCTTATTGCGGCTCACAACAGCACTCCATGCTCGAGCGCTATTTTTGCAAAAGGGCGATTAGCGTCAGCAAAGACCGCGACCTCGATTTTACGTTCGCCTAATTGTTGGTGCAGGGTCGCCAAGATTTGAAGCTTAGCCATCACATTGATTTTTTTAGAGAGCACCAACAAATTTATGTCGCCACCTTTAGCGTTGTCATCTACCCTTGAACCAAACAGGTAAACCCTTGCGTCAGCATCAGCCGAATGAACGGCATCATGAATTTCTGCCTGTTCTTCGGGTGCTAAACGCATAGTTAACGCTTTATAAAAAATAACTGAATGGTCGAATTATCGACCGATTCAGCCCGCTCGACAAGCTACTGCTATTACTTAACCTTAGGCACCACCCCTGTCATCGGTGGCATCAGGAAGTCAAAGTCGGCGCCTTTGTCGGCTTGTGTCACACTTTGCAAAAATAGTTTGCGATAACCGCGCTGAGCAGTGGGCACGACTGCAGGTTTTTCAGCTTGGCGCCGTGCAAGCTCGGCGTCGCTGACCAAAAGTGACAATTCGCGATTTTCAACGCTTAAACGAATGCGATCGCCATTTTGCACATAGGCCAAGGGGCCGCCAATCGCAGACTCAGGCGTGACGTGCAACACGATTGTGCCAAAGGCGGTGCCGCTCATGCGGCCGTCTGAAATCCGCACAATGTCTTTGCAACCGGCAATCGCTAATTTTTTAGGGATCGGCATGTAGCCGGCTTCAGGCATTGCCGCACCTTTGGGGCCGATATGTTTGAGCACCAAAATATCATCGACCGTCACATCTAAATCAGGCAAGTCAATACGATTGGCCATGTCTTCAAGGTTTTCAAACACAACTGCACGGCCTTCGTGTTCCATCAACTTAGGGTTGGCCGCTGATTGCTTGATGATCGCGCCGCCTGGTGCCAAGTTACCTTGCAAGACTGCGATGCCACCTTGTGGGTAAATTGGATTTTTAGCTGTCTTAACGACATCTTGCTTAAAGCCTGGGCCTGCAGCTTCGATCTCTTCACCGAGCGTGCGGCCTGTAATTGTCAACGCATCTAAATGCAACAAGGGCTTGAGTTCGCGCAACAAAGTCGCCATGCCGCCTGCGTGGTGGAAGTCTTCCATGTAGTGCTGGCCCGAGGGTTTTAAGTCGAGCAATACTGGGGTTTCACGACCCATACGATCGAGTGCTTTGAGATCCATTTCAAGACCCATGCGGCCTGCGATCGCGGTTAAGTGAATGATGGCATTGGTTGAACCACCAATCGCCAGCAACACACGCATCGCGTTTTCAAAGGCTTTTTCGGTCAGCACTTTATCAATCGTTAACCGCTTGCGTGCAATCTCAACGGCTAGCGTGCCGCTTTGTTCGGCGATGCGCATGCGATCTGCCGTGACGGCCGGTGGCGAAGCGCCACCCGGCACGGTCATCCCTAAAGCCTCAGCGATACAGGCCATGGTGCTTGCGGTGCCCATCACCGAACACGTGCCCACGCTAGCGACTAACTGTTTGTTGACCTCGGCGATCTCTTCGGCATCAATTTCTTCTGCGCGAAACTTGCCCCAATAGCGACGGCAATCGGTACAGGCACCGACGCGCTCGCTGCGGTGCGATCCTGTCAGCATCGAACCGGTAATCAATTGCACCGCAGGTAAACCTGCCGAGGCCGCCCCCATCAATTGAGCTGGCACCGTTTTGTCGCAACCGCCAATCAACACCACTGCATCCATCGGCTGTGCGCGCAGCAACTCTTCGGTGTCCATCGACATCAGGTTACGCAGAAACATACTGTTAGGCTGCGAAAAACTCTCGTGAATCGATATCGTCGGAAAATCCATCGGCAGGCCGCCTGCCAACATCACGCCACGCTTGACCGCTTCAATCAGCTGGGGGGCATTGCCGTGGCAAGGGTTGTAGGCGCTGCCGGTGTTGGTGATGCCAATGACAGGGCGCTCAAGCGCCGTATCGGTAAACCCAGCCCCCTTAATAAAGGCTTTACGCAAAAACAATGAGAAGCCGCGATCGCCATAATTGGCTAACCCCTTTGAGATGCCGTCTTCGCTGGCGGCAGGGTTGATCGAGTGACTATTTTTTTTGTCGTCTGAGCTGGACATAAAAGCGCCTGAAATTGTGAGTGATGCAAAATGGTAGCCTCTTTTGCCTAAGCTTGTAATCTGGTTCATTGCCCTCATTTAACTAAAATGACAAAGCCTTCAGTAATCACCAAGCCGTCGATCAAGCCCGCTCTTCAATCAGCAACGATGGTTAAGCCTTCTTTAGCGCCGGTGTTGTTTATCTCGCACGGCGCGCCGCTGTTTGCGGTCTCGCCTGGCACCTCGGGCCCTGCGTTAACCGCCTATGGCAAGCAATTACAGGCTGAGCACCCGCTTAAAGGCATTGTGATCCTGTCTCCTCACTGGATGACAGAGGGTTTAGCGGTCATGCGCAACCCCAACCCCAAGACCTATCACGACTTTGGTGGGTTTCCGCCCGAGCTCTATGAACTGCAATACCCCGCCCCCGGGGATATCGAACTCTCCGATCGCGTCCAGGCATTACTTGCCGATGCAGGTTTGAATCCTCTCCAAGACCCAGACCGGCCGCTAGATCACGGGGTTTGGGTGCCGCTGATGCATTTGTTTCCCAAGGCTGATATCCCAGTTGTGCAGGTCTCGCTGCCTGTCGGTTGGGGACCCGAACAGGTCTTGAAGCTAGGCGAAGCGCTGCAGGCGTTGCGCGAACAAGGGATTTTGCTGATCGGCTCGGGCAGCATGACCCACAATCTGTCAGAGTTTTTTGGTGGTGACCGTCAACCTGATCCGTATGTCGATGCCTTTAGCCGTTGGGTAGAGGCCGCACTGACCAAAGGCGACACTGCGGCTTTGCTCAACTACGCACAGCAAGCCCCCTCAGCCAAGCGTGCGCACCCCAGTGACGACAACTTTTTACCCCTGTTTTTTGCCATGGGCGCGGCAGGCCTCAACGCCACCCCGCACTATCTAAGCCGCGAGGTGAGGTACAGCATGCTGGCCATGGATAGCATCGCTTTTAGCTGAAAATGCCATCTAACCTGCCAAATTTAAGGTCAGGTGTTCAATTTGGCAGGTTAAACAAGAGCTAAGTCGCACTGACTGGACCGCGCGGCGCAAAGACACCGTTGCACCGGTGCGCGCTTCAAAGCGTCCCAGGATAAATACCGCCGTCTAGCAACAGGTTTTGCCCCGTCATAAACCCAGCGCCCGCGCTACATAAAAACGCACAGGCTTGGCCAAATTCAACGGGTGTGCCAAATCGGCCCGCAGGCACTGCGGCTTGGCGCAGCGCCATAAAATCGTCGAGACTTTTGCCACTATCGCGTGCCAATTTTTCGGTGGTTTGTAACAGGCGATCGGTGGCAAACGGGCCAGGCAACAAATTGTTGATCGTCACATTGTGTTTAACCGTTTGACGCGACAGCCCCCCGATAAACCCGGTTAAGCCGGCACGTGCGCCATTCGATAAGCCAAGATGCTCGATCGGGTGTTTGACTGACGCCGACGTGATATTGACGATACGGCCAAACTTGCGCTCAATCATTTTGTCGACGGTCGCACGGATCAATTCGATGGGTGTGATCATGTTGGCATCCACCGCGGCGAGCCAGTCTTCGCGGCTCCAGTCACGAAAATTGCCAGGCTTAGGGCCACCTGCGTTGGTGATCAGGATGTCAGGGTCAGGGCAGATCGCTAACACCTTGGCACGACCCTCAGGCGTTGTGATGTCCGTTGCAATTGTGGTGACCTTCACCCCTGTTTCGGCGCGAATACTTTGCGCCGCTGCCTCAAGCGCCTCTTGCCCGCGCGCCAGCATCACCAGGTCGACCCCCTCTCGTGCCAATTGTTGTGCGCAGGCTAGGCCTAAGCCCTTGCTCGAAGCGCACACAATAGCCTTACGACCGCGAATTCCTAAATCCATGATGTCTTATATGAACGCCTCCCGGTTTGGCAAGAAATATTTGATATCGACAGTAAAGGTGGTTGCAGTCTTATATCCGGTCTGTTTGTGCAGACCTTACGTCTGCTGACCCTGATGGAATTCGCCGAGAAAGCCCTAGTCTCCGTAACGTC
>CAMDEF010000025.1 GCA_945895265.1 Bordetella parapertussis | reverse complement strand
GCCATGGCAGCCGGCACTGAACTCAGCCTGCCTCGCAAAGAAGTTCTTGAAAAATCTGCACATCTGTATCAGCCAAATGTTCGTCGACCCTATGGCGAACTTGAATGGCATGCCATGTTGCGGTTGCTTGAAGCCGAGCCAGGCGGCTTTCCGCATTACGCGTCTTGATATTTTAATGTACGACATATAAGTCAGGCTCGAGAGTCGTGCCTGGCTGAACGATGACTTGTCTAGGTAACGGATCGATGACCACCACGCTTCAAACAAACCCTCTTGCTCCCTTCGGTCTGTCTGGCATTTGCGATTGCCACACGCATGTGTTTGCGCCACAAGCGCAATTTCCGTTCTCACCCACGCGTCACTACACGCCCGATGAGGCCTCGATCGAAGATCTACACGCTTTGCATCGCTCAATCGGTGTCGAACGTGTTGTGATTGTGCACCCAAGCCCCTACGCAGCGGATAACAGTTGCTTGCTTTGGGCCTTGCGCACCATCGGTGACAACGCGCGTGGCGTAGCCGTCATCGATGACCAAACTTCACACGCAGCGCTCACAGAGATGCATCAGGCGGGCGTACGCGGCACGCGCTTGAATCTTGAAACCGTTGGGCAAAATGACCCAAGCGTCGGCCAACAACAGTTGCTACGCACTGCAAGGCAGGTTGCACCGTTTGGCTGGCATATTCAGATGTACACCAATTTGGGCGTGATTGATGGCATGCACGACACGATCATGCAGGCTGCCACCACCGTGGTCATTGATCACTTTGGTCGCCTGAATGCTGCGGCAGGTCTTAAGCAGCCGGGCTTTGACGCCTTACTTTCGCTCGTGCGTTCGGGCAAAGTGTATGTCAAACTTTCGGCCGCCTACCGTGTGTCTGAAGCGGCCGATTACGCGGATTTAAACCCGTTTGCTCAGGCACTGATCGACGCGAATCCTGATCGCATGGTTTGGGGTACCGATTGGCCTCACCCGTTTCCACCAAAAGGTCAGGTTCGAAAGCCCGAAGTCATTGAGCGCTTTCATCACGAAGACAATCAAGCGGCGCTCAAGCGCGTTGTGCGTTGGGCAGGTAGTGCTGAGCGCGCTAGAAAGATTCTTGTCGACAATCCAGCACGACTCTACGATTTTTGAAAATCAAACCTGAGACACTTACGATGAAAACCTTTCAATCTTATTGCAGAAAACTAAGCGCTTTCTTAGCAACCCTCGTTTTCTTGGCGCCCCTGGCAACGCAAGCGCAAGACACCACAAACTATCCAAATCGCCCCATCAAAATCATCGTGCCGGTCGCGCCGGGCGGTACGGTAGATATGGTTGCTCGCTCGATTGCCGAGGCATTAACCAAAGCGTTAGGGCAGCAAGTCATCGTAGAAAACAAACCTGGCGCCAGCAGCTTGCTAGGTACAAATTTTGTCGCTAAGTCGGCGCCAGACGGATACACCCTTCTGGCACACTCAACGACCTTTGTCACAGCACCAGTCTTATTAAAAAATGCAGGCTACGACCCATTTAAAGACTTCATCCCAATTACGGTGACTTGCCAAATCCCAATGGTCTTAGTGGTGAATCCTGACAAAATCGCAGCACGTAATGTCAAAGACTTTATTGCCTTGGCTAAAGCACAGCCAAAATTTTATGCCTACGCCTCGTCGGGCAATGGTTCAACCGGCCATATCGCGGCCGAACTGTTTAGCAGTGCGGCCGGCGTGTCCTACCTGCACGTGCCCTACAAGGGTAACGCCCAATCAATGGTTGATCTGTTAGGTGGTCAAATTCCGTTTATGTTTGATCAGGTCAGTACGTCAGCGCAATACATCTTGACTGGAAAAATCGCTGCGATTGGCGTCACCAGCAAAACACGCTCACCGATTTTGCCAAATGTACCCACGCTTGATGAGTCGGGCCTCACAGGTTTTGAAGACTCAACTTTTAATGGGCTCTTTGCGCCGGCTGGCACCCCTGCCCCAATCATCAGCCGATTACATACTGAGCTGACCAAAATATTACAGTCACCCGAACTCGTCAAACAATTTATGGCCAAGGGTGTTGAGCTTGGTGCAAGCCCCACCCCCGAGCAGTTCAAACAGTATTTGGCACAGCAAACTACGCGCTATCAAGAGCTCGCTCGAAGTGCAAAAATTACAGCTGACTAGACTGACGGCTAATATGAGCAGCCACGAAATTCTGATCTGGTTCATTGAGCCTGAAACGATTCAAGATCCTGCCTGCTTAAGTCGTTTTTTGCAGTGGCTTTCACCAGAAGAACGCGCCCAACATGCGCGCTTTCGCTTCGATAAACACAGGCACACCTATCTCGTTAGCCATGCGTTAATGCGTGGTGCCTTAAGTCTAGCCACCCAAGTTGAACCGGCACAGTTTGCTTTTCAAACCAATGCGTATGGCAAGCCTTTTGTTGCAGAGCCTGCCCAACACCAAGCCGTCCATTTCAACTTATCACATACCGAAGGCTTGGCGGCCGTTGCAATTTCAAGACACACAGAACTCGGCGTCGACGTCGAGAACAAACATCGTCAAGACATGACGCAGACGTTGGCAGAGCATTTTTTTTCAACCGAAGAATGTGAAGAGGTGGCGCAAAGCAGTGAACACGAACGCACAATAAAAATGCTCGAGTTCTGGACTTTGAAAGAGTCTTACATTAAAGCTGTTGGTCAGGGTCTTTCAATCGCGCTTGACTCGTTTGCGTTTAAACTCGCCACCGCTACCCAACCCGCATACTTACGTAGACTTGATGCACCAGGCTCTGATCGCAACGCGTGGGGGTTTTGGCAGAGCCAGCCTACCGAGAATCATTTAATGGCGTTAGCATTTAAGTCTGATCCGACTCGACCCATTCGGGTTAGGGCTCAGCGCGCGCAATGGCTCGCTCAGGCCTAACCTTCGATTTCAATTCACTTAGGCTGCACGAGCAGTGTCAATCGGTGAGACAGAAGCCTCTACAGTTTCTGCAGTCGCTTTCTTGTGTGAAAATTTATTCTTACCGGCTTCGTAGTATTGGTTGAACTGCGTCTTAACATCACGCGCCTCGATGTCAAGAATTGTGCCACCCTTCTCAAAGTGCTGCGCAAACACGTGCCCAACGGCATAGGTCGAAGCGCCAGAGAGCAGCATCATCGCTGAACCACCCAAGACAGAACCCACTCCAGGAATGAATTTTAACCAGCTTGCCAAAGTGCTAGAACCGAAGGCTGGAATCGCACCGCCGATCAAAGCGCTGATCGTACGCTTGGTGGCACTAGACGTATATTCGACACCATAGAGCGAGCTTAGTTGCTTCACCAAGGCTAGCTGAATTGCTGTGACACCAACAAAATCCACTAACGGTATCGGGACGATACCAACGCCACCCGACAGCAACATGCTGTAGTTGATGGCAGACTCGACCTTAGCGCGCTTCAATTCATCAATTGGTTGAGGCGCCACTTCAATCGCGCTGACTTCAATGTCAATAGGTTCATTTGTAGACATAAATCATCCTGTTGATTGAGTGCACCGCTCGGTACTAGCGCTTGTCACTCGACGCGAGGTTTGCGCTTATCAGACAAACTATTCGCTAAATGGAGTAGACAGCGACAATAACATCAAAACGACACAAGTAACATAAAGTCACAAAAATTTAATCAGATAGGCTAATTCTTTAATCAAATCAATTAACTTCTCTATTCACTGAACTAAGTTCGCAAGCAGCCAAAAAGTATGTCTTAGTTGCTTGCACTGAGAGGATCATCCAACCCTTATTTGACCGTCAATCGCTCAGCAAAACTTAATCGTTATCGCTGGTCATGCGAGTGAATCTGCAAGGCCTCTAAAAAGCGCGACACCATGTTGTAGGCCCCGACGGTTGCGGTCAACTCAACGAGTAACCGGTCTGTCATGACGGCCTTTACAGCCGCAAAAACCTCTGGCGAAACATGGATATCTTTGGTCATCGCATCGGTATAGGCCAAGACAGCACGCTGAGTGGCGTCGTAATTTTTGGACTCTTTCCAGTTATCTAAATCATCAAGTTGCACTTGCGATACCCCTTCACGCAGTGCAATCGGCGCATGCTGTTCAGCTTCATAAGGCGCGCCATTGAGCACGGCGATACGCATAATCACTAATTCGCGCAAACCGCCTGGCAAGGTGCTTTGTTGGCGAATCGCTGTCAAGTAGTTCAACCAACCACTTGCAACCGGTGGGCTATGCAACAGCATTTGATACAAGTGTAAGACGCCACCGCGCTCAGCGACAATGCGCTCGACCAGCGGCTTGGCTTCGGGATTTGTTAAGTCTGCGTAGGGAATGCGTGCCATAGTTAAAGTCTCTTTGGTGGTAGGTTGTGATTGGAAATAATGAATAGTGACTGAACCATAGCCACGGGTGTCACCTGCCGTTGCCTAGAGGCCACGCAGGACATGACTCGAAACCCATCGGGTCAAGCGTTGAGTTGCTGGCTTCACTCAGTCAATGTAATTCTTGATAACGGCCGCATCATCTAAACGCCCTAAACCGTGACTGCTTGATGCGGTAAATTGCAAAAAGGCCGCATGCGCCATCGACGCTGCAAACGTCTGCTCGCGCGCAGCATCCAGTACCAAGCCTAAATCTTTCACAAAAATATCAACCGCCGAAGTCACATCGTCGAATGATTCAGTGATCATACGATTACCGCGGTCACCTAACATCCAGCTCGATGCTGCACCACTTTTTAAGATTTCAAGCGTGGTGTCAAGTGGCAACCCTGCGCGCTTAGCCATGGCTAACGCCTCGCCAGCGGCTGCAATATGCACACCGCATAACAGTTGATTCACCACCTTCATCTGGCTACCCATGCCCTGCTCGTCACCCAAGATAAAAATCTTGCTGCCAAAGGTAGCGAGGATGGGTTTAACTCTATCGCAGATACTAGGCTCGCCCGCAACCATGATAGTCAGTGTGCCGTTTGAAGCACCGATCTTGCCCCCCGTCACCGGTGCATCCACCAGGTGAATCTTCAAAGCAGCAAGGCGCTCGGCGAGATCCCGCACGTATTTTGGCGCCATCGTGCTACACGTAATAAGCACCGAGCCCGGCTTGAGTTGTGCCGCCAAACCATCTGCACCAAATAACATCTCTTCGGTTTGCTTATCATTGACGACAAAACTGATCACGACATCGCAGTGATCGGCGATCGAATACTCAGGGCTTGCGGCATGCCCACCGATTGACTCAAGCCACGTCAAGGCCTCGGGGTTGACATCACGCCCCACTACGCTGAAACCTTTCTTGAGTAAATTCGCAGCGACACCGCGTCCCATTACGCCGAGCCCAACCAAACCGACTGACTCTACTGCCTTAACCGCTTGATTCATCGCATTCTCCGTGAACGTTGCCGCTTGCCAATCAGCAATCAGTGCTAAGCCTTAGCCTCTTTTTTAGCAAACAAGCCTTCAATCTGCACAAAAAAGATCGGCACCAGAGCGACCGCCAAGCAAGTCGAGGCAATCATCCCACTAAACACCGTGATACCAATCGATACCCGCGCAGCAGCGCCTGCGCCCGAGGCAGTCAACAAGGGCACCACGCCCAAGATAAACGCAATCGAAGTCATCACGATCGGACGAAACCTCTCGTGCGAAGCCTTGAGCGCGGCATCTACCAGACTTAAACCCTGATGCTTGGCCTCAAGCGCCACTTCAACGATCAAAATCGCGTTTTTCGAGGCGAGCGCAATCATCAGTACTAAGCCAATCTGCACATAAATGTTGTTTGCAAGACCAGTGAAGAACAAGGCAATAACCGTACCCACCAAGGCTAACGGTACCGCGAGAATCACCGGGATCGGTGCGATCCAGGACTCGTACTGCGCCGCTAACACCAAGTAAACCAACAAAATTGATAGTGCAAACACTAGAACAACGGTGCTACCAACGAGTTTTTCTTGGTAGGACATCGCCGTCCATTCGAAGGTCACCGAATCAGGGAGATTCGTTTTTGCAAGTTTCTCGAGCGCCGCAATCACCTGGCCAGAACTCGTGCCTGCGCTACCAGCGCCCAAGACAGCAGCGGTTGGATACAAGTTGTATTGCGAAGCGATGGCGGGACCCGTGCTTTCGACGATCTCGATAAACGAGCCAAGTGGCACCATTTCGCGAGATTTGTTCTTGACGTACAAACGACTGATCTGATCAGCAGTCATTCGACTTTTGCCATCGGCTTGCATGAACACTTGATACGTTTGACCATATTTAAAAAACTGATTCACGTACGAAGAACCTAACGAATTTTGCAGAACATCATACGCATCGCCAATCGAAACACCCAAAGTCTCGGCGCGCGCAGTATTAAAACTAAGCGTCAGTTGCGGCACGTTGTTTCTAAATGGCGTAAAAATCACGGCGATCTCAGGTAGCTGTCGCGCAGCAGCCAAAAAGTTTTCGGTCGCATCTTCGAGCTTCTTGAAGTTGTTGCTACCATCAGTCAACATCATTTGCATTTGAAAACCACCAGACAAGCCCAAACCTGGTATGGCCGGAGGCAGCAACACTTGCGCCTTGACCTCTTGAATCTCACGCAGCACCGCGCTCATTCCTTGATAAATGGACCTTAAATCCTGGCCTTTACCACGTGCATCCCAGGGCTTCAAGATCACATACATAACCCCAGCATTTGATTGTGACGCATTGTTATTTAGCGGATTCACACCGCCAATCGATACAACCCGATCCACACCAGGCACTTTTTCGATTGCGCTCACGACCCGCTGCATGCCGAGCTGAGTGCGCTCAAGCGACGCGGCGTCAGGCAACGAAGTTGCCACAATCAAATAGCCCTGATCTTCGTTGGGGATAAAGCCCGTGGGCAGCTTAATCAGTCCGACGATCGCCCCAATAATCAGTAAGCCCCCAACCACAGAGGCAGTTTTGCGATTATTCATGAGGCCTTGCAAAAGGTGCGCGTACCCGTTTGATAACTTTTCAAAATAGCGATCAAAGCCAGCAAAAAACCAGTTCTTTTTTTCGTTTGCTGGTTTGATACGAATAAATTGCGCAGCCTGTGTTGGCTTAAGCGTGACGGCGTTGATACCGCTAATCAGCGCAGTGGCTGCAATCACCAACGCGAACTGTTTATACATCTGACCCGTGATACCCGCGATAAACGAGGCCGGCAAAAATACGGCCATTAACACCAGAGTGATGCCGATAATCGGACCCATCAGCTCGGTCATGGCGTTGATTGCACCTTCACGTGGGGTTTGCCCATGTTCGACCTTTTTAGCAACGCCTTCGACCACCACGATGGCATCGTCAACCACGATACCAATACACAACACAATCGCAAACAGGGTCAGAAGGTTAATCGAAAAGCCCATCGCTGCCATGCAGGCAAAAGCGCCAATCAGCGTCACCGGCACGGTCGTTGCCGGCACAAGCGTTGCACGCCAGTCTTGCAAAAACAGCATGATGACAAGTAACACCAAGATACCGGCCTCAAACAAGGTGCGATACACCTCGGAGATTGAAGCCGTCACAAACATCGTGGTGTCGAAGGGGATTTCCCATTTTATTTCTTTCGGAAAATTCTTTGAGATTTTTTCCATCTCGGTACGCACGGCTTTTGCGACCGCTATGGCATTTGCTGAGGGGAGCTGATAAATTGCGATACCACCCGCAGGTCGATCGCCTAAGCGAAAGAATTGGCTGTAGTTCTGACTACCCATCTCAAGCCGAGCCACATCTCGCAGCCGGGTCATCTCGCCCTGCTCGTCGACTTTAATCAAGATCTGACCAAACTGCTCAGGCGTGTCCATCGCACTGGTGACGTTCAGGGTCAACTGAAAATCTTGACCGCTGGGCACCGGTGGTGCGCCCAACTGACCTGCAGCCAACATCAAGTTTTGTCGACTAATCGCGGCGCTGACATCAGCAGGAGTCAGACTGCGCATATTCAACTGCGCTGGGTCGAGCCAGACTCGCATACTGTAATTACCGACCCCAAACACATTTGCCGCGGCCACGCCTGGAATGCGAGCCAGCCGGTTCTGCATTTGCAAATTGGCGAAGTTACTTAAAAACAGCGCATCGTGTTCAGGGTTGCTTGAGGTCAAAGTCACAAACTGCAAAATGGCAGTGGACTGCACCTTGGTAGTCACACCCTGACGCTGCACGGCCTGAGGCAAGGACGGCAATGCGATAGCCACCCTATTTTGCACATTCACCTGAGCAATATTTGGATCGGTACCCACTTCAAACGTAACGGTCAGCGTGTAACGCCCATCATTGGTCGAATCGGATTGCATGTACAGCATGTTTGCCACGCCATTGACCTGATTTTCGACGTTACTTGCCACTAATTGTTGCACCAGTGCTGCGCTGGCACCAGGCCAGCTGGTGGTCACCTGCACCGTTGGCGGCGTCATCGGCGGGTATTGAGCAATCGGCAGACCAAAAATAGACACCGCTCCGATCAACATTGTGATGAGCGCAATCACGTTGCCCAGCACGGGACGTTCGATAAAGTATTTTGAAAGCATGGGGTGTCCGGTTGCCTGACTGTTTGAATTAACGTGCAGGTAGAGGTGCGACCGTTGCCATCTCGGGGTTGACGGTCTGACCATTGCTGATATTGATGAAGCCATTCAGCACAAACGTTTCAGATTCTTTTAAACCCTGTACGATTTCAACCAATGAGCCGAAACGCTGCCCCGTCTTAATCGCACGACGTTCAACTTTTTTGTTGTCGTCCATCACAAAAACATAATCGCCTTGTTGATCGGTCTGGACGGTACGCGCCGGGATCAAGGCAGCCTTTCGCGACTCACCATACTCGGCCAGCACCTTTCCGTATAAGCCAGGCAAAAGCTGAAACTTAGTGTTAGGCAAGGAAGCACGCAACTGCAGCGACCCGGTACTGGTGCTGAGCAAGTTCGCAGAGTAGTCAAGCGTACCCTTGTGAGGAAAACCGGTCTCACCTTGCAATTGCACGTAAACCGGTAACGTGTTGACCAGTGATTTACGATTTTCTTCATTGACGTAGCGTTGTTGATACTTCAGCAGATCACGCTCGTTGATATAAAAGTAAACATAGATTGGGTTAATTTGTTGAATCGTTGCCAGCTTGATCCCTTGAGGACTGCTACCCAAATAATTGCCCACGTCGATTAAATGGCGCCCCATCAAACCATCAAAGGGCGCGCGTATCTCGGTGTAGCTCAAGTTAAGCTGTGCAAGTTTTAAATTGGCTTCGGATTGCAAAAAAGACGAAAAGGCTTTGTCCACAGAGGCTTGTGAAGTAGCTTTGTCTTTAACCAGGGCCCTTTGGCGGGCCAACTCGATTTTTGCTTCGTTATAAATCGCCTCAGTCAGGTTGACCTGCTGAATATACTGATCTTGCTCAATCACAAACAGCAACTCATCTTTTTTCACAAATGCGCCGTCTTGAAAGGCGATTTTGTTGAGGTAGCCCGGCACCCTCGCCTCAAGATTAACAGTCAAGAGCGGAGAAATTACGCCGTCAAAGACCTCATAGCTTCGCACGTCTTGAGTCACCGGCTTGGCAACCGTCACCTTAGTCGGCGGCGCTGCAACGATTGGCTTTTTTTCGCAGCCTGCAAGTATCAAGCCCATGCATACAGCAATAGTCAAGGCAGCGGTGCGCATGAGCGGCTTATGCATGAAGGGCCTCATTGAATGGCCTCGCTAGACTGAACTAAACGTGGATCGGGTTGGTGACTCAAAACGTTGCCCCAATTAGAACGTTGCTTCATTTCGGCCACCATGGCGTCAGGTAACGCTGGCGTCAACAAATCGCCAGACCACCCCCCACCTAACGATTTAAACGCCGCGACGTAGCCAAGTAAATGGTTGGTGTTGGTTTGCACCAAGGTACTTTGCACGAGCAACAGTTGCTGTTGGGCAAGGATCACGTTGTTGTAATCGATCTGCCCAGCACCATAGCGTTCAACCGCCAGTTTTGCCGCTTGCTCGGCGGCAATCACTGATTTTTTAAGGTCGGCGGCTGAACTGCGCGTCGTTGAAATCGTGATGAGTGCGTCTTGCACCTCTTTTTGTGCCTGCAGCACCAGGTTTTGATAGGTCAGCACGCTTTGTTGAAACGCGGCATCCTGGACCCGAATTTGATCGGTGATTGCGCCCCGGTAAAACAGCGGAAACAAAAAGCCGCCGGCCAGTGAGGTGTTACGGTTATCCCAAGAAAACAAGCCCGACTGGTTTGTGTTGGCGGTTGTGACGCTTTGGAAACCAAAAAAGCCGCTCAAGGTAAAACTTGGATATAGCGCCGCTTCGTTCACACCGATCAAGGCTGACTGCGCCGCCGCCGCGTATTCAGCTTGCAAAATATCGGGACGCCGCCGGAGCAAATCTTTTGGAATACCCACTTGTAACGCCGCAGGCGCCACAAGAGCCGCTTTGCTACTTTGAAAGTTTTGCTCGTAATAGTCGGGGGATTCACCCAACAAGATGCTCATCGTGTACTGAGCCATTTTGAGCGAAGCAATCAGCGTGGGGATTTGTGATTTTGTCTGCTGGTATTGCGATTCAGACTGACTTAAGTCGAGCAATGAGGTTGATCCATTATCGAAGCGCGACCGGGCAATACGCAAGCTTTCAGCCTGAAAGGCCAAGTTATTTTTTGCAACTTGAATTAAACCCTCGTAGTTGCGGATGTTGATATAGGCGTTGGCGACATCAGAGGCCAGTGACACGTCGGCTGAATAATAAGCCGCCGCCACCGAGATGTAAGAGGACAGCGTGCTTTCGATGCCACGACGATACTTACCCCAGAAGTCGATTTCCCAGTTGGCCTGAATCATCAGATTACGGGTATTGGATAGCGGCGAGGTGTTGAGATATCGCGTGAAGGCGTTTGGATTGTCATTGCGCGACGCAGAACCAGCGAGCGCTGCTGTCGGCAAAAGCGTGGCCTCAGACACCCCAAATTGTGAGCGCGCTTGCGCAACACGCACGGCAGCGCGCTGCAAACTCAGGTTGTCGCTGGCGGCACGAGCGAGCAATTGATTCAGGATTGGGTCTTTAAAACTAGCCCACCAAGCAACCGGATTGATGCGTTGAGCGTTGGTTGCCTCGAGCGCCTCGGTAAATTCAGTTTGTTTAGGTTGCGTAAATTGGTTTTGGACCTTGGTGGCGGGCCGCACATAATCGGGCCCGACCACACACCCTGACAACGCGAGGCCAGCGCTAGCCAGCCAACAAGACAACGCAAATCGATTCATAATCAAAACGATAAAAAATATCAATAAGGGATAGTAAAGCACATTTACGCGCGGTTCTTCCCCTAAATAAGGGATCGAAAAGCAGATTCACCCGTCAACCAATCCTCTGGCTGATTAGTCGACTTGCGCGCCTGAAATTCGCACTATTTCAGCCCATTTTGCAATATCTGCGCGATGAATCTTAGCAAATGCTGCTGGGCTTGGATCTTGCGCTGGTGTAATACCCTGTGACTCGACTAACCACGTTTTGAAAGCTGGGGTTGAAATCACTTGCATGACCGCCGAACTCATTTTGGCGATAATCGCCGCAGGCAACTTGGCCGGAGCAAGTAGCCCATACCACGTGCTACTTTCAAAACCGGGCAGCGCGCAGGCTTGAGCCATCGTTGGCACACTGGGTAACGCCGCAAGAACGGTAGGTGTGGTGACTGCTAACCCAATGTTTAAACCACCCTTAATCGAGGCGATTGCTGGTGCGCTTTGATTAAAGAACAAATCCACATCGCCCGCCAGTAATGCTGTCATGGCTGGCCCCTGCCCGCGGTAAGGGACATGCACAATATCGACCTTAGCTGCACTGGCGAATTGGGCTGCCGACAAATGCGTCGATGCGCCATTACCGGTCGAGCCATAATTCAGTTTGCCTGGGTTGGCACGAATCAACGTGAGCAACTCGGCACAGGTTTTAATCGTGGGGTGTTTTTTAGTATTGATTAAAAGCACGTTTGGCACGTCACCCAAAATCGCAATATGCGTAAAGTCTCGCTCGACATCAAAACTTAGCTTTTTGTACAGCGCTGCGTTAATGGCGTGCGTCCCGGCCGTAGCTAGTAAAAATGTGTAGCCATCAGGCTGCGCGCGTGCCACAAAATCAGACGCCAGGTTACCCCCAGCACCTGTCTTGCTGTCTGCCACAATCGGCACACCTAAAACGGCGGTTAGCGCCTCACCAAGCTTACGGGCATATAGATCAGTGCCCGCACCATTTGGAAATCCGTTGACGATCGTGATCGCCCGACTTGGCCACGCCTCGGACTGGGCGAGCACACTGGTGCTGAG
This sequence comes from Bordetella parapertussis, assembly GCA_945895265.1. Lineage (GTDB taxonomy): Bacteria > Pseudomonadota > Gammaproteobacteria > Burkholderiales > Burkholderiaceae_B > Zwartia > Zwartia parapertussis_I. Next base: position 40,749 of record CAMDEF010000025.1, on the reverse strand, counting down.
CAATACGCCAGCCAACAAAAAAACCGCTTTTTTAGACCATTGAAACATTGTGAATCTCCTTATTATTAACGCTGTTGACCTTGACCAGAAATACGCCGGCAATGGTTCAGTGAGGCCTCAATCAAGTTGTCGCTTGCCTCAGGAGTACGAAACGCTGAGTGGGCCGACAGCGTGACGTTTTCGATTTTGGTGAAGGCGTGATCGGCAGGCAAAGGCTCGATATCAAACACATCAAGGCCGGCGTGACCAATTTTTTTAGAGGTCAGCCCAGCGATCAGTGCTTGTTCATTAATGACCGCGCCGCGTGCCGTGTTGATCAAAATAACGCCATCGCGCATTTTGGCGATACGTTCAGCCGTAATAAATCCACGCGTGTCATCATTGAGCAACAAATGCACTGACAGCACGTGGCTACTTGCCAATACCGTGTCCAAGTCCGCAAAGCGCACGCCAGCGTGAGTTTTAGGGCTACGGTTATACGCAATCACGTTCATGCCGGCACCGAGCGCCAAGCGAGCCATTTCGGCGGCGATACCGCCAAAGCCGATTAAGCCCAAGGTTTTACCGGTTAACTCAACTCCATCTGTACGCAACCACTGCCCGGCACGCATACCGCGATCCATCCGGGCAAAGCCCTTGGCGCTGGCCCACATTAGGGCAAAGGCACACTCAGCAACCGCAGTATCACCATAGCCTTTGATAATGTGAACTTCGATACCAACGTTTGCTAGTGCCTCGGGGTTCATGTAAGAACGCGCCCCTGTGCCTAAAAACACCACGTGCTTGAGGCCTTTGCATTGCTGCGCGATTTCAACGGGTACAGCCGTGTGGTCAACGATCAAGATCTCAGCGTCGCCCATGACGCCAGGAATCTGCTCAGGTGTAATGTCGGGCTGTTCGTTCACCAACAAGGCAATATCGTCGGGTTGGTGCAAGCGGCGCGCCACGTCGGCCAAACTGCCATTGGCGTCAATAAATACAGCTTTCATGTAGCAAAATCCAAAGAAAACACAATAACGACATCATAACGGGGCTTTGACCCGACCGCACCACGTTTTTGCGTGCTAGCTGCCCCCAGCTGATCTGTGGGCCAGCACGCCGCTGGCAAAATGCTTATGCAGCGTTCAAGTTGTCGTGCCTGAGGACTCCGGTGCAACGCTCAGGACATCGCCCACACAAACATCAATATTAGGATCAGGGCACTGTGCACACAGGCGCAAATGCTAAGATTCACTGCTACAAATTACGCTAGCGCCAGAGGGATCTTTTTTGAGCAATCCAGACCACGTTGTCATCATCGGCGCCGGTATTGTTGGGGCAGCAAGTGCCTTTCATTGCCTAGAAGCCGGACTGAAAGTCACCTTGATCGAACCAGAAACCCCCGGTGCCTCGCAGGCCTCAAGCTACGGTAACGCAGGATGGTTATCTTCACACTCTGTTTTACCCCCTGCCTCACCGGGCATTTGGAAGCAAGTCCCGAGGTGGCTGGCAGACCCACTTGGGCCCCTCTCAGTGCGCTGGCGGTATTTTCCACGCGCCCTACCCTGGCTCCTACGCTACCTTACCGCGGCCTGGACCTATCCAAAAATCGAACGCACCGCACACGCGCTGCGCACTCTGCTGGCCGGCGCGCCAGCCCTGCATCAACACATGGCACAACAAGCGGGGGTCGGTGAACTGATCGAACGTAACGGTTTACTTCACGCTTTTTTATCCCGTGAACACTTTCTACTCGATGCCAAGGCTTGGGAAATTCGCCGAAAAGAAGGGGTCAGTTGGCAAGAACTCGACGCAACCGCACTAGCCGACCTTGAGCCAGACCTTGACCCCAAATACACCTTTGGCGTTTTCGTAGCAGAGACCGGCAGCTGCCGCAACCCTGGGGCTTACACTGCGGCCTTGATCCGCCATGCACAAACTCGCGGGGCGACGTTATTGCACGCCCGAGCAACCGGTTTTCGAATCGAGCGCGGCTCACTGAAAGCCGTGTTGATCGAAGGGGGTGAAGTGGCGTGTGACAAGGCCGTGATTGCCGTGGGCGCGCGCTCAAAGGCCTTTGCAGCCCTGGCAGGCGACAACGTCTCGCTAGAAACCGAGCGTGGCTACCACGCGGTCGTATCAGGCGTCGAAGCCGGACCACGCCTGCCCACCATGTTTGCTGACTGTAAAGTGATCGTGACGCAAATGAACCAAGGCTTACGCGTGGCTGGTCAAGTTGAAATCGCTGAGGCTGACGACACGCCGAACTGGCGTCGCGCCGAAATTTTGCGCGACCACTTGCTCACCTTGTACCCCACTCTACCGCGTAATCTGGCTCCCGAACAAATTCAAATCTGGATGGGGCGCCGCCCCAGCACCCCTGATGGGCTGCCTTGCCTTGGCTTGGCCTCTGGTAGCAAGGATATTATTCACGCCTACGGCCACGGTCATGTGGGGCTGGTAGGATCAGCTAGAACTGGGCGTATAGTGGCTCAACTTGCTGTGGGCCTTCAGCCCGAAATCGATTTGAACCCGTTTAGACCAACCCGTTTTGGCTGAACCGCGCAAGCATCGAACTTCCAAACACTGAGAGCAACATGAACGTTTCAAACTTGCACGACGACAGCGAAGACGTCGAATTTACGACGGCAGAACGCACCAGCGCTGCGAAAAAAAGCACATGGGTGAGCGTGATCGTCAATATTCTGTTATCCGCCACCCAAATTAGCGTGGGTATTTTTGCAAAGTCGCAAGCCTTGATTGCTGACGGCGTGCATTCGCTTTCGGATCTGATTTCTGATTTTGTGGTGCTCTTTGCCAGCCATCACAGTCAAAAAGACGCAGATCAAGATCATCCCTATGGTCATCAACGCTTTGAAACTGCGGCCTCGATGGTGTTAGGCGGCCTGCTACTGGCCGTCGGGTTTGGCATGCTGTGGTCCGCCTTTGAAAAATTGAAAGACCCGCACACCATCGACTCGGTGCACGGTGTGGCGTTATGGATCGCCGCCCTGTCGTTAATCGCAAAAGAAACATTGTTTCGTTACATGCTTCGTATTGCCAAAGACGTCAAATCAAGCATGCTGGTTGCGAACGCCTGGCATGCGCGCTCTGACGCCGCCTCCTCACTGGTGGTGGCAGTCGGCATTATCGGCAACCTGCTAGGCTATCCGATTTTAGATCCCATCGCTGCACTGATTGTTGGCTTGATGGTGGGCAAAATGGGCTGGGATTTTGGCTCTGACGCCTTTCACGATTTGATGGATCGGTCGGCCAACGATATTGAAGTTCAGGCAATCACCGACACGCTGTTGAAAACCCCTGGGGTGTTAGGCGTGCATGACGTGCGTACTCGCAAAATGGGTGACATGATTCTGGTGGATGCGCACATCGAGGTTGATGCATTTTTGACCGTTGAAACGGGACACGATATTGGCCTGGCGGCACGGCATGCCGTTATGCAACGTCATCGTGTACTGAACCTGTTAACGCATATTGATCCCGTCCCCTCTCGAACGGATCCCAAAGCAACCGCCACAAAATGAAACCTTCTCAACCTCAGTCGCGGCGCACGCTCTTTGAAAAAATCTGGGACCAGCATGTGGTCATGCCTCGCACTGCTGGCCCGTCTTTGCTATACATCGACCGACACATTATTCACGAAGGGTCATTTCATGCGTTCAAAGATCTGCGCGCGCGCGGCCTAACGATTCGCAATCCCAAACAAATTTTTGGTGTTGCCGATCACTACGTGCCAACCACTAGTCGAGATCCAAACGACGCCATTACCGCTGAAATTAAAGAGGTGATTCTTAAGTTTGACGACAACATGAAATGGTCGGGCGCACACTATTTTTCGATCAAAGACCCGCAGCAGGGCATTGTTCACGTCGTGGGCCCTGAACAGGGTATGTCTTTACCCGGTTCTGTTATCACCTGCAGCGATAGTCATACCTCGACACATGGTGCGATGGGCGCAATGGCGTTCGGAGTTGGGCAGTCAGAAAGCATGCACATCATGGCGACTCAAACCCTCTGGCAGGCCAGGCCTTTGCAAATGCGCGTCGTGCTCAACGGTAAGCCGGCTGCGGGAGTGGGTGGTAAAGATATCATATTGGCTGTCATCGCAAAATTAGGCGTCGCGGGCGCGGTGGGTTTCGCCGTTGAATACACTGGCAGCGCGCTGCAATGGCTATCGCTCGACGAACGTCTGACCATGTGTAACATGACGATCGAAGCCGGCGCACGCTCGGGGCTCATCGCCGCTGACGACGTGGTGTTTAATTATTTATACGGTCGTAACTTTGCACCGAAAGGCTCGGCGTGGGATCAGGCTTTACGCGAATGGCAACAATTGCCCTCCGATGACGGCTGCCATTTTGATCAAACGCTTAGTATCGACGTTGCACAACTATCACCGATGCTCACTTGGGGCACCACCCCAGACACTGGCGTTGGTATTGACGGCCTGGTCCCTGATCCTTCAGCCCTCTCTGATCCACATGCTAAACAAGCTGCGCTGGCCGCACTTGCTTATATGGATCTAACTCCCGGCACCGCCTTGAGCACGATCAAAATTGATCGCGTCTTTATCGGCTCATGCACCAATAGTCGCCTCTCTGATTTGCGCATGGCGGCAGACGTCCTGCGTGGTCGCCGTGCTGTTGTGCCGGGCATCGTGGTGGCAGGGTCGATGCTCATTAAGCAGGCCGCTGAAGCCGAGGGCTTAGACAAAGTTTTTCGAGCTGCGGGGCTTGAATGGCGCGAACCGGGTTGCTCAATGTGCGTCGGCATCAATGGCGACTTGGCTCTGGTAAATGAACGCGTCGCGTCTACATCGAACCGAAACTTTGTGGGGCGTCAAGGCCCGGGGGTACGTACACACCTTGTCAGCCCAGCCATGGCTGCAGCCGCGGCAGTCACAGGTCACTTTACCGACGTACGAACCTTAATGGGTCAACAATAATATGCAAGCCTTTACGCACTTACGGGCGCTCGCTGCCCCAATTGAGGGGCGAAACGTCGACACTGATCAGATTATTCCGGCGCGATTCCTGAAAAAGAACCGTGATGAATTGTACAAAACCTATTTATTTCACGATCTCCGTTTTGATGACCACGGCGCACCACGACCAGATTTCATCCTGAATCGCCCGCCGTTTCAGGGCGCACAAATTTTGGTTGCAGACGAAAACTTCGGCTGCGGTTCGTCGCGTGAAGGAGCCGTGTACTGTTTATCAGACTTTGGGATTCGAGCCATTCTGGCGCCAAGTTTTGGCGATATATTTTTTAATAACTGTCTGAAAAATGGCTTGCTACCAATCCGCCTTGGGGCCAAATCATTGGCAGCGGTACGTCAGGCATTACTCAACTCGAGCGACTCTAATGCAGCAACCCGCGAGATCTCGATTGACCTGAGTGCCTGCACCGTACAGGCCCCTGGTCTGGGCATGCAATACACCTTCACCATGGATCCCTTTTGGCATGAATGCTTGCTCAAAGGGGTTGATGAACTCGCCTTGACCTTGAGCTATGCTAGCGACATCGAAAACTTTGAGCGACAGCATCACAACGCGCATCCTTGGCTGGCCAGCTGACTGATCGAACTAGCGCCCTCTATTCTTGGCTGATAGCTTGAATAATTGACCGATAGCCATCCATGTTTAAGCGATAACAGTACAACGCTCATCCTTAGCAGACACATTAAATCCTCACACTATGACACTTCCTTTAAGCGGCCTGCGGGTCATCGAACTTGGGCAACTCATTGCAGGCCCTTTTGCCTCAAAAATGCTGGGCGAATTTGGTGCCGACGTGATCAAGATTGAACCTCCTGAAACCGGTGATCCGCTTCGTGCCTGGCGCATGTTGCACGAGGGCACCTCGGTCTGGTGGGCAGCGCACGCACGCAACAAGCGCTCAATCACGCTGAACCTACGCGAACCCGAGGGCCAAGACGTGATTCGGCAATTAGCCAAAGACGCCGATATTGTGATTGAAAATTTTCGCCCAGGGGCTCTAGAAAAATGGGGGATCGGCTTCAAAGACTTGCATGCCATCAATCCTAAATTAATTATGCTGCGCGTCTCGGGCTACGGCCAAACGGGCCCGTATAAAGATCGCCCAGGGTTTGGTGTGATCGGCGAGGCGATGGGCGGCTTACGCTACCTGACGGGTGAGGCAGGACGTCCTCCGGTGCGCACAGGTGTTTCGATTGGCGATACCCTATCTGGCCTGCATGGCGTCATCGGTATTTTGCTTGCCTTACGCCACCGCGAGCAACAAGGGGGTGTGGGGCAAGAAGTTGATGTCGCGCTGTACGAATCTGTTTTCAATATGCTTGAAAGCGTATTGCCCGAGTACTCAAAGTTTGGTGCCATTCGACAACCTTCGGGCGCGAGCATGCCTGGCATTGCACCAACCAACGCGTATCTTTGCAAAGACGGCAAATATGCGCTCATTGCTGGCAACGGCGACAGCATCTATAAGCGCCTGATGCAAATGATTGCTCGTGAAGATTTGGCAAACGATCCAAAGCTTGCGCGCAATGCTGGGCGCGCTGAACATGCAGATTTAATTGACGCTGCGATCTCAGCCTACACGGCCCAACATTCATTAGACGACGTATTAGCAGCTATGAACGCGGCCGGCGTGCCAGCGGGCAAAAGCTACGACGCCGCTGATATTGCCAACGATCCACACTATCAGGCGCGCGAGATGATTTTGAATGCGACCTTGGCTGATGGCTCAGTGGTGCAAGTGCCTGGCATCGTACCTAAACTCAGTCAGACCCCAGGGCAGATTACCCGCTCTGCGCCCGAGCTCGGGCAGCATACAACCGAAATACTACAGTCTTTGGGTATCAGTGCCTCGCAACAGGCCGACTGGAAAGCACGAGGTGTGATCTAAAAAAGTGCGCGAATCCCTTCGCTCAAGCTGCGGGTGGAGTGATCAGGGCACTATATCGAATTTGCGCGTAAAACCTCGCCGTTCAGGGCGGGGATCTCAGCGCGGAAGTCGAAGCCTTCCTTTCCGCGCAAGCGGCAGTCATCGACTGAGGGCGGGGAAGATGTCAAACGATGTGTACTTCAAACTCGCCCAAGCCGGCGACATGACCAATCATTTTGTCGCCCTTCACCACTGCGCCCACACCTTCGGGTGTGCCGCTAAAAATCAAATCGCCGGCCTTTAATTCAAACAAGCCTGACAGATAAGCAATGCTTTCTGGAATGTTCCAGATCATTTGCGAAAGATCGCTTGTTTGCTTTTGAACACCGTTTACCGACAACGTAATACTGCCCTGTGACAAGATACCAGTGAGCGCGCGCGGGTGAATCGGCCCGATCGGGCCAGACTCATCGAAACCTTTACCAATTTCCCAAGGGCGGCCTTGTTTTTTGCACTCGTTTTGCAAATCACGCCGTGTCATATCCAGGCCAAGCGCATAACCAAATACGCAATTGTTCGCTTGCTCGACCGGGATATCAACACCGCCACTACCCAACGCGACAACCAACTCCATTTCGTAATGCAAGTTAGCCGTTTTAGAGGGATAGCGAATCTGACCAGGCTTGCCCGCTGGAATAGCTACTAATGCATCTGCCGGCTTGCAGAAAAAGAAAGGATCTTCACGACCAGTGAACCCCATTTCTTTTGCATGCTCGGCATAGTTACGACCGACGCAGTAGACACGGCGAACCGGAAACAGTTGATCGCTACCCACAATTGGCAATCCAACAATACTTGGAACTTCTACTGCATAGTTGCTCATGTTTAAATCCTGATCTCTAAAGCGACTAGTTAACTTTTTGTCGGCTCAGCACCTTTGGCCGAAGCAAGCGGCGCTGCGGCGGAGGTCGAAGCGTCCGCACGAGCAGTGGGCGCCACGGCGGGGGTCAAAGTGTCTGGGCCGGCAGTGGACGCTGCGCTGAGGGTTGAAGTACCTGGGCCAGCATTGGGGCCCGCGTAAGGTGACACGGCAGCTGGCTCGGCCAAGTGCGCAATCGGAGCACTGTCAAAGTACTCTTCAAACTCGTCAGGCGGCCTGGGCGTATACCCGCTAGCAACGACAGTCGTCGTCCGATCGCTCCTCGCGTCAGTGCCAGACTTTGCGGCAGAGGCGTTTTGTGCCCAGTCAACCGGAAACCCACTATCGGTTAAGTAAGCTAGCCCCTCGGCATGAAACACGCCAGGGTCAGACTCAACCTCGGCCGCCGGCAGGTTCGAGTCTGCCAACAGAACCGGTAAGGTCGTGCCAAGCGCAGTCGCTAGGCGCCACTGGGCAGCAGCCTCTTGAGGGCGTTCGAGCTTATCGAACAAACTTGCGAGTAAAGCATGCACCCGCGCATCGCTGCGACGCGCCAAACTGCGTGTGAGGTAGAGTTCGGCCTGCCCCCACAACTGACCCGACAGACAAAGATTGCCGAGGGTCGTCAGTAGGTCTGGAGTCTCGGGATTCTTTTGCAACCAGGCTTCAGTTTTTTCGAGTCTGCGAGCGACTTGTGTAGGCTCACAGCGTGCATAGGCTTCAAGTAAACGTGGATCGAGTTCGTGTTCAAGAGCCGCCTCGAGAATCTTTGAAGCCTCTTGCGGCTGACCCGAAGCCTCAAAAGCCGACGCACCGGCCAACGCGACCTCGGGCAAGATTCGCTCATCTGCTTTGAGGTCTTTCCAGATTTTTTGCCAATCACCAGAGTGCAAGGTCTCGCGCAAACGAGCGGCCGCCGCAGTTTCGATCAAGGCACGCGCTTCAATCACCGGCAAAGCTTTACGACGGCTTAAGGTACGAGCCAGTACAAACACTTGATCCGAGCGCCCAAGCTGACGATAGGCTCGCAACAGCAAACGCAGGGTATGCACGTGTCGGGCACCGGCTTGTTGCAGTGGTAACAACACATCAAGTGCCTGCTGAGCCAGACCTTGATCTAGGTATAAATCTGCAGCAGCCGTAGCGACTGCCTCGCTTAAACCAGTATCCTGCCCGGCCTTATCTTTAGCGAGAGCCAGTAAATTATCTCTCCTGAGATATTCACCCAGTGCATGCGCCGCTCGCGCCGCCGACAAGCCCGCCAATACCTGCCGATTGGCACTACGGGTTTGATCGAGCAACTTGGTGAGATCTTTTTCGGCGTTTGAGTAACGACCTTCAAGCAGTTCGGTCCAGCCTTGTTCAAGTAATTCGTGGTCACGCCGTACTTGCCTGCGGCCGTGCCAAGCACGCACACGCTCGGGGATATCTGTAAACCAAGCCAACACACGCAACACAACGTACAGAGCAATAAAGCTTGCCACAAGCACCAACACAGCAAACGCAAACGACACCTGGATGCGCCAAGTGTTTAACATAATCAACACTTGGCCCGTATTTTCTCGCAGTGCTACGGCCAGCACCACGGCAACCGTGGTCAACAGTAGCGTCCAGAACCAAGTACGCATACTTAATCCTCGCTTTTTTTGTTGAGCTCTTGCACACGCACGGCTTCAAGGGCGGCAATGCTATCACTCATATCTGGCAGTGCTGCAACGACAGACGCGCTCGCAAGCTCACGCACCAAGAGAAGCGCAGCCACCGTATCAACCGCTTTCGGGTCGTAACGCGTAGTCAAAGAGGCCTCAATACTGGCAATTTCGGCTCGCCACACAGACGGCTGATGCATCAGCAATGCCATCTGTGCTGTCAGCACTCTCGTGCGCAAGTTCGCGCGCAGTTGCGCACCCTGTTCGGGCGACATCAATAACGCGCTGGCGTCGGTCACACGCTGAATACTCACAACACTGGCTAGTTCTTTAGCAACAAATACTGCCACCGCTTTCGACCAGAGAACGGTCTTGCGCCAAGCAAGATCCCACCAGGCCTCGCCAACAGGGGGTTCAGTCGCACCCATTTGCGGCACGCCAGACGGTGTTGCGGGCGCTGGCGCCACAGCTGTCGCTTGAGCCGCAGCGAGCCGAGCAGTAGGCGCGCGCGCGGCAACTGGAGGAACCGCCGCCACGTTAGGCGCAGCGGCATCAGGCACCAACAAAGGTGCGCGCCCAATTAAGGTTGCGAGCGCTTCAAGGCGCACTGAAAGCGTGCTCACGTCAACCAGCGGTACAGAGCGTAACCGATCGAGGTCTGCGCTAATGGCGCGCTGAACTGCAGCGAAACGCGGCCGATCAGCACGCACCAGCGTAGACAGTGCGGTTTCGAGCGCCATCACGGCATTATTCACGTTGCTCGCCAAACGCAACTGCTGGCTTGCTAACGTCACAAGGCGATCGATATCATTGGCAAGCATCGAGTCTTCCATGCCTTTATTGAAACTTGCCCAAGCTTCTTCGAGGCCCTCAAACTGACTTTTTGATTCGGCGAGCGACTGTTGCAGCGTCACGATGAGTTTGGCTTGCGACTCGACCAAGCCAAGCGCCAGTTTTGCTTCACGCTTGGTTTCAACTAATTGAGCAGTAAAACCCTGTACTTGCGTGGCGACTTCGCGCCCAGCGGTATCAAAACGCTTTTGCGAAAACCAGGCGCCGGCCCCAATTACCACCGCTAACAACAAAAAAAACAGCATCAACGTGACCGACCAGGAGGGGCCTGTGTTTTTACGACGAAACCGCGAAGAGTACTCGGGGGTAGAGCTGATAGCGGGCGTGGCTAGCTTAGCCGGCTCGGCTTGAGCTGACGACTGAGGCGAAGAGGTAGGTTCTGTCATGGCTCTATTGTAGTCGTTGCCCCGCATAAACGTGCATTTTCAATGCATTAAGTACGGTTCAGTCGAGCGAATATTTGATCAAAACACAACACAATTGCCTCGTCCTCAGCGCTCGCCACCTCGAGGCAAAGCTGCCCAAGGTCGCATCCAAGGGCCTTGGCAAGAACGGGGCGCAGTCGCTCATGCGTCACGACGAACGCACACTGCTCAAACCATATCAAAAGCTTTAAGTCACCAAGCTTTTGCACAATCGCTTGGATTCCATGAGCGCTTGTCAGCAGCCACACGGCCTGCCGGCCTTCAGCAGCCAATTGGCGCAACGACATGCACAGTGGGTCTGGCCACGACGCAACTTCGCGCTGATAGACTTGTTGCACAGTCACAGTGACGCCCAAGGCGAGCAGTTTCTCGCTCAACCACTCGCGACCGTCTTGCCCACGCAAAATCAACACCTTGCGCGGCAAGCGCTGTTGGGCAAGTAGCAGTGGCCAAAGTGCCTCAGAGTCTTGCGACACGGCACCCTCTGGGTGCAAAACTGTCAGGCCTGCACCGAAGGTACGCCGCACGGCGCCCGCGGTAACAGGCCCCATACAAGCGGCCGTCACTTGCTGAGGCCACGAATAATCTTCTGGCAATTGATGCTGATAACCGGCGACTGCTGCCCGACTGACGAAAACAACCAAATCAAACGCCTCAGGGTGAGGAACCACACTCGCCGGCACCATTGGGACAGATTGAATCTCGAGCGCCGAGCATTCGAGTAGCGGCCAACCCGTCTGCCCCAGGGCTTGCATCAATACCGTATTGCGCCCAGCGGGCCTAGTCAGAATCGCAGTGGGGCGCAGGTGTACCATGCGGCTAAAAGTGGCCCGAGTCGGAGTTCAAGGCTAAATTCGCCAAAATCACTGCTGCACCCTGTTCACGTAAATCTTGGGCAACCCGCAAGCCCAGGCTAAAGGCCTCTGGCGCATGCCCCACCGCCTGCGCTCGGTAAATCGTTTTGCCGTCAGGGGTTGCGACAAGCGCCCGAATAGTCAATTCTTGCCCTTGTATCGATGCGTAGGCGGCCAAAGGCACCTGACAAGAGCCCCCCAGAGCACGCGAGACTGCACGCTCAGCCAATGCACAGGCGGTTGTTTCATGGCACGACAGCGGCGCCAGAATCTCAAGCAAGTCAGAACGCTGACTTAAGATCTCAATCCCTAAGGCCCCCTGGCCTGCAGCGGGTAACGAGTCTTCGACAGCAAGGCGCTGTCGAATCCTGTGCGCCAAGCCAAGCCGCTCAAGGCCGGCGACCGCCAAGATGATGGCCGCATAATGACCCGTATCTAACTTGGCCAAACGGGTGTCCAAATTACCACGCAGAGGTTCGATCTTGAGCTTTGGAAACCGAGTACGCAATTGTGCCTCGCGCCGTAAACTCGAAGTACCCACCACAGCCCCCTCGGGCAAATCGGCAAGCGTGTCAAAGCGATTGGAGACAAACGCATCGCGACAATCTGCGCGCGTCAAAATGGTTGAGAGCTCAAATAAGTCGGGCATATCGACCGGCATATCTTTCAGCGAGTGCACCGCTAAATCGGCCCGACCGTCCAGCAAGGCGTTTTCAAGTTCTTTAACAAACAGCCCTTTACCACCAACCTTTGACAAGCTGCGATCCAAAATCTCATCGCCACGGGTACTTAAGGTGAGCAAATCGATTTGCGTCTCGGGATACAAGAGTTGCAACCGCGACTGCACATGCTCAGCCTGCCATAGCGCCAGTCTGCTCGCACGCGTAGCAATCGTTAAGTGGCGAGGTATCAATCGAGGCAAACCTTTAGCGTAGATAGTTAAAAATCACGCTAGCAACGATCCCAATCACAGCAAGCAACAGCAACCGCTGCAGAATAGTTTGACCGCGCTGAGGAGGTGGTGGAGGCGTTGTCATAGATAAAATCCCAAATGATTTGAATAACCCAATTTGAACACGGACAGCCAAAAAAAACCGACCTACTGTAAAAGTAGGCCGGCGCTTAGCGCTAGAAACGTTGAAACCTAGAGAACTGATTTCAGAAGCTTGCCCATCTCAGAAGGATTTTTAGTCGTGCGAATACCGCAGGCTTCCATGATTTCAAGCTTGGCGTCTGCGGTGTCAGCACCACCAGAAATCAGCGCGCCAGCATGACCCATGCGCTTTCCGGCAGGCGCCGTCACGCCAGCAATAAAGCCGACCATCGGCTTTTTCATGTACTCTTTTGCCCACAACGCAGCGTTGACTTCATCAGGCCCGCCGATTTCGCCGATCATAATGACCGCGTCTGTATCAGGATCTTCGTTAAACAACTTGAGCACATCAATGTGTTTCAAGCCGTTGATTGGATCGCCACCAATACCGACCGCACTCGATTGACCTAAGCCGAGTTCAGTCACTTGTGCCACTGCCTCGTACGTCAGGGTACCCGAACGACTCACAATGCCGACACGGCCCTTTCGATGAATATGCCCAGGCATGATGCCAATCTTAATTTCGTCAGGCGTAATCAAACCGGGGCAGTTAGGGCCAAGCAAAAGCGTTTTGCTCTTCATTTGCGCCATGCGGTACTTGATCTCAAGCAAGTCGCGCACGGGGATGCCTTCAGTGATGCAAATGACCAAGTCCAACTCGGCTTCAATGCCTTCCCAAATGGCGGCAGCGGCACCTGCGGGCGGCACATAGATCACCGACACGTTGGCGCCGGTCTCTGCCTTCGCGTCTTTTACCGAGGCAAAAATCGGAATACCTTCGAAATTCTCACCGGCTTTTTTAGGATGCACACCCGCCACAAAGGCAGCCTCGCCGTTGGCATAGGCACGCGAGGTGCGCGTGTGATATTGACCCGTTTTACCGGTAATACCTTGGGTGATAACTTTTGTATCTTTATTAATCAGAATCGACATATCAGTATCCCTGGCAGAATTATTTAGCCGCCGCGACAACGCGGGTTGCGGCATCAGCCATTGTGTCGGCGCTGATAATAGGCAGACCCGAATCGGCTAGCATTTTCTTGCCCAACTCTTCGTTGGTACCTTTCATGCGAACCACCAAGGGCACGCTCAAATTGACAGCTTTACACGCTGTAATCACACCTTGTGCAATTACATCGCAACGCATGATTCCGCCAAAAATATTGACCAGAATCGCCTTGGTGCCTTTGTTGCTGAGCATGATCTTAAAAGCTTCAGTGACGCGCTCTGCAGTCGCGCTACCACCAACATCAAGAAAGTTAGCAGGCTCGCCGCCAAACAACTTAATCGCGTCCATCGTAGCCATCGCCAGGCCAGCACCATTGACTAGGCAGCCAATATTGCCATCAAGCTGGATGTAGGCCAACTCGTGCTTACTCGCTTCGATTTCGGCCGGGTCTTCTTCGTCAAGGTCGCGATACGCAACGATTTCAGGGTGGCGAAACAACGCGTTCGGATCAAAATTAAATTTTGCGTCCAGCGAAATGATGTCGCCCTTGCCAGTCAAAATCAACGGATTAATTTCAGCCAGTGAGGCGTCGGTATCCCAATAGGCTTTGTAAAGCTTTTGAAACTCAGCCCCGGCTTTAGCGACTGAGCCCTCAGGCACACCAATACCGCGTGCAAGATTCTGAGCTTCGGCGTCTGTGAGCCCAGTACCTGGATCAACAAAAACCTTGAGGATTTTTTCAGGATGATTTTCAGCGACTTCTTCGACGTCCATGCCGCCTTCGCTTGAAGCCATCACGCACACGCGCTGAGTCGCGCGGTCGGTCACAATACCGACGTAGTACTCTTTCTTAATGTCAGCACCCTCTTCAATCAGCAGGCGACGCACCTTTTGGCCCTGAGGGCTCGTTTGATGCGTAATCAACTGCATACCGAGGATTTCGCCAGAGATCTTACGAACCTCTTCGATTGAGCGTGCTAGCTTGACACCGCCACCTTTACCGCGACCGCCCGCATGAATCTGAGCTTTCACGACCCAGACTGGGCCACCTAGTTTCTGAGCGGCAGCCACCGCCTCGTCAACGCTAAACACTGGAATGCCACGTGGCACGACTACACCAAACTGACGCAGCAACTCTTTGCCCTGATACTCGTGGATTTTCATAGGAATCCTGAACGTTAAAAAGATAAAACTCGCAAAAACTAATGGGGCTCAAACGGCGTCAGCAGTTTGAGCCGACTATTTCTCACTGATCTTAAGGCCGAGCACTTCAGAAGCCACATACCATTGAGGATAGAGCTCTTTCGTAATTGGACCGTCAAGGCGCCAGGCCGTACAGCCGCCTAACTGATAAGGACGCTTAGTTGGGTCAGCCGCACTTCGCCGTTGGCCAGACATCGTTTGCACGGCTGCCGTCGGCAATACCGCCGCCAATTCTGTCATGTGTGTGCAACCGGCTGTGCGACTAAAACGCTCTTTGACCTGCTGCCTAAAGCTTTTTAAAAGATTCATACCGATCAGGTCACGGTATTCGGTGGCAATTGATGAGCAGGTCTCACCAAACGGCGCCGCATCATACGTTGCCATCGCATCTCGAATGGTAAAGCTGCTATCGATTGTGATACGCAGGTGCATGTGATGAAATGCCTGCCCAATTTTTTGCTCGCTACCATCGCGTTTGATATAGCTAAAACCTTTCGAGTCGATCAGTTCAGCCTCAACATCCCACAATCCGTCTTCACGTTCAAAGGAGTGAACCTGTATGGAACGGTTGTGCATTGGCTTGCGGGGGTAAGCGGGCAACGGCAAAGGCATACGGGGTCAGCTTGTCAAATGACACGGTGCAACAAAGTGTAAAAGTATAGCGCAACAAAGGGATATCACCTAGAGGCTCAGCAGCGGACCTGGGCGCCACTGGTCGACAAAGACCAAGACAAAAGAGCGAAGAATTACGCCCAAAAGTGCCACTCAGCCCTCGCACTCAGGCGGGTCTTTCAGCACGCGGTGAATTACCTCATGCGAAAAGCCGCGAGCAGCTAAGAACCGACCTTGGCGAGCATATTCAGTCGTATTTTGCGGGGAGCCACTCATGCTAAATTTTTTTTGCCAGACACTTTGGGCACGCTCTAGCTCAGAATCTTTGAGTTCAAGGCGCACCTGAGCCACCTGCCCAGCCTCAATACCTTGTTGTGTAAGTTCTTGGGCAATTTTGGCCCAACCTTGCTGCCCGGCTTTACGATGTACAAACCCCTGCACGAAGCGTTGGTCTGACTGCCAGCCCTCTTTGGCCAACGAATCTAACAGAGCGCTGAGCTCTTCGGGGCTTTGAGCATGCGCGGAAAGCTTACGACTCAGTTCGACGCGACTATGCTCACGCCGCGACAACAAACCAACGGCCCGCGCCCTGAGGGACAGGCCGGACCGCGGTTTGACTTGCTCGGGTGCTGCTCGCACCGTCTCGAATTCATCGCTCATCTGGTGAAATACCCCAAGAATTACGGAATTAGCGAATCAAAGATTCACTGAATCAGCGACTCAAAGACCCAAAAAATCATCAATTCAGCGAGCCAAAGATTCTTTGAGTCAATGTCTCAATCAGTCAATCAATGAATCAATAACTCAATAACTCAATGAGTTAAAGGTCATCCTCAGAGTCAGGCTCTGCAGCGACCGCTTTTGAAGCTTTGCTTGCAGCAGCCTTAGGAGTCGCCCCAGCGCTAGCTGCGGCATCTGCCACTGAGGGTGTACGCGCAACGACGCCGAGCTTTTCACGGACTCGATTTTCAATTTCAACAGCCATGGCTGGGTGCTCGCGCAGATACTCACGCACATTATCTTTGCCCTGACCGATGCGATCGCCGTTATAGCTGAACCAAGCACCTGCTTTGTCGACAATACCTGCAACCACACCCAAATCAATGATTTCGCCTTCGCGCGAAATTCCTGCCCCGTACATGATGTCGAATTCGGCCTGTTTGAACGGCGGCGCGATTTTGTTTTTTACCACCTTAACGCGGGTTTCGTTACCAACAACCTCGTCACCTTTTTTGATACCGCCAATACGGCGAATATCCAAGCGTACCGAGGCATAAAACTTAAGCGCGTTGCCACCCGTGGTGGTTTCGGGGTTGCCGAACATCACGCCGATTTTCATACGAATCTGGTTAATAAAGATCACCATGCAATTGGTGCGCTTAATGCTGGCGGTGAGTTTGCGCAAGGCTTGACTCATTAAACGAGCCTGAAGACCTGGCAGTGAATCACCCATTTCGCCCTCGATTTCGGCTTTTGGGGTCAGTGCCGCGACTGAGTCGATCACAATTAAATCAACTGAACCCGAACGCACCAGGGCGTCAGTAATTTCGAGAGCCTGCTCACCCGTATCAGGCTGTGAAATCAGAAGATCAGTGAGATTAACGCCTAATTTTGACGCATATTGCACGTCAAGTGCATGCTCAGCATCAATGAAAGCGCAGGTACCACCTACCTTTTGCATTTCAGCGATCACTTGCAAGGTCAATGTCGTTTTGCCTGAAGATTCAGGACCGTAGATTTCGATCACGCGGCCGCGAGGCAAGCCACCGACCCCTAGGGCAATATCTAAACCTAGCGAGCCTGTGGAAACGACTTGGATATCATGTTCGACCTCGTTGTCACCGTAACGCATCACGGACCCTTTACCGAACTGCTTTTCGATTTGCGCGAGCGCTGCAACCAGTGCTTTTGCTTTTTCGGGGGAGCCGGCTTTGAGGGCTTTTTCGTCCATGACTATCCTTTAAGTAGAAATCAATAAATCAATTGTACTGTACATATAAACAGTACCGCAAGGTTTTTTTACAACGGTGTGCAAAACTAGGGTTTACCCGAAATTAGAACTAACTTCGTAGGCAGATCCTAGATGCTATGACAGAATAGGTTCTCGTTGTTGTCACACGGCTCTTTCGAACCATGCGTATTCTCATCGCAGAAGACGATAGTATTTTGACTGATGGCCTGACGCGGTCGTTGCGTCAGCATGGCTACGCGGTCGATACAGTCACTGATGGTATCGCAGCAGACGCCGCACTGATGGCACAAGAGTTCGACCTTCTCATTCTTGATTTAGGCCTACCGCGGCTATCGGGTCTCGATGTGCTTAGCCGGTTGCGGGCGCGCCAATCGCGCCTACCTGTATTGATACTTACGGCAGCCGACAGTATCGAGCAACGGGTCAAGGGCTTAGATCACGGCGCCGATGACTACATGGCTAAACCTTTTTCTCTGTCAGAGCTTGAGGCGCGCGTGCGGGCACTTGCCCGGCGTGGTGCTGGCGGCGGCGGCACGCTTTTGCGTCATGGCAAACTTGAGTTCGATCAAACCGGCCGAGTCGCCTCGGTCAATGATCAACCGCTTGAGCTGTCGGCTCGTGAAGTCAGTTTGCTCGAAATCTTGTTGACACGCAGTGGTCGGATGGTCAGCAAAACCCAAATAGTTGATCATCTTTGCGAATGGGGCGAAGAGGTCAGTTCAAACGCGATCGAAGTGTATGTACATCGCCTCCGTAAGAAGCTAGAGGACAGCGGCGTCAAAATTGCAACCGTTCGCGGGCTTGGTTACTGCCTTGAGCGTGAGCCTTCGGCATCAGTCACTCAACGCTGAAGGATCAACGCCTTCAGACATCGGCGGCCGTTATGCAAAGCTCAAGCGTCATTCCTACGCACATACTGCCAATCAGCGAAGCCGACACCGGTCAACCTGCGGAAGGGTCAGAGGGGCTTGATGCTCCCATTCGCCGCTCTCTGCTGGGTGAAATTCTCGATTGGCTCCTTGCGCCACTTTTTTTGTTATGGCCAATGAGTATTGCCATTACCTACGTGGTCGCTCAAAACCTAGCGAATGGTCCTTTCGACAAAAATTTAGCCAACGCCCTATTGATTTTGGGACAGCAGGTAGAAATTGAAGATAACAATGCTGTGTTAAAGATTTCAGCGCCCGCGCGTCTGGCCTTACGCACACGAGAAAACGATGGTGTTTTTTGGAAGGTCACAACGAGCAGCGGAGAACTTCTCGGGGGGGATGCCGAACTGCCCTCTCCTCAACTCGCTGCGCACGAGAAAAAAAATCACGTCTACTACCAAAATTACAATCTGCGAGATTTTGAGATTCGTGTGGCCTACTTATGGAACGATTTTGGTCAACGCAATAGCGCTCCCGTACTTTTACTCGCGGCTGAGTCAGTCGATCAACGTACGCAATTCGCCAACGACATCATTAAAGGCGTGATTTTTCCGCAGTTTTTTGTACTTCCTATTGCAGCGTTCTTGATTTGGTTTGGACTATCAAGCGGCATCGCGCCCATCAACGCCCTACAAAAACGCTTACGTGCTCGGCGACCAGACGATTTATCGCCAATCGACCGCCATGCTGCCCCATCAGAAATTGAACCCTTGATCACAGCCATGAATCATCTCTTGGTCAGGCTCGAGGCCAACGTTCTGACTCAACGGCGCTTTGTTGCCGACGCGGCACACCAACTCAAGACGCCGCTGGCTGGTTTACGCACACAGGCGGAGCTCGCGCTGCGCAGTGACGTTCAGACGCAAACGCATGCGAGTCTGCTGCAAATTGTTCAAGGTACGCAACGTGCCACTCGCTTAGTGAATCAATTGTTGTTGATGGCCTCGGCAGAGAATCCCAACGAACTCAAACTCAGCCCAACTGACCTCGTGGCGCTCGCGCGCGAACAGACGTTGTTATGGGTAGATCAAGCACTCAGGCAAGGCCTGGATATTGGCTTTGAAGGCCCTGATCACCCCCTCATGATTAACGCGGAGCCAATTCTTTTAGCCGAGGCGATCAATAACCTGATTGATAACGCCTTGCGCTACACCCCGGCGCCTGGGCACATCACCGTGGCGGTGACTGAACGCTTGGACACCATTGTGCTCTCTGTGCAAGACTCTGGCCCGGGCATTTTGCCCGAAGAGCGCTCTCGCGTGTTTGATCGTTTCTATCGGGTTCTTGGCGCAAAGGCGGAGGGTAGCGGTTTAGGACTAGCCATCGTTAAGGAGATCGCGCAACGTCATCGAGCCGACGTCTGTATCAGTGATGTTTCTGAAACCGACAATGGTGCAACAGGTGCCCGTTTTGAATTGAGCTTCCTTGCAAACTCTAGCCTCAACGACTGAGTGACTGGGCACCTTCAACCTAAGGGCGACAACTATTCTGCTGTGCACCTTCACCCAAAGCACGGCGACTATTCCGCCGCGCACCTTCATCTAGATCGCGAGGACGGACCCTGTGTAAATCTTCATCCTAATGGCTGCTGACACGTACGAAATAGGGTTAACGCCTAAGGGAAAATACTAGGCGTTTAAAGCAAATTGGGTTCGCAGACAGACTGGTGTTTGATTGCCACACGCGTGTCAGTCACGCGTCAGATACAGACCTTACATTAGCGCAAGTTAACAGCGATAACAGGCGCAGTTGAGCGCGCAAAAGCTTTTGACGGAGACATCAGTTGTTATTTATTTTGAACCTTCTGCAACTCATCTTATACATTGGCCTTTGGGCACTTGCCGGTCAGGGTCTATTGTTTATTCTTGCAGGCGCTAAGCGAGACACCAACTTGTTTTATCAACTTTTTGAAGTGATCAACAAGCCTTGGACTTTCTTGGCAGCATTGATTTCTCCTAAACAAATCGCCCCGCGCCATCATCCCTTTGTCGCGTTTTGTGTTGTGGCGGCGCTTTACCTCACTGTGACAGTCGTCAAAATTGAGCACTGTGTGTCAGTTGGGGTGCAGACATGCAAATGAATATTGACTTCACGTGGCATTGGCATAAGTGGGCGGCCATTACCTGCATCGTTTTCGGCGCCAAAAAGAAAGCGACTGATATCTTTACAGACATGCTAGCGCGCAACCCCAAAGACGTGTACGCACTTTCAAGTCTCGCTCATTTAAAAGCTGAAAGTGGTGATCAGGCTGGCGCAGTCAGCGTCTATCAACGCTTGGTGAGCGATGAGCGCGCTCCGGTTTCGGCCTGGTTCAACCTTGGGTATCTTCAACAAGAGCTGGGGCACCTCAGTGATGCAGAGTCTTCGTTTCGTCGCGCCTTAGCGCTCAACCCTAAGCTAGATCAGGCTTGGTATGGTTTGGGCTTGGTCTTGATCGAGCAAGGTCGCTTAGTCGAGGCCACTGAGGCGCTCGAGCAAAATACCAAACTGCAGCCGATGAGCCCCTACGCCTGGTATCAACTGGCTCGCGTCCATCTCGACCGCGGTGCGCCCGATGCCGCCCAAAAAATTATCAAACATCTGAAGGGCTTTGAACCAAAATTTGCCGCGCAACTTGAGCGCGAAACAGGATTGTCTGGGTGAAGCTTTATTTGAGATTCGATATTTGAGATTTGAGATTTGAGATTCGATATTTGAGATTTGAGATTTGAGATTTGAGATCTGAGATTTGAGATTTGAGATAGTTGGCTCTTTTTTGTCATTTGTTATTTGTCTTGCAACACCGCTTTTTTTATAGCTTTACTTTTTTAAGATCCGACGAGGCCTAGGCCGAGTCAAAACTGAGATAACCCAGAGCAATCTGGCCTGTAAAAACGCAGAGGAGGCATCACCGTGCAACTAACCGAAAAACATCGGACCTACTGGCAAACAAATTTAAGGATCACATCGATCTTGTTGTTTATCTGGTTTGTGGTCACCTTTGTCGTGAGCTATTTTGCCCGCGACTTGAACTTCACTTTTTTTGGCTGGCCTTTTAGCTTCTGGATGGGAGCGCAAGGGTCCTTGGTGGTGTATTGCCTGATTATTTGGTTTTATGCCAATTTCATGAACAAGCTCGACGTGCAGCACGGCGTGAGCGAAGACGAGGACGAATAACATGGCCGGAATGACACCTAACGAGGGTGGTATGTTTTCGTCAAATACCACCAACTCAGCGTTCAAAAAACAACTGAATAAAGTTTATACCTGGTACACCGGTGGCTTTATTGCCTTCGTGTGTGTGCTGGCTGTTGCTGAACAGATGGGGCTGACCCGTGCCTGGATCGGTTACATCTTTTTAGCAGCCACAGTCTTGCTCTATGCAGGCATTGGCGTCATGAGTCGCACCAATGACGCCGCTGAATACTACGTTGCAGGTCGCCGAGTACCAGCCTTGTATAACGGCATGGCGACTGGGGCCGACTGGATGTCAGCTGCATCATTTATTGGTATGGCGGGTACGTTGTATTTGACCGGCTATAGTGGCCTAGCCTTCGTGATGGGCTGGACCGGCGGCTATTGTTTGGTTGCATTGTTTTTAGCACCCTACCTGCGTAAGTTTGGGCAATTCACCATCCCTGACTTCTTAGGCGAGCGCTACGACGGCAACCTGCCAAGATTGCTTGGTATTATTGCCGCCATTTTGTGCTCATTTACCTATGTTGTGGCCCAGATCTATGGCGTGGGCCTCATCACCACACGCTTGTCTGGCGTGCCTTTTGAAATTGGTATCTTCTTGGGATTGGGCGGTATTCTGGTTTGTTCGTTCTTGGGCGGTATGCGTGCCGTGACCTGGACTCAAGTTGCACAGTACATCATCCTGATCATCGCCTACATGATTCCTGTGGTTTGGCTCTCAGTCAAACAAACCGGCAATCCAATCCCGCAGGCGATCTACGGCTACCAGCTTGAGAAGGTCACAGCAAAAGAAGCACAACTGCTGAAAGACCCTAAAGAGCTTGAAGTGATCGCTGCGTTTAAAAAACGTGCCGATGATGCCGACGCGAAACTTAAAAATGTGCCCGCCGCAATGGCGGCCGACAAGGCTGCAGCAGAAAAAGCTGTTGCTGATTTAAAGTCGGCCAACGCGCCTAAAGCACAGCAAGACGCCGCAGCAAAAGCCTTGGCAGCACTTCCAGCCAACGAGGCCGCCGCGAAAGCCCAGTACACCAGAGATAAAGCGGCAAACGCAGCTCGTACAGCGCCTCTAGGTGGTATGCCGCGGCATGCCAATCAATTCGCAGGCGACCCGAACGGCGATGAAAAAGCCAAAACAGCGTTCGATACTTCGCGTCGAAACTTCTTGGCTTTGATCTTTTGCTTGATGGTTGGTACGGCGGCTTTACCGCACATTCTGATGCGTTATTACACAACGCCTTCAGTCAAACAAGCGCGCGAGTCTGTGACCTGGTCGTTGTTTTTCATTTTCTTGCTGTACTTCACCGCACCGGCGCTCGCCGTTCTGGTCAAGTATGAAATGTTCCATGTCTTAGTGGGCACGCCGTTTGACAAGCTGCCCGCCTGGATCGCGCAGTGGAGTACTGTCGACCCTAACCTGTTGTCAATTATTGATATTAATAAAGACGGCATTCTCCAATTAGGTGAAATCCGTATCGGTGGCGATATCGTGGTGTTGGCCACACCAGAGATTGGTGGCTTGCCCTACGTGGTCTCAGGTATGGTTGCTGCTGGCGGTTTAGCTGCTGCGCTCTCAACGGCAGACGGCTTGCTGCTGACGATCGCAAACGCTTTGTCGCACGACCTCTACTACAAGATGATCAAT
The DNA here is from genome assembly GCA_945895265.1 of Bordetella parapertussis. Taxonomy (GTDB): domain Bacteria; phylum Pseudomonadota; class Gammaproteobacteria; order Burkholderiales; family Burkholderiaceae_B; genus Zwartia; species Zwartia parapertussis_I. The sequence continues at coordinate 17,603 of CAMDEF010000025.1, read as the reverse complement.
CCCAACGCACCCACTGCGCGTCGGGTCTTGATTTCAAAAATCTTGTTGCTAGTCGTCGCGTTAGCTGCAGCCTATGTGGCAGCGCAAAAACCGGCGGATATTTTGTTCTTAGTGTCTGCGGCGTTCTCATTTGCGGCTGCAGCGTTTTTCCCGGCACTCACTCTGGGTATTTTCTGGAAGCGTGCAAACAAATGGGGAGCAATCGTTGGTATGTCCGGTGGTTTGAGTGTCACGTTCTACTACATGGTCACCACACAGCCCTGGCTGCGCGGCGTCTTTGGCGTGACCTCGCCAATCGAGTTGTGGTACGGCATCCTGCCAATTTCTGCCGGTGTCTTTGGTGTACCGCTGGGTTTCGCGCTGATTATCATCGTCAGCTTGCTTACCCCAGCGCCACGTAAAGACATTCAAGAGTTGGTTGACCATGTGCGTTACCCAACGCTGCGCGGTGACTCTGTCAGATAGCATGTAAGCGTTTAATTGCAACCGACTACCCAAGCATTTTTTGCAAGGGTGTCGTAAAAAAAGTCCCTGAGGGGCTTTTTTTACGACTGCTCAGCGCTGCGCTAGGCGTTAGCAATGGATAATTTTCGCCTTAAGCCTCGCAGTACCGCACCTAAAATGGGGATTTTTTCGTAGAGTTCTTGCGAAGCATCCCAGTAATCGCGATGCATCGCAATCAACCCCTGTTCGTCGAGGACGAAATGTGTGCCCCCCTCGATCACATAGGCCTTGCCGCGCAGCGTAAACAGAAACCGCCAAGTCATAAAGGCATTGCCAGATTCAATCAGCTTGCTTGTGATCACGAAGCGTGGTTCAACAAGTGTCTCGAACATGTGCTGGTACACCTGACGCACGCTTGTCACTCCGCGCAAATCATTAAACGGATCGCGAAACGTGGCGCTCGGGGCATATACCGAAGCAATACTCTGTAACGATGCAGGGGTCAGGGTTTCAAACCACTCAGCCAACTCGTCAAAGCGCGCATGAAAAGACTGCATCACATTCCTGTTGTCTTATGTAAAAGAGCAAAGCGCAAGCGATCGGGCAACATGCTAATGACTCGAAGTACAAGCGAAAAGGCCTTTGGAAATCGAATCTCAAAGTGGCCACGCTCAAACCCAAGCATGATTGCCTGCGCGGCAGCTTCAGGCGTCATTAAACCGGGCATTTCAAAATCATTGGCTGAAGTCATAGGGGTTTGCACAAAACCAGGGTTGATTAAATACACCGCAAGTCCTTTTGGCGCTAATTCAAAATAAAGCGTCTCGCACAAGTTTTGCAAAGCTGCTTTGGTCGCCCCATAAATCAGCGCGCGCGGCAAACCGGTGTAGCCAGAGATACTGGCGATCAGAGACACCCCACCATGGCCTTGTGCCAACAACTGAGGCACGATCACTGACAAGCCGCGATAGACACTGACCACGTTCAGATCAAAGCTTTTCTCGGCCTGCTCTATATCAATTTGCCAACTATGCGTGGGGTCATAGCGTGCAGCACCCAGTATGACCAAGTCGATCTGACCTAAGCGTTCTAAAACGTTCGTAAGCGCCGTTGGCCAAGCCTCAGTATCTGTCACATCAAAAGGTACCACGCTTGCATTTGAATAAGGCGCAGCAACTATGGCGAGTTGGTCGGCGCGTCGTGCCGACAACGCCACAATTGCGCCAGCCTGCAATAGAGCTTGCGCCAGGGCCGCGCCAATGCCACTCGAGGCCCCAACGAGCCAGACCCGCTTGCCCACCCACGAGGTGATCGGTGTGTTGAGTGGTTTCAGCATAAATGAAGCCGAGGAGCGTGATTGATGACTAGTTATTTTCATTTTGCAGGCGTAGGGGCGTTGCGCTTCCGAAAAAACAGAGTCACTTCGCCCAGATCAATCCCAAACTTTGACATCGTTGAACGATTCATCATCGAGAACTCATCCATCTGCCACATCCAGTCATCAAAGTTCACCAAGTACTCTTTACCGTCAACTGGCAAACGTAACACGTAGGTCCAGCGTAAGGCATTACCCGATACATGTCCGGTTGCCACACCGACGACATCATCGGCAGTCCCTTGCCAGCTACCGTCGGCCTGACGTTTGAGTGTCCAAACACGTCGTTGCTTTTCGCCATCAGAATACGTAAAGCGCTCGTCTAACGTCCCCTCATTGGGGCTTACCCAGCTTGCTTGAATTTCGACACTGAAGCGGCGTGCCACTTCACCGGTACGCTTTTGAAAGATGCCCCAGGCATCAATCGTGCCATTAAAAAAAGTTGGCAGTTCGAGGGTTGGCTTTTCTGCCGCATAGTGTGCAACGTCAACACTTCCGCAGGCGGTCAAGAACGCGGCAGTCGCCGAAGCGATCCAAGTTTTCAATTTCATTACGACTCCTTACGAGCGTGGGCTCGCGTAAAAAAATATTTGAAGGTGCTAAAGAACAACACACCCATGGCCAACAGCTTAAAAAACAAGGGCAACAACGTATACAGCAGGCTCAGGGATAACACCGAGTCGGTACGCCCGGGTTGATAATCAAACCATTGCAACGCAGGCAACGCCAGCCCTGCAGCCAACGCCAGTGCTAACTTACCGAGCAACACCCAAATCCCAAAGTACAGCCCCGTGCTTTGACGATGGGTAGGCGGTATCGCATCGGCCAGCATGGCGGGCGGCAACGCGACATCAGCGCCGAGCCCAGCACCTGCTATCACGCAGACCAAGCCATAAAAAAAGATATCGCCAGCACCCACCCAATAGGCGCACAACAATGACACCGCAGCGAGGCCACTGCCGATCAGCCAAGCGGGCGCTTTACCGATACGATCTGCAAGCATCACCCAAACAGGTAAGGCCAACATACCCGCTAAGAAGTAGAGCCCTAGAAAGAGCCCAGTCTGTTCGGGCGACTGCACAACGTCAGCAATAAAGAACAACACCAAGGTTGCTGGCACCGCAACCGAGATGGCGTTGAACAAATAAAACCACAGCACCCGACGCACGGCGGGTGGTGCCAAGGCCTCGCGCCAATGCTGCAGCGACTGTTTAGGTGCCACTTGCGGTGCGGGCGACCAACGCAGCGTACATCCAAGAAAAAGTAACAACAGCGCGGCAAACAACCAGGCAAACCACTGATACCCCACTCGTGCGCCATACTGCGCCACCCAGATCGCGGGTAAGACTGATGCCGTGATGACCCCGACTAGACCAAAGGCTTCGCGCCATGCTGTGACACGGGCTCTGCCGTCCAGATCATCGGTCAGTCGCGCGCCCCAAGTCAGGTAACAAACGCTTAACAAACTATGCGCGCCGTAGACCAACACCAGAGAACCTGCCAGCCAAGCCAACAAACCGGTATGCGACCACGCAGGCGGCGTAAACAGCAGAACAAAACCAATTCCCAACACTAAAGCCGCAACGAACATCAGCCAGGCCCAGGCGCCCTTTCTACCCTGTAAACCATCGACCAACCGTCCAAGCCAAGGGTCTTGCACGGCGTCAAGCAGCCGCGTGGCAAACAACACCGCACCTAAAGCTGCTAACTCAAGCCCGAGTACATCGCCGTAAAACTTAGGCGAAATCATGTACACGGGCATCATCGACATGGCAAGCGGCAGACTTAGCGCCGCATAGCCAAGCAGGCCTGACTTATTCACCGTTTAGTGCCTAGTAAGGCTTGACGCAAACTTGGCTCGCTTGTACGAGGGTCAAGCCAAATCGCAAAAAAATGCCTCGCTAAATCGTCACTAATTTGCCCGGTTTGCCGTTCACGATGAAAAAATGTTGCCCCTTGCCCTGGTTGATACACGCCAGTAATTGTGTCGCCAGGGACCACGTTGGGTAAGACGCGCTCAAGAGCCTCGCGCCATTGCGTATTTTGGGTGATCGGCGCCTGAAGCTTTTGCATCTCATCAAACGAGGCCTGCACCAAACGCTCACCCGCGATTTCACGTGAGTACGTCAAGGACAGTGCAAAGGGCTCGCTCAGGCTGTAAAGCCCTAGAGGTGCCCATAAACGAGCCTCGTAAACTGAAAAGCCAAACCGAGTGAACAGCCCCTGCCCCACTAATTGGGCGCTGGGTAAAAACGGCGACGAGCCACTCGCCACGGCTTGCGCGCAAAGGGCAGCAAGCATGAACAAACTACAGATTATTTTGCGCATAGTGTCCATTGTTTAACATCTGTTCGTTGTTCCCTAAATCCTGCTTCGCAATAAGCTAGGTACATACGCCAGATCCGAATAAACGCATCGTCATAGCCCTGCTCGCGAATGCTAGACAGTGACGCTTCAAATTGCTGAGTCCAACGCTTGAGAGTCTCTGCGTAGTCAAGGCCGAAGGATAAGGTCTCGTGCACACGCAAGCCCGCAGCTTCACACTCTTTTTCAAAACGTGACGGACTAGGCAACATGCCACCCGGAAAAATAAATTGCTGAATAAAATCGGTACCGCGTCGGTACGTATCGAAACGTTGATCTTGAATATCGATTGTCTGTACCACCGCTCGCCCGCCGAGCTTGAGGCAACGCCTCAGCATTTGAAAGTAGCTTGGCCAGTGCAGTAAACCCACGGCTTCGAACATCTCGATTGAAACGATATGATCGTATTGCTCAGGTACGTCGCGGTAGTCTTGTAGGCGTAACGACACCTGCTGACTCAGCCCCGCCTGATGCAGGCGTTGCGTAGCCCACTCAAGCTGTGCATCGGACAAGGTGATGCCAACCACGTTTAAACCACGCTGAGCCACGCGCTCTGCAAACCCACCCCAACCACAACCCACTTCAAGCACAGTCTGCCCTGGTGTAGCCTGCAATTGGTTCAGGATTCGATCGTACTTTGCGTCTTGTGCCACTTGCAAAGACCGCGTCAAATCGCCCTCGAACCAACCTGCCGAATACGTCATTGAAGGATCTAACCAAAGTCGATAAAAAGCATTGCCCACATCGTAATGGCTCACGATATTGCGGCGGCTGCCCTTGCGACTATTATCTTTGAGTACCCAGTGCGATAGCTTTTTGAGCAGCAAGGCCCACCAATGTCCATCAACCGCCTCAGAGACTTGCTCGTTACGCAACGCCAACGTAAACAAGGCCAATAAATTGGGCGAATCAACCCACCCACGGCGCAAACTTTCGGCAAAGCCAACATCACCTTGACGAAGAATCAAACCGGCGGCCCGCCAGTCGTAAATATGCAATGAAGCGTGCGGCGAGGCGCCCGGCTGACCGAGCTCGATACTCGAACCCTGGGGGTCGATGAGTATCAGCGAGCCGTGCGTAATTTTTTTCAAAAGTTTAAGCAACAAGCGACCCGACCAACGCAAACGCGTTGAAGCAAGCGAAAGTTGTTGTTCTTGCAGACTCATTTGTCAACCTTAAAAAACTGTTGTTCTTTTGTACTCATTTGCGAAACCTAGACACGTCTGTTGCTCTTGCTCATTCACGTTTACACCTTGAAATTGTGTGTCACTTCGTCTGTGGGCAATGGTGGTTTTGTACGGTACTTTGCACCCCGACGCCACAGTTTGAATGCCTGAATGTGTATACGCAACATCACCCCGAATGTCATCATCGGCATGCCGAGTAAGGCGAGCAGCAGTGCACGAGTACGCAAGGGCTGGGGCTGCACAACAATCGCGGTGCGTAACAAGGGCTGCTGCTCTTGCTCTGAATCAAAATAATCAATTGCTAGCCGCGGTTGCCCCGCACGCTCGTCAAGTTCAAACTGATAACGCCCTTGCACAGCGCAAAACGGAGACACATGAAATACCTTTTTACAACTCAGTTTGGTGCTAGCCTGAATCGGTTCTAGGTTTGGCGCGGTCAAAAGATATTGATGGCGCTGCCCGAAGGTGTTGTTCACTTCGGCAAGCATCGCCCTGAGCGTCCCCTCTTTGTCGTAAATGAGCCAAAAACTCACTGGGTTAAACACATACCCAAAGACGCGAGGAAAACACTGCAACCACACGGCACCCCGTTCAAAATGCACCTCACTCGCATCTAGCACACCCGTGAGCCATTGCAACAAATCTGTACCGTCGCGTGCACCGTGATCACGCGCCCAAAAACTGATAGGCCGTGCATGCTCAATCCCAAATAACCAACTGTTACTGCGCGCTAACACAGCAGGTTGATCCAACCGCAGACGCAAACAAAATACTCGGTAAACAAACCGGTGCACAAACGGACGCAGGCGCGCGTGCATGACACGCCCACGACACAACAAAAGTGACTCAGGCTTGGCGGAGGTGTTATTCATACGTCGCCTGCCAAGGAGGTGTCACACCAAACGCACGCGCCACGCGCAATGCAGATTTCAAACCATCCTCATGAAAACCAAAACCGGTCCACGCACCGCAAAACCAAGTTCTCTGCTGACCTTGAAGGCCAGGCAGTTCTAACTGAGCCAAACTTGCAGCCTGATCAAGCACCGGATGTTCGTACGAGAATCGAGCCAATACCTTGGCTGGGTCAGGTGGCTGATGTGGATTGAGAGTCACGATGACCGGTGTTTTAAAAGGTAAGGGCTGCAGTTGATTGATCAAATAGCTCACCGCAACGGGGCGCTCTGCCCCCTGCCCACCCGCGGCCAGGTAGTTCCAGGCAGACCACACCTTTTGGCGTTTGGGTAGCAATGCCACATCGGTATGCAAGATGGCTTCGTTGGCCTGATAGCGAATCGCCGAGAGCACTCGGTGCTCGTTGGGCGTAGGCTCAAGCAACGCCAGCGTGGTCGGTGCATGACAAGCCATCACGACGGCATCAAAGTTCTCGTCGCCTCTGGGCGAGCTGATCACCACACACGCTGCTGTGCGTTGTACGCGAGTCACCGGACAGGCCAAGCGTGCATCAGTGAGTCGTTTGAGCATCGCCTGCACATACAACCTCGAGCCCCCGAGAATGGTCTTCCATTGCGGACGTTGGTCGATTTGCAACAACCGGTGATTTAGACAAAAGGACAGGAACGTTGCAGCCGAAAAATCAAGCACCGCGCTGATAGAGGCCGACCAAATCGCAGCAGCCATCGGCAAGAGATACCACTCTTGCATCGCTTGACCGAACTTCTCACGCGCCAGCAACTCACCCAGCGTCGCGGGGGTGCGGCGAACCTCAAGCAGATAGCGTTCAGCCTCACGGTTAAAACGCAAAATATCACGCAACATTCCGATAAATTTTGGGCGAAAAAGATTACCGGGTTGCGCAAATACAGAGCGAAGATTTGTACCTGCCCATTCGATATCTGGCTCATGAATCGACACACCAAACGACATATCGCTGGCGTGCACAGGAACACCCAGATGCGCCAAGAGCGGCACGAGATTAGGATAAGTCAGATCGTTATGGACCAAAAATCCGGTATCCACCGGATGCGTCGCGCCCTCAAGCGTCACGTCCACGGTATTAGAATGCCCGCCAAAATAATCGCCCGCTTCAAAGAGCGTGACTTGATGTTGCTCTGCTAACAACCACGCAGTAGACAGCCCAGCGATACCCGACCCAACGACAGCAATACGACGACGAGGGTTGGTCATGCCGTTTCGCCCTGCAAACCAAGAAGCTCCAGACGCAGTGCCGGCCGTTGCGTCTTGGGATCAAGCCAAATTGCACCAAACGCGCTCGCAAAAGCAGTGTCAAGGATTGCACCTAGTTCAGCGTTCGCCGAAAAAAAATGTACCCCTTCAGCCGGGATGAACCAGCCCAACAAACGATCACCGAGCCCGACATCAGGCACGATTGCCTCGAGTGCGCTGCGCCAACTTGCCAACTGTTCTGGTGTCGGTGCCGCCAGTCGCTGAATTTCTTGCAGGGAAATCGTAATAATTTGTTGCGCGGATAACTTACGTAAATACGATAAGTCTAAGAGGTGGGGTTGCGTGACTTCAAAGTGACCCGTACGGCTGAACAACCGGATGCGATAGAACTTGAAGACGCTCCAGCTAAAAACACCCTGACCACACAGTTTCCAGTCGCCTCCCGTTTGCGCCAGTACCTGCGGCGGCAGGTCTTGCGACTGAAACAGCGAAGAAACAACATCAAAGGTCGCGCTAGCAGGCATAATCAAACTTTAGCTATAAAAAAGAATTAGTCTTCCTAATTTACACCATAAAGTACATAAAAATACTATTCGGTAATAAAATATACTGCATAGAAATAATTCAACCCGTATTGACCTTCTCCCTTGGCGAATCCGAATGATTGAAACTGCTCCGGTCAAACTGTCGTTCAAGCAGCAGCAACTGCAATTTCGTGAAAACGCGATTCTGGATGCGGTCAATCGCTTATTGGCGCAAAAAGGGTTTGACCTCATGACCATGGATGAGGTTGCGGCTGATGTCGGGATTGCCAAAGCAAGCCTGTACAAACATTTTCAATCGAAAGAGCAGTTGGCTGCAGCCTCGATGACTCGCCTGCTCGAGAGCGCACTGACGCTTGCACATAGCTTGCCCGCGCATCACACGCCGCTCGACAAGCTCAAGGCGGTGGTGCGCTGGGCCGTTACCGAGCACTTGGGTGGCACCATGCCCTTGTTGCCCTCAACGCGCTCAAGCACTCAACAAGCGCTCTTGGCCTACCAACCTTATATCGATCGCTTAAGCTCGCTAACCGAGCAACTCGGCGAATGGATCGAACAGGCTCAGGCCGACCGCAGCTTGTCTGCCTCGCTGCCTGGCGAAGTGATTTTGTACACAATTTATGCTCGCTCCTGCGACCCAGTTGCAGATTTCTTGCAAATGGGAGGAGCCTTCTCAAACCAAGATATCGTCGACCTGGTGATTCACACGACGTTTGAGGGCATGACTGGGCAAACTTGACCAGTCATGCAGCCAGTTTCGCACTACGCATCGGCTAGAATCGATTTCTTTTTTGCGAGTGCGTCATGTGGTTTAAAAATCTTAAGTTATTTCGTCTGTCACCCTCTTTTACCTTGACGGCGCCTCAACTCGACGCACTTTTAGCCAAAGAACAGTTTGTATCAGCAGGTGCTGCAGCCCCTCTTTCAATTGGTTGGGTACCACCGCGTGAAGAAGACGTGCGCTTTGCCTATGGCGTTGGTCGTCAAGTGCTGTGCGCTTATCGCACCGAAAAAAAGTTACTTCCCAGCTCAGTGATTAATCAGTTTGCCAAAGTGCGCGCCCAAGAACTCGAAGATCAACAGGGCTTCAAGCCAGGTCGCAAACAGCTGCGCGATCTCAAAGAAGAAGTCACGCAAACCCTGTTGCCGCGTGCCTTTAGTCTTGCGCGTGATACTCGAGTCTGGATTGATCCGGTCAATCACTGGCTTGTGATTGATACTGCTTCAGCCTCAAAATCCGAAGAAATCCTGACCGCACTGGGTAAAGCGATTTACCCCTTCCCAGTTGAACCCGTGCAAGTCACCATTAGCCCAGCCGCAGCCATGACAGACTGGGTACTGAGCGGGCACGGCCCAGCAAATTTTTCGGTTGACCAAGATGCCGAATTGCGCGCCGGAGGCGACAAAGCCGCAGCGGTGCGTTATGTCAAACATGCGTTAGACAGTGATGATATTCAGAAGCACATCAAAGGTGGCAAGCAATGCATGCGACTCGCCCTCACCTTCAATGATCGTGTCTCGTTTGTCTTAACTGAAAATCTAGATATCAAGCGAGTGGCTGCACAAGATATTCTCGATCAATCAGAACAAAATATGCCTGTTGATGCCAACGAACAATTTGACGGCGACTTTACCTTGATGTGCGCAGAGTTAAACCAGATGCTTTCTGCCTTGCTCGAAGCGCTTGAAGAAAAAGTCATCACAGCTAAAGCTGCATAACTTGCCTCTGCGCGTAACCGCGAGCTGAAAAGGAGGCAGTGGCTCGACCAGGCAGCCGCTTCACTCAACATGTAAAGGACCCCTCCATGGATCTCATGATTAACAGTAAAGTCCTCCAGACCATCAAGGGAGGGGTCTTGCTTGAAGTACAGGCCGACGATTTGAAGGTGCAGGCTTATATCGTCATCTCAGACGTTGACATGGCTGTGGTCGAAGCGCTTGTGCCGCTTTCAGTCTTTGAAAGCGGTACACAAGTTCACGTCGCGGGTGTTGAAGCGATCGGCGACAGCACAGAACAAGTTGTACAAGTGCTTGAAAACATGGATCCCGACGACATCGTTGTATTTTTATGCGAAAACGCTGTGGTGTACGCCGAAAGCCTGGCCGTGTTGGGCCTGAAACACTAAGCGCTGCCTTGAACACTTAGCACTGCCTTGAACACTAAGCTTAGCCTCAAGCACTAAGCGCTGCCTCAAGCACTAGGCTGCACTATGCAGGCGCCACCAATGCAGGCAAGCCAAACGTACGGTATCGGTTTGCACTTGCTGTGCAAACACAAACTCCTCGCCGGCAATGGTCTCATCCGGAAACTCTGTCACCAACTTCACGCCTACGTTTTGCTGATCGTTTTGTGAAACCATACAGGCAATGCCGTGCTTGAGTTCAAAGCCGCTCACGCCAAGGTAAGACTCATAGCGCTGCAGCTGCGCGCGATTAAACTGAGCCACGCCAGGCAAGCGGGATACCGACTCGGCCAAGGCTTCAAGCCATTGCAGGGCAAGATCTTTGTAAGCAGCTTGGTAGCGCACAATCAAAAAGAAACCTTTCGGCAGACTCCACGTGGCAAAGCCTCGCGGCACATAGCCTGTGAGCGGCCGTGTCCACTCGTGCGCTGGATAGCCGTGCAAACTTAGATGCAACTGCGCTTGCGTGAGTGCGATAGCTTGTTGACGTGCCTCGGTTTCATACCAGGGCGCTTGCTCCCGATACTCGAGATCATCACCGAGCCCTGTGTAGCGCGCCGCATGATGCATATGTTGTGGATGAATCGCACGGTATTGTGCATAAAGTGCATACCCATCAGGATTTTCGAGTGGCACCACGGCAAAGTGCGCCTCTGGTTGCGCTTCCAGCCACTGCGCGCCTCTGAGCGCACCCACCACGCCCGAAGCCTCATTTGCGTGTTGCCCACCGGTTAACACGATCGCGGGCAACGTGCCTCGGCGATACACGCCAGTCACGGCACGACCTTGACGCGAAAGCACCTCAAACGGTTGCCCAGAAAATAAAGCCAGCCCTGCGCGAATCGACTCAGACGACAACGGCTCACGACAGGTTTGAAGATTGATTTCGTGCGCCCTCGCTTGACTGATGACTTGTTTGATCTCTCGCTTGATCTCTTGTTTGATCTCTTGTTTGATCTCTTGCTTGATCTCTTGCTTGCTCGTGTGAACGCTCTGTTGGATACGCGCATCTGAGTCGTTTAGTGCATTTTGGTGCTCTGGCTGTTGTAATTCGAAAAGCGGTGAGCCCGCGGGATAGCATTCGACGTATACCTTAACTAGCCCATGCCCAAAGCGTATGTCTGGCACAATCTGGCCCGGTTGCAGGCCTCGATTACCTGAAGGTCTTTTCGAGCGGTGTTGAAAAAACTCAAGCACTGAAAAATATAAATCTTCGTGCAGTGCCTCATAGGTGCTCGCAAGCAACCGGTCTTGCTGATCCACAATCTCGGCACCAGGCAGCTCAACGCGCAGCAAGAGTCTTTCAAAGTAAGGCTCAGAAGAACCCCAGGACTGGTCTCTCACCCAACGCATAAGTGCCTGAAAAGCTTGCTCAAATTCTGTCTCAAGCCTTTCGGCAAATAGCAGTTGCCCTGACTGCGAGTGGCTCACTCTAAGATAACCTGTTGGGCAGAGCGACTGTTGACCCAGTGCCAAATCCGTCTTGAGTGCGTTTGGCGCAACAAGCTGAAGCGTTCGCACCAAGCCGCTGCGATCCGTCAACGCAAGCTGGTAAACGGGTTGCTCGGTTGAGGTTGAGGTCGCTGCGGTATCTTGCGCTGCCACCCAAGACACCTCGATGCCTGGGATCACCGCTTCTAAAGGATAACCTTCGAGCAAAAATCGCCGTGGATCTGCGGCGGTGTGGCGCGGGTATTCGATCACGACCGAGGCAAGCGTGCTGGTATCAATCTCTTCTAAAAACGCATGCAACAGAGGTTTATATGCACTGCGTACCAGCGCATGGATCCCTCGTTGCTGTAGTTGTATCGCTAACGCCTGCCGCGCCTGGACACCTTCAAACAACCACAGCTCAAGCGTGTGACCCACCCAAGTGTCTAAGCGTGGGTCAGACAGCAGTTGCCTCGAGGTCAGAGCGATTTCGCACTCAAACACTCGTGGCATCTTGCCTAACGCTCATGCGTCTTTTTTAGAAAAATGTGTGATCGCCAACGCCACCACGCCCACTGCCATCACGAGTAAAGAAATATAGACCGCCCCCTTACTGATGGCGTAGGTCACACTTGAATAGGTCAAATAGGCACACGTCAGACAAAATATGATGGGCGTCAAGGGATAGAGGGGCACCTTAAACGGGCGCTCTGTCTGAGGGTCTTTGACTCTCATCACAAAAAGCGAAACCCCTACCAAAAACAGAAAGGCCCAAAATACCGGCGCCGTAAACTCAACCATGACCTCAAACCCATCGGTTTGCCAGACGCCCAAACCGACCAACGCCAAACTCAAGATCGACTGCACCACGTAAGCGGCTACCGGTGAGCCACGCTCTGCGTGCCAGTTGCCCATAAAACGCAGGGCAGGCCAGTCGCGCCCTAGGGCGTAATTGGTGCGTGCCCCGACAATCATGGTGGCATTGATACTCGTCAAGGCAGCCACCGCAACAAAAATTCCAAGCATTTTTTCGCCCCAAGGGCCAAACGCCTTACCCATCAGATCAGCCGCCACCGCCTTACTGCCCGCCAAACCAGACAAGCCCAAACCAGCTAACACCGCAATATTGAACAGCACATAGATCAAGGTCAAAATCATGATGCTGATCACAATTACGGGCACGATTGCGCGCTTGCCGCCGCGCACCTCAGCTGAAATGTACGCCGCTTCGTTCCAGCCACCATACGTCAACAACACAAACACCATCGCCAAGCCAAACATACCTAAGCTTGGTGAAGAAGAAAACATACTAGGCGATGCCGGTGCGTCGCCCGACAACACAATCCCTGCCACCGCGACACACAACAAGCCCGTGACCTCGATCATTGTCAGGCAAGTTTGCACCCACGAGGCTGCATGTAAGCCAATCAAATTGATCAGCGTCATTGCAACCACAACGCCGACAGCCCACAGCGCCGTTGAGTGCGGCCCCAGATTCACCACTTTACTCATGTAATCGCCGAACACAAACGCTAGCAAAGCGATCGACCCCGTGTTGATCACGGTTGCCTTCGCCCAGGCATACAAAAAAGAGGCCGGCTTACCGAAGGCGCGTGCTAAAAAATGATAATCGCCCCCCGCGTGAGGATAGGTCGTGGCGAGCTCTGCATAGCAGAGCGCGCCGGCCATCGAGATTACCCCCCCAAGCACCCAAGCCACAATTAACCACCCCGCGTCACCCGTGACGCCTGCAACCATCGAAGGTGTTTTAAAAATACCTGCACCAATCACAATGCCAACAATGATTGCGATGGCACTAAAGGTGCTGAGTTGTTGCTTCGGTTGATTACTCGGGGTAGTTGGGGTAGTCATTATTAATTACGCGTACCAGTAATAGAATAAAGGGGTGAATTCTCAAGCACCTGACCTGATAGCTCGTTGCCATTCAGTGTCACATCGACAATCCGCGACTGGTTACTTTGATCCAAGAAGGAAAACTTCAAGCGATTACCGGTCAGGCTACCCCCAAGAATCGGTTGTGGTTTTCCGTAAATGTTCAAGGTGCCCCCCACTCGCTGATAACGCTGGGTGAGCTCAAGCGTCACCGGCTGCTGTGAGCCCTCAAACCCTTTTAACGACCACTTGCCCGCAGCATTTCCAGGCACAACCCAGAAATACCCCTGCGCATAGCCGGTACCAACCTTATCATCAGGCTCCCAGTCGCCCATGTTGAAAGAGTTCGTCACAATCCGAGTGCCTGGCGCCATTTTCAAGATCGTTGGGCGAATCTTCAAATTCAAATCGGGCAACAGATACATCGTCACGACCGTAGCTTTTGAAAAATCTTCAACAAAGATGTCACCGTTAATGATTTTGACTTTGTCTGCAACGCCCGCGCGCTGGGTATTGCGTGTCGCAAGTTCAGCCATCTCTTTGTTGTACTCAATACCAACCGCGGTGGCACCGAAGTTTTTAGCTGCTGCGATTGCAATCTTGCCATCACCGGCACCTAAGTCGTACACCAAATCGGTAGGTTTGACGTTTGCGACTTTCAACATCGCATCAGCAACGGCGTCGTTGGTTGGCACCCAGATCACATCCTTACCACTCTGACCGACACGCGGCTCATACTTTTCGTCACCCAACTTGGTTGACTCAGCAGGCTGGGCAAACACTGGGTTGACAGCAAAGGCAACAGCAAGGGCTGTCACATGAACGAGAACACGAAACTTCATAAGCACCTCGACAAAAAAGTTTAAGAAAAACTGCACAATGGATCTTACGAATTTTTAGACGTAGCAGAGCCAAACTCTGCGCCCGCCCAACCCTCTATATGTTTAATAATATTGGCATAATCTTTGGGACCATCGCCCTGCCCGATTGCGAACGATAAAAATTGGCGAGCAGCTGGGCTGACCGTCATGGGCACACCAAGCTTTTCAGCCTCTTCGACACAAAGTTTAATATCTTTGTGTAACAAGTCAGTGGTGAAACGGGTGGGAAACTCACGAGTCAACACGCACTGTGGCATTTTTTCTTGAGTAATAAATGAGCGACCGCTCGACACGTTAATCACGTCTAGCATTGTTTTGGCATCTAAACCAGCTTTAGCACCGTACACCAAGGTCTCGCAGCTTGCCACGATGTTGACGGCACACAGGGTATTGTTGATGATCTTCATCGTCTGCCCCAGACTTGCTTGCTCGCCCAGGTAAAAAATATTTGTACCTAACACAGACAAGAAGGGCTTGACCCGCTCAAACGCCTCTGTTGGGCCCGATGCCATCAGGGTTAAGGTGCCTTTTTCGGCGCCGGTCGTCCCGCCGCTCACTGGCGCCCCTACCCATTGAATCTGTTTGGCAGCCGCAAAAGCGGCAACCGAATCGGTCACCGAAGGGCCCGTCGTCGATAAATCAACAATCACTTTGACGGCCTTGCCGTGCATCACGCCGGCCGGGCCTTGCACCACAGACTGAACAATTGAAGGCATGGGCAAGCAGAGCAAGACGAACTCGACCTCATCGGCCATCGCCTGGGCGCTGGCTGCCACGCGCGCGCCTTTTTGCTTTAAACGCTCTAAAGCCTGAGGATGATTGTCGAACACGACAAGGTCATGGCCAGCTGCTAAAAACCGGTTACCAAAATGATGACCCATATTGCCAAGGCCGATTAAACCAAGTTTCATATTTTATTATTTCCGGATATATTTATTTTTATTTGGATGCGGTATCTGCCAAGAATAGATCGTTGGCGCTCGACACAGATTCAGCTTGTCAGCCGAGGTCGCGCCGAGCGTTGCACTGATGTTGTTCTCAGGGCCATGGGCTTACGCTGCGTCCGCAGGATCCCCAAGCACAACAGACTCATAGGCGTGCAGTGCTGTCGCGCCGCCAGTATGTAAAAACAAGACATTATCAGTCGGCTTGAAATAGCCCTTGCGGCTTAAACCAATCAACCCTGCCATGATCTTGCCGGTGTAAACCGGGTCAAGCAAAATCGCTTCGGTGCGCGCCAGCATTTGCACGGCCTCAACCATCGCGGGGTTAGGTATCGAATACTTGGGGCGCCACCAGTCGCCAAAACTCAACACGGCCTCAGCAGGTACCTGGATCTTGACCCCAAGCAGATCCAAAATCGCTTGCGCCTCTTTATGGACTAAGGGATTTTGATCTGACGGGTCGCGGCTGACACCAATACCGACCAGCGGGATTTGAATGTTGTTGCCAAGAAAACCAGCCACCAAACCGCCGTGTGTGCCCGAACTACCCGAACCCACGACAAAGTGATCCATCGGCTGCCCCATCTGCAACAATTGCTGCTGAAGCTCTTGGGCGCAGGCAACGTAGCCCAGACCACCAATGGCGTTTGAACCACCACCTGGAATGATGTAAGGCTTGCCGCCGCCGGCACGCACCTCTTGGGCGACTTTTTCCATTGCTTCGGCCATGTTGCTGCCGCCTGGCACAACCGTAACAGCCTCAACGCCTAACAAACGAAACATAAACTGATTACCCGTAGCGTCAAACTTATAGCTACCCGGTACGCGCTCTTCAATCACAAAACGGCACTTCAGCCCCTCTTTGACGGCCGCGGCCAGCGTAATGCGGCAATGGTTTGATTGCGGTGCACCGCAGGTCACGAGCGTATCAGCGCCCTTTGCCAGCGCATCGCCCATCAAAAATTCAAGCTTGCGGGTTTTATTACCACCTGGAGCCAAGCCCAGCATGTCATCACGCTTAATCCAAACCCGTGGGCCACCTAAGGCTTTGGTGAAATTAGGCAAAAACTCAATGGGCGAAGGCCCTTGCGAATAGCGACGGCGTGGGAAACGGCTGAGATCCATGAGTTAAATCCTAAAATTTAATAGAAAGAAAGAGTGATGATATTGGTCGACATAGTGCCTGATGGCCTGTCACTACGCAACCGTGCTTGAGCAACTTAAGCCGAGTTTGACAACAGTCTCGCATGAAAACCCGTGCCTTAGCCTAGGCAACGGCAAACGGTCGGGCTAGCGCGCGTGCAGGCGCCCCCTGACTTCTGCCATTTAGTGCGTAAATTCGAGGTCTAGCAATTTGCCCAGCGCAGTGTTGGCCCAATCGGCGGTATTTGTGCGCAGGATATGAACTTTTCCTGTGCGATCATCACGCAGGTGCGCCTCGTGTACCTTCCACAGTTGATCTCTGACCTGCCTGAGCGACTGCTCGGTTTTGATTTCGAGATACTTGCCCACCATTAATGCCATAAAGCAGACTAACACGTGAGCCTTGATAGCCTCTTGCGTGTGGTGGAAGATTGGTCGAGCTCTGAGATCGGACTTGCTCATGCGAAACGCTTGCTCGACGT
Source organism: Bordetella parapertussis (assembly GCA_945895265.1). GTDB lineage: Bacteria > Pseudomonadota > Gammaproteobacteria > Burkholderiales > Burkholderiaceae_B > Zwartia > Zwartia parapertussis_I. Next base: position 589 of record CAMDEF010000025.1, on the reverse strand, counting down.
GCCAGAGATCTTTGTAATAGGCGATAACCTCGGCGTTGGACATTTCCTGCTCTGGAATATTAGTAACGTAGCCTTTGATGCCTAGGAGCTTCTCGGTTTTAGTCCTCAAGTCTGCATCGAACACAAAGGGTGCACCTGGTTGATCAGACTTCTTGACGAACTTGGCTCGCCGACCTGGTTCTTTGCGCTCGATGAGCGTCATGGCGCGTGCGACCTGCTTGTCAAACTCGCGTTTGTCCTTTCGATAGCGCGTCGTTGAGAACTCACACACGATCGGGGCCTTGAGGCCTGCGTAGGCGTATTCAAAGCGCTTGATGGCTTGGTCGGTTCGAGGCAACTCGGTATAAATCTGATCAATGAAACGCTGAGCCGTGTTAGCAAGCCTGGCGCCCACGATATAACGATAACCATCAGTGTTCAATTGCTGCATGTTCTCCTTGGATAGCATTGCCGCGTCCGCCACGATGATGGGCTTTGTTTGGCCAACCCGCTTCTCAAAGCGGCGTAAGATCTTAAGCATGGTGTGACCTTCAAAGGTATTGCCCTCAAACACTTCGTGCATGACAGGAAACCCTGAGCGAGTCGTGAT
>CAMDEF010000024.1 GCA_945895265.1 Bordetella parapertussis | reverse complement strand
TCGGACGGTTCGATTATCCCGTCGTCCCATAGTCGTGCAGTGGCGTAATACGGGTCGCTTTGTTCAGTGAACTGGGCACGGGTGGCTCTGTCGATCTCGGCGATCTCAGCCTCGTCGGCAGTGCTCTTCATACTGCTGCGGCGCAGGTCTGTCAGCACTGTGGACGCGACATCAGCGCTCATGGTCGCGATGCGTGAGTTTGGCCACGCGAATAGAAACCGGGGATCAAAGCCGCGCCCGCACATGCCGTAGTTGCCAGCACCGAACGATCCTCCGATAATGACCGTCAGTCGCGCGACGCGGGCGGTAGCCATTGCGTAGACAAGTTTGGCACTGTGCCGCGCGATACCACCGCGCTCGGCCTCGGTGCCGACCATGAAGCCGGTGATGTTCTGCAAGAACACCAAAGGAATCTGGCGCTGGTTACACAGTTCTATAAAGTGCGCGCCTTTGACCGCTGATTCAGAAAACAGTACGCCGTTGTTCGCAAGGATGCCGACCGGATGGCCACACCAGTGGGCGGTGCCGCATACAAGCGACGAACCAAAGTCTGGTTTGAACTCTTGCATGTCGGAGTCGTCGATCAGCCGTGCGATGACCTCGCGAACGTCGTAAGATTCTTTAAGCCCTGGCGGGATGATTCCGCGTAGCTCGTCTATGTCGTAGCGAGGCGCACGCGCCTCTCGCACTGCGCCGTGGATCGGGCGCGATTGGTTCAGGTTGGCAATAATGTCCCGCACGCGAACAAGCGCTTGTGCTTCGTTTTCGGCCAGGTAGTCAGAAACGCCCGAAACGCGGGTGTGCATCTCAGCGCCGCCCAGCGTCTCGCCGTCGACAATTTCGTTGATCGCTGCCTTGACAATCTGCGGCCCACCGAGGTGGATGCGGGCCTGACCGCGCACCATCACGACTTCGTCGGACAGCGCAGGAATGTAGGCTCCGCCCGCTGTGCAACCGCCAAATACCGCAGCGATCTGCGGAATACCGGCGGCCGACATCTGGCATTGACGGTAAAAGGTGTTGCCAAAGTGGTCCTTGTCGGGGAACACGCGATCCTGCTCCGGTAAATAGGCGCCACCGCAGTCGACCAGGTATATCACCGGGAGCCGGTGGTGTTCGGCGATATCCTGAGCGCGAATATGCTTCTTCACCGTCTCGGCGAAAAATGAGCCCCCCTTCACGGTCGCGTCGTTGGCAATTAGCATGCAGGGGGTACCAGCAATCGTACCGATGCCCGTGACGATGCCCGCCGAAGGCACTCCATTACCGTACAACCCCCACGCCGCCAGCGGCGATAACTCGATGAATGACGACAGCGGGTCAAGGAGCAGATCGATGCGCTCACGCGCCAGCAGCTTGTTGCGTGCGTGATGACGCTCGACCATGCGCGTGCCGCCGCCGGCCAGCACATGTTGATGGCGTTTTCGCAGCTCGGCCAGCAGTGCGTCGTTGTGCTCGGTATTGCTCTTGAAGGACGGCGCATGACGGTCGATACGCGTTGGAATAGTGCTCACGTGGGTGTCTCAGGTAAGTTGATAGTAAAAATCGGTGACTTGGCCCTGCGGCTGGTCGACGAAGGCGACGCGCACCCGCGTACCGGGCTGCAACCGTTGGGCTGCCGCAGGCACATCAGACAGGTCGATTCCTTGCACGAAATTTAGCATCGCGGTGCTCACACCGTCCAGACGCACGTAGGCGATTGCGTAGGGCGGCGGTGGCAGGTTTTCGAATGCCGCGCTGACTATCGTTGCCGCTTCGATGGTGCCCTCGTGGCCTGCATCTACGGTGCTATCGCAGCGCTCGAAGCTGCGCTCGCAATAGGCGCGCGGGGGCAGGTAGGTCATCCCGGAAGCAGAACAGTGCGTCGCAACGATGCGGCGTTCCTTCAGTGCATCAAAGAAGCGGGCAGCGACTTCGCCGGTCGGGTACTCGTAGCGGATCCGCCATTCGTCGTGAACGACGCGCGGCGAAGACGCCGGCGGGGAGGAGGACGCAGAGTTCATCGTAAATCCTTTAATAACGGGTGGGTGAGAGGTTCGAAAGCCGTGCAGCCGAACCGCGGCGCCGAGGCTCGTCGCCGAGTAACGTCACCGTAAAGAACTGGCTTGACCCACCGGCCGCTGTGGCGAGAGCGTTGCGAACGCCCGGCACTTGCATCGCACCAGCTCGATGCATGACTTGGCGCGCTGCTTCTGCGACGCGTACCAAACCGGTGACGCCGATGGGATGCGAGCAAAGCGTTCCGCCTGAAGGGTTGACTGCGAGCTGGCCGCTTAGGTCGAACTCGCCGTCGTCACTGAGGTATTGTGCGGTTCCGCGTGCACAGAAGCCCAGCGACTCGAGCTGCGGGAAATGAAACGAACTGAACGCATCGTAGATTTCTGCCACCTGAACCTCCCGCATAGGGTCAGTGATGCCGGCTTGACGATAGCACTCGGCGGCTGCCAGAGGCAGTCCGCAAAAGTCGGCGAAATCCGTGTCGGGTTGCAAGCCCATGCGGTCGCCCATGAACACTGTATTGGACATTCCTGCAACGCCGTTGATGAAAGCCGGTCGCGCGCAGCGTTCGCGTGCGAGGTCCTCGCGCGACAGCACGATGGCTGCGGCGCCAGCCGAACGTGGGCAAATGTCGAATAACTTGTGCGGCCAGGCGATGCGCGGAGAGGCCATCACCGCATCGACGTCAATCAAGCCCTTCAGATGCGCTGACGGGTTATTCATTGCATTTCGGCGCGCGCGGACGACGACCCGGGCGTACTGCTGCTCGGTCGTGCCGTACTTGTGCATGTAGCGTTGCGCAGCCAACGCAGTCATGGTCACGGTGTTTAGCGCGACGTGCTGCTCGTACATCGGATCCCATATTAGGTTCAGTACAAACTGTGCGTCGGGCGTCTCGGTGATTCGGTCTGCACCGACCACCAGCACGGTGCCGTACTGCCCCGAGGCAACATGGTCGTGCGCGGCATGCAGTGCCGACCCTCCACTGGCGCCGCCTGAATTGACTCGCATGAACGGCTTGCCGCGTGCCCAGGCGTAGTCAACTGCCCATTTGTCGGCGTCGTGTACGCCCATGAAGGTGGTCTGCGCCATCGAGAACACCACCGCATCAATCTGGTCCGGATGGAGTTCAGCATCTTCGAGCGCAAGCACGACCGCCTGTTGGACGAGTTCTGGGTATGTCTTGTCGTCGTGGCGCGACCGATGCGCGGTCTGTCCGACGCCGACGACCGCCACCTGGCAGGGCGCTGTCAATGGACGCTTTCTAGGGCCATGAAGCCGTGGCCTTGCTGGGCAAAGCCGCAGCTGCCATGAACCAACGCGCAGCGCGCGCCGGCGATCTGGTTCGTCCCCGCGCGTCCGCTGACTTGCAGCGTTGCTTCAACCGCGTTCACCAGTCCGCGACAAAAGAACGGATTCTGGCTCCAAGCGCCACCCGAGGGATTCAGCGTTACGCCCGGCCCAGCGTCCAGCGCACGCTCTATCGCAATGTCCGCCCAGGCGGTTTGCGCCTCATACTCGATCAAGTCGAAATCGCTCACGCCCGCGAGTCCAGCCCGCGCCAGCAGCCTACGCAAGGTGTCGTGAAAGACCTGAAAGCCTGCCAACCGCTCGCCACTAAGCGCATGGCTGTCGACAGCCCATTCAATACCAGTAATACGCGCCAGCGGTCGCGATTCGGGGTGGGTTCTTACCCATTCACCCGACGCCAGCACGATCGCGGCGGCACCGTCGGTGACTGGCGGCCGGTGGCCGACCCGAAGCGGCCAAGCGAGCAGCGGTGAAGCGCCGATGTCGTCTGGTGATGTTCGCACTCGTTGCAGCGAGCGCTCATTCTTCGCCGCTGCGGACAGTCGAGAGCAGACGCGCTCAGCGACTTCTACTTCGGTGATGCCAAACTGGGTTGCGACTGCGCCTGCGAGAAATCCTTCGGTGATTGCGAAGTTTAGGCCTATCGGACGCGAGTAGAACGGTTCGGCGCGCATGCGCGCGAGATTTTCAAGCGGCCCAACCGAACTCTGACTCCAACTAACAACGAGCCCGAGACCAAGGTGTCCCGACGCAGCGCGAAGCGCACCAAGATGGAGGCCAGTGAGTCCTGAATCGGTGACGCGGTTTTCGTCCTTTAGGTAAGCGCCTGAGGGCGAGGCCAGCAGCATGCTGCTAATGCCACGGGCATCAATCTCGTCGCAGCAGGCGAGCGTGACGTGGTCGATGTGGTCACGCGTCAGTCGGGCGTCATCCAGCGCTGCGCGCGCCGTTGAGTACGCCAATTCTTCGAGACGCAGGTCGCAAATGGCATCGGCTGCCGGATGCACCGCCACTCCCATCACGTAAACGTCCATCGTTTTCTCTCAATCTTGCCCGTCGGGGCCGATTACACCGGAGGCTCCGGCTGCACCAAGAGGCGTCGGATTTGCAACGCTACAATCCTTGTCATCTTAGGCAAATTAGTCTTATTGGTCAATAGACTAAACGGCAGGTTAATAAAGTAATTTTCATTTACTAAATTGCTAAATACAAAAATATTTCTTTATCAATTAAACGTTTGGTCAGAGTAGTATCTTGACGTACAGAAGTCATATCAGTATGCTTGAGTTTGTCGCGAACGCTTCGGTGACGCGACGAGCTCCCCCATTGTCCCAGCAGCGCCTTGCCCCATAAGCGGGCGCAACCCAGAGAAAAAAAATGCAACCCACTTTTGAAGGCCCCACATTTGCAGGCGTCGCCTTGCGCCTGGAATGGGTCGAACGCGCTGTTGCGCTGGTCACGCTAACGCGGCCGGCGCAGATGAACACTTTATCGCATGAAATGTTGGCTGAGTTTGGACAGGTGCTCGACATGATTGATGTACCCAGCACACGGGCCTTGATCGTCACCGGGCAGGACCGTGCTTTTTGCTGCGGTGCCCACTTGCGTTACTTCGCTGGAGACAATGCGTCAATCTTCGAACCGTTCGATTCCCGCGATCCGTACTTCGCTCGCATCGCCGTGCTTTTCGACCGGCTTGAGGAATTGGCATTTCCGACTATCGCCGCGGTCAATGGCTTCGCCCTTGGTGGTGGATGCGAGCTCGCTTTGTCGTGCGACTTCCGCATCCTCGCGGAAAGCGCCCGTTTCGGGCTGCCGGAAACCAAAATTGGTGCTATTGCCGGTGCAGGCGGTGTTCAAAAGCTGCTGCGCTATGTCGGCCGAGGTCAGGCGATCGACTGGATCCTTCGCGCCAAACACCTCGACGCTAAAACCGCGGATCGCTGGGGTCTGTGCTCAGAGGTGGTTGCAGGCGACCAACTGCTGCAGACCGCAGTGGCACTGGCGGTAGAACTTCGCCAACTCGGACCGCGTGCCGTCGCACAGTCGAAGAGAGCGATCTACCTCAGCGAAGACGCCGACCTGCGTACTGCTCGGCGCTTTGGCATCGAGGCGCTGTCGATGCTGGTGGGCGGCAAAGAATGGCAGGAAGGCATGGGCGCCTTTGCAGAAAAGCGTTCACCCACCTTCGATAGCTGGTGACTGTAGACCAAAGTCAACGCTGCACCTTGATGCCTTCACGTTCACGATCCCAGAGCTGGCCGCGACGTGCCAACGCGTCCTGCTTAAGCTTATATTTCTCGACTTTCTCGCTGGCAGTCTTTGGCAATTCGTCAATAAAGTCAACGAACCGCGGCACCATGAAGTAGCTCATCTGTTCGGCCGCAAAGTGCACCACCTCTGCGTGCGTCAGCGACTCGCCAACCTTGCAAACGACGTAGACCATCACGTCATCCTCACTCATCTCCGAGCTGACCGGGATGGCGGCAACCTCAAGTATGGCCGGGTGTCGCGACAGGAGCAGTTCGACCTCATAGGCGGAGATGTTCTCGCCACGGCGACGGATAGCCTCTTTCTTGCGGTCGACGAAAAATAGGTAGCCATCGACGTCGAGAAAGGCTCGGTCGCCAGTGCGGAACCAGCCATCGACGAATTCGCGAGCGGTCTCCACCGGCATCTTGTAATAGCCCTTCATCATCGAGCCGGGGATCAATGGCCGCATCCATACCTCGCCAACCTCACCCACCGGCACTTCGCGTTGATCTTCGTCGACAATGCGAAGTTCACAGGCGCCCAGCGGCGAACCGGCTGACCCAATCTTCGTCAGCGGGTCGGCCGGCGTGAATCGCGTCATTCCAAAATTCTCGGTCATCGCGTAGACCGAGGTCAACGTCACGCCGTAGCGCTGCTGAAACTCGTGGTAGATCTCTTTGGGCACCGGAACGGCCATACACTGGCGCAACGCGGTCTCGCGCTCATGAGGGCCGGGCGGCAATTTCCAGATGATGTTGCTCATCGCGCCGAGCGTGTTGAACTGCGTTGCGCCGGTGCTGCGAATCTCGTCCCAGAATCGGCTGGCCGAAAAGCGCGGCGCCACTGCAAGGGCAGCATCGGCCCAAAGCGCGGCGTAGCAGCTGTACCAGAGCGCGTTGGCATGGAACAGTGGCAGGCAGGTGTAGAGCACGTCGTCCGGACGGTAGCCATAGTCCCTCGCCACCATGCTACCGACCACGTGGCCCTGCGATTGCGGACACATCACACCTTTTGAGGGGCCGGTTGTTCCCGAGGTGTACATGATCAGGTGTGTGTCGTCGTGACGCACGCGCTCGAGCGGTGGGCGGCTCGCGTCGGGCGACACGATCTCGGTGAGTGGATGCGCACGCAAGCCGGTCGACCCAAGGCCGCACTTGGCTGCTTCGCGCTCACCGCGATAGACGTAATTGCGCACCTTGTTCAATGAGGGCGCGAGCGCGGCAACGCGGTCGACACATTCGTCATCGACGATGACGCAACTGGCGTCGGACTGGTCGAGAAAGTAGCGCAGCAGGTCTCCCTTGACGGCGGTATTCAACGGCACGGCGACCGCGCCGATCTTGCCCAAGCCCCAGATCACCCAGAGAAATTCGGGACAGTTGGGCAGCATCACCGCAACGTGGTCGCCATGGCGGATGCCGAACGCGGAAAAGCCGTTCGCGTAGCGGTTGGTGATCGACTCGACCTCGCCGTAGCTCGTCGTTTGGCCCTGCCAGATCAGGAATGGGCGCTCGGGAATGCGCGCCGCGCGTTCGGCCAGTACCCTGCCAATGGTCTTTTGTTCGAGTGTGTCGTCTCGCATCGGATGAAGTCCCACGTTGTCACTCATTCAGATAAGCCTCGGCCAGAGCCCGCAAACGCGTGCGCCGCGCGGCTCCCGTCAGCGCTTCCAAATAGCGTAACCCGCGCGGGTCGATCGCGGTGTCGAGTAGTCGGCGCTCGTCAGGTGTGGGCGGCGTTGAAATCGTCACCTCGTCGGCCCAGTCGAGCTCGAATCCGGTTTGCTCGACAAGCTCCTCACGCGTGACGCCGGGGTGCAGTTGCGTCACGCGCAGCCGTCCGGTTGGACCGCTGGCGAGCACCCCGAGGTTGGTGACGATCGTCACACAACGCGGGTTACCCGCCGCAGCGCCAGGATGGCCAGCCCCGCTGCAGAAGTCGAGTTGCGCCACGAAAAGTTGGCGCGTGTGACGCGGGGAGTAATAATAAAAGCGTTGGGCCACGGTCGAGGCATCGGGGATACCGGCCGCGCCCGGTAATCGCACTCGTGGCCGCGCGTGCGGGCCGATGCAGACATTGTTCGTGGCGCCCATCGGATCAATCTGCGCCGGCCGCATGAACTCGGTCCAACGAGGCCGACCACCAATGAAGATAGCAGGCATATAGGCCAGGTTAATTTGCTGGTAGTCGAGCCAGATCGTCGCGCCGGGGACGGTGTCAAATTCGTCGTGGCCAAGCGTGAGCGTGCGCACACCGGTCATCAGCGAGTTGCCGTTCGGACACAGGCTGGTGCAGTCTGGTGCATGGGTGTGCTTGGCCAGCATGTAGGCAGCCGTTGGCAGAAAGGTGCCGATGCCTTCGGCGAGGAAGTCGCCATCCTGGATCAGGTGCGACATTGTCGCAACCATCTGGTCGACCTGTTCGCGATGCGTGTGGCTGAGCATCAGATCGGCAGAAGCTGGCACCGGGGCGATTGAAATTTCATCATTCATTGGACAGTCTCGGAAGTAGCCCCGGATTGGATCGCGCGGTCAAGCCAGAGCTTCCAGCTCGCGGGGTTGGCGGCCGCGTCGGCATAGTCCAGCACAGCGGCCACGTTGAGGCGGTGATCGGGCATGCAGGAGGTCGGCAAGCTGCCGCCAGGCATTTCGACGACGTGGGTCACAAACAGACCGCTGAGGTTGATGCCCCCCGGCATCGCTCGCAATGTCTCGGTGTCAACGATGCGTTCGGCGGTGACGATCGTCGCGGCTGCAGCCGTCGGCAGGTGCGGGTCGAGCGCAAGTTGTCCGCGCAGGTTGCAATTGCCGTGGCGGTCAGCGGCCGTGGCGTGCAGAATCGCCACGTCAATAGGCAATGCTGGGACAGCGATCAGCGGCGCACCGGTCAGTGGGCACGCGAATGTGCGCAAATCGGGACGCACAGACAGCAGGTCGGTTCGTGCAAGGTCGCCACGCATCGGCAGAAACGGGACGCGCATTGTCGCCGCCTGAATCGCGTAGCTCAGCGTGTACTCGGTTTCTTCGGTGATAAGGAGGCTGCCCTGCTCAACACCACGCGTGAAATGTGGGGCGAAGCCAACCACCTCCAGGCCTGTATAGCAACTGCGCAGAAGGCGCACACAGCCCGCCCCGATCAATAAGTCGGTCTCAAGGCCGCCGGTCAGCGTTACCAGTTCCAGATTGCGGCGGCCGGCGGCGGCAATTGCAAGCGCTGCGGCCACCGGGCGGCGGTAAAGCGTCATTCCGCCTAACGCGACTCGCTGCCCGTCGCGCAGCGTCGACAGCGCCTCGGTCAGGTTCGCACGGCGGTCGATCGTCATGTGGCTTCCATCCAAGGCGTGTCAATCACCCAATTGCCGCCTTTGGCTCGCATGAAAGCAGCCGCCAGACTACCGGCGCGCTGAGTTGGCGTGCCTTGACTGTGCTTCATTGCTTCGACGAAGATTTGTGCAGCGTGATAACCGTGCATAGGTAAAGTCCTTGCCTTGGTGTATGAGGGTTTTTCGCGAGTCGTCGCGAAAAACTCAAAGTCTGCTCGAAATCAACGCTGAAATCGAGATCAGACAGAACGACAGAATTAGGTAATGAAATCATTAACTTACAAGCTATTTGCGTGCAAACGTTGGGATACTACTGATCTTATATACAAACTAACCAACCTGTCAACACACTAACCGCATGGTCAGTAAAATACCTGCAGAGGCTTTTTTAGCGTCGCGTAGACTATCGGTTTCAGCCCAGGTGTGCAACGCCGTTGTCACCCGCGATATCGCACTGTAAGAGAGGTAGAAATGGCAGCTTGGAAAGACGCTGTACCGGCCGCGAGCGAGCAGTTCGATCGCAAGCGCGAGATGTTGTTGCATGAGGCGGCGGCGTCCTTCAACCGACGCGGCTACCACGGCACGTCGCTCGCCGAGATTGCCAAGAAGCTCGGCGTCACGAAGGCGGCGCTGTACACGTATGTACCGAGCAAGGAAGATTTGCTTTATTACTGCCACGAAGCGGCGATGGAAAATGCCATGGAAACCCTGCACAAAGCGCAGGCTGGGGGGGGCAATGGACTCCAGAAGCTCACGGCCACACTGCGTCACTATATGGGCATGACGCTTGGCGAGAAGGGCGCCTATGTTGTCCTTCTTGAGGAAAACGCAATGAAACCCGCTCATGCGCGGACCATCATTAATAGGCGCGACAAATTCGAGCAGGGCCTGCGCGAATTTGTCGTCGAAGGCATTGCTGACGGCAGCATTGTGCAATGCAATCCCAAACTCGCCATCTTCATGATGATGGGTGCGCTGAACTGGGCAAGAAAGTGGTACCTCCCCAACGGGGCATGGTCGGGGGCACAAATCGCATTTGCCATGACGCAAATGCTAGAACGCTCGATTTCGTCAGCGCCGCCGGAAGCCCTCATCAACGACCCAAGCGCTTTTCTGACCGAGCTAAACAATGACGAGGATGCTAAATCCTTACGCCGCCGCTTAGCCTGATGTGAATTTTCAGGTGGTTAACTTAATCATTAAAAAGCCCTTCTCGAATGACGCTTATCGAGCACAAAGCGCTAAGCATCAAGTGGCATCACTTCTTTTACATTTGTGCGCGGTGTAGAGATCTGCTGAGTGCTCAAACCTCACGACAAATAACTATTTACCAACTCGCGGCTATTCAATAGTTCTTTCGCCTGACCTTGCATGGCGCAGGCGCCGTTGCGAAGCACCAAGGCACGATCGGCGTATTCAAGCGCCAGCATGGCGACTTGTTCAACTAACAAAATCGCCAAGCCTTGATCGGCCAGGCCTCGCAGTGTTGTCATAATCAATTGCACAATCTGTGGCGCTAAACCTAGCGAAGGCTCGTCTAACATCAACACCTTGGGTTGCATCATCAACCCACGCGCAATCGCTAGCATCTGTTGTTCGCCACCGGATAACGAGCTACCTGATATTTTTTGACGCTGTTCAAGCACCGGAAATCGCTGCCATTGCTCTTGCATGCGTTGAGCAATCACGCTTTGGCTTAAGCCGATGTTGGTCGCGCCGATCGTGAGGTTGTCGCGTACCGACAGGCCGGGAATGATCTGGCGGCCTTGAGGAACGTGAATTAAGCCTGCGCGGGCGAGCTGATGGGCAAGCACCTTGTCGGTACCTTGGCCGTTGAAAGAGATCGTGCCTGACTCAAGCGGCAAGAGACCAGATAACGCGCGCAGTAACGACGTTTTGCCGGCACCGTTTGCGCCGATCACTGCAAGCATCTCGCCTGGCCCTAAATCAAGACTGATATCTCTTAAGACTTGATTGGCGCCAATATTTGCGCAGAGGTTTTTGGCGTGAATCATCTTCCGATCCTCAGGTTCGAGCAGGGGTCGACTATTTGCTGGTCACAACCTTTGTCGAGAGGGTAATTATTGTCGGGCACCCTGTTTAAGCGCATCGCGATCATTTCTTCGCCCCAGTGCCAAGATAGGCCTCGATCACTTCTGGATTATTCTGGATCTCTGCAGGCGTGCCGCAGGCAATCAGCTTGCCAAAGTTCAGCACACTAATGGTGTCGCATACCGACATCACGAACTCCATGTTGTGTTCAACCAGCAAGATGGTGATGCCGAGTTCGCGCAGCTTACGAATGACTTGCGCAATCGCTTTGGCTTCTTGGGCATTCATCCCTGCAATCGGCTCATCGAGCAACAGCATTTTTGGTCGTTGCGCAATGGCGCGGGCGAGCTCAATGAGTTTGCGGTGGCCGTAGGGCAGTTGTGTCGGTAGGCGATCTGCAAACTGCGCAAGACCAAAAAACTCTAAGATGGCAAAAGCCTCTTGGCGCTCGTCACCTTCGAGTTCACCGCCTGATAGCCATGTGACAAAATCGTGGCCGTACGAACGTTTTTGTGCAATCCCTAACAGCACATTGTCGAGCACCGAGACGCCTTCGATGAGTTGAAGGTTTTGAAAGGTGCGCGCTAAACCTAAGTTGGCGCGCTTGGCAATATCGAGCGAAGACAGATCAAGGTCACCCAAGTGAATCGAGCCTTCATCCGCGCGATAAAGACCTGCAATCATGTTGATGATGGTTGATTTTCCGGCGCCATTGGGGCCAATCAAGCCGTGAATCGTGTTTGGCTTGACCTCGATTGAGACTTGATCAACGGCCTTTAGGCCGCTATAGCTTTTGCTGATACCTTGAATGCTAAGCGAGGTATTGCCGCCTTGCTGCATAGGCAGTGCGCCGGTGATAGAGGTAGCTGGGGCAAGCTCTGACGCCGCTGCGTTTGCACTCGTACCGCTTAAAGATGTACCCCCTTTGAAGCGCAGCGCCAGACTACTAATCAAACCTGCCGCACCTTTCGGAAACGCCAGCAGCACGATTAATAAAATCGAGCCATAAATCAGCAAGCCATATTTATGAATATCCGCAATCACCTCAACAATCGCCATTAAGATCAAGGTGCCTAGCAAGGGCCCAGTCTTGGTACCCAGGCCGCCGACAACCGTAGCGATTAAGAGGGCAATACTCAAACGCACTGAAAATGCATCACTGCCCACATACCCAGACTGGTGTGCAAAAAATGCACCACCCAAGCCGGCCAAGGCTGCAGCAAAGGCAAAGATGGCGGCTTTCCAGAGGCTGACGTCAACGCCCACTGACGCGGCAAAGACTTCTGATTCACGAATCGCACGTAGATTGCGCCCGAGCCGACTTTGATTAATAAAGTCAGCTAGCAGCTGCACGATAATCAGGCTGGCACCCGACACGTAAAAGAAAACTGTGGCTGACATTTTAGGAAAGCCGAGATCAAGGCTTGGCACCCCTGATAAGCCCATCGCGCCACCGGTCAGGCTGATCCAGCGTTGCCCAACGATATCCAAAATATAGCCAACGGCGAGCGTGGTCATGGCTAAATACAAACCACGGGTACGCAACGCAAAGACGCCAACTAAGCCACCCCCGATGGCGGCAATCAAGACGCCAAAGGTGATCGACAAAGGGACAGGCCAACCCAACTTAAGTGAAGTCAGTGCAGAGCCATAGGCCCCAAGCGCATAAAAGCCCGCCTGACCAATCGACATCTGGCCAGATAAGCCCAACAACAGATTCAAACCTGTGACGGCAATTGCGGTATAGAAAAACGTTTGCGCTAAAAAGATATAGAACCCGTTGACCGGCAGCCAGGGCAATAACAAAAATATCGCGATCGCAATCGCATAGGGCAAACGGTTTGAGGGGCGCGCTTGCAACGTGCGCGCCTGCAGAGTGTTATCTGACATCTGCGCTCCTTTCTGAAAACAGACCAGAAGGTTTGATCGCAATAATGATTAACGCCGCCAGCAGGGGGTATAAGTCACCAAAGCCAGAATCAACATAATTTGAAATCGATTCGAACACGCCAAACAAAATGCCACCAATCAAAATACCCACCGGATTTGCGAAGCCGCCAATTGCGGCTACGATCAATGCTTTAATCGTTAGTACCAAACCCATTTGTGGGTTGATGGTCACGATCGGGCCGATCAGCACACCGGCGACCGCAGCTAAGATCGAAGCAATCACAAACACACCCACCTTGACGCGATTGGTATGGATGCCCAGCAACATGGCCGCCTCTGGATTAAACGCGACAGCCTGAATCGCCTTGCCCCAACGTGAATGAAACATAAAGCCATAAAAGAGGCCGACGATTAACACTGCAGCCACAATCACTAAAATTTCTTCTACAAACAACCCTGCACCCAAGACCTGCACAACCTCGTCACGCTTTGAGCTAAACAAAGGGGCTGAATATTGTGAAGTTTTGCCAAAGCCAAGTTCGATCACGTTTTGCAAGATCAAAGCAACGCCTGCGGTGGTCAGCATCCATGAATAGGCACCGATCAGAGTGTCTTTTTTGCGGTCAAGTGGTCTGATCGCCACGCGATCTAACAGCCAGCCCATGACAGCCAGAATGACCAGAACCGCGATAACGGCTAAGCCAAGTGGGATGTCGAGCTTGCGAAACAGCAAGAGCAAAAATGCCCCCACCATTAAAAAGTCGCCTTGCCCGAAGTTAACGCGATGGGTCGTCAGGTGGGTGATGTAGAGGCCAAGCGCGACGAGGACGTAAATCGCCCCCATCGCCAGGCCGCCCGACAGCACCTGGATTAGGTTGCCGAGCTCCATCTTAGTATTTCAAACGGGTCACAACGCCATTAGTCCAGACACCTAAGAAGACGTTTTCGTAGTCAAGGCATTCGTGATCCGTTGCGCTGAAGGGTTTAGCCGGTGTGGCTGAAACCGCTTCAATGCCAGAGATGTTTTCGATGGCATTGCGAATCGCTTCAGGGTCTGCTTTGCCGACTTGATTAACGGCTTTAAAAACGATTTGCGCAGCGTCGTACCCTAACGAGGTCACGACAGGCCAACGGTAGTCTTTACCGTATTCTTTTTGCATCCGCTCGTCAAAACTTTTAGCACGCGCCGTGCCGACATCAAGCGCCTGGCCCATCACAGTGCCTTCGATGGCGTCTTTGCCAACAATCTCAAGAACCTTTTGTGATGACAAACCCCAGTTACCCGCCACAACAGGTTTGTAGTTGATGCGTGGCATTGGGCGGAAAGGCAATTCGAATGATTCGTGAAAGTTCAAGACGAGTTCGGCTTTGGCATCACGCAGTTTGACCATCTGTGGGGTCAAGTCGTTAACACCAGGCGCAGCGGCTTCGATTGCGACTAAATCCATGCCACGCTTTTTAAGACCCTCTTGAATTTCTTTGGCTGCAAAGTTGCCATAACCCGTGGTTGAATGCACTAAGCCGATACGTTTAAAGGTTTTTGCGCCCCAGTCAAGCATTTGATCGATTTGAAATTTTTCGACCATCGAGCATCTGAAAATATAGCTGGGCTTTTCGTTAATGAATTGGGTGGTGATGTTGGTGGCAATGCCAGGGCCCGCCATCAAGGGGATACCAGCCTTTTGCAAGATTGGTGCCATCGCCAACACGTTGCCGCTGCTGACCGTACCGATCACGACAGGCACTTTGTCGTTTTGGATCAAGCGCTGCGCGAGCGATACCGCACGCTGTGGATTGGCTTCGTCGTCATAGACAACCAGTTCAATTTTTGTCTTGCCACCGGCTGCTTGATAATCTTTGAGTGCAAGCTTAATACCCTGTAGGTACGACTCGCCAAAGTCAACGATCGCGGGTGGGCCGCTGAGCCCTTGGATAACACCCACTTTGACTTGCGCAAGCGACGTGGCGGCGCAGGTGATAAAGGCTGAGGCGAGTGCGACTTGCCAGATGCTGCGTTTGAAAGCTGTCTTCATTTTTTTGTCTCCGGATTAATATCTTGTTTTTCGTTTATCAGGCCTGATGCATGAGCAAAACCTTACTATGATTTTTTACAAATACATACCCCTAATTACCCTTAAACTTAGCATCGCGACGCTCTTTGAATGAGGTGACGCCTTCTTCTAGGTCTGCAGTAAAGGCCACATCTCTAAACGAACGCGACTCCCATTTCAGAGCCTCGTCCATATGCATACCCATTGAGCGGCGCACCACTTCTTTGGCAAAGCGGTGCGACAAAGGCGCACGTGTCGCGAGCATGGTGGCGTAATCCAAGGTCTTTTGCAGCAAGTCGGCTTGCGGGTAAATGCGATTGACTAGACCAATGCGGTACGCGTGTTCGGCATCGACACGTTCGCCCGAGAGGATGATCTCCATGGCGTGGCCCATGCCGATAATTTGGGGTAACCGAATGAGCCCGCCATCGCAGGCATGAAAGCCCCATTTGGCATCTTGCAGGGCAAACTCAGCGTTGGGTGAGCAAAAGCGCAGATCGCAAGCTAGCGATAATTCAAAGCCCCCTGAAATCGCAAAACCATTCACCGCCGCGACAATGGGCTTATCGATATCAAGGTTGCGCGTGATGCCGCCAATGCCTGGGCCGTTGGTATATTTCTTACGAAACTCTTGTGCCGGTGCGCGGGCAAAATCCATGGTGTAGGTTTTTAAGTCTGCGCCTGCGCAAAAGGCTTTGTCGCCTGCGCCGGTGATGACTGCAGCGCGCGCTGACTCATCGTTATCAAACTCATGCCAGGCGGCCACTAGGTCGTCGTTGGCTTCAAACGTTAGCGAATTCATTTTGTCAGCGCGATTGATAGTGATCAGTCGCACGGCGCCGTGCTTTTCATAAGAAATATCAGACATTCTTTTGCACTCGAAAGGTGGGTGTGACGGGGCCTGTGGGCTCGGTCACGGTGGTAGGTACGGCAACAACACGGTCGCCTAACTGGTCGCCGTCTTCGGGCAAAAACCGACCGGTGACCCGAAAGCCATTATCTAGGTCAAAGACGCCAACATGATACATACCGTCGGCCTTGAAACGCAAAGGCGGTTTACGCACAGTGGTCCAGCTCACTAACTTACCGATGCCGGCAATCTGTACCGGATTCATCTCGCTGGCCAAGCATTTCGCGCAGGTGTTAATGCACGCTGCATCCAAGGTGCCGCACTTAGCGCATTGGTGAAAGGTCAGCAGCTCTGGTTTAACAAGGGTTGAGTTCGACATGATTAATCGCGCCCTAAAATATTCACGGTACAGGCAACGCCAGTGCCACCTAGGTTGTGCGTCATACCGATGCGCGCATTAGCGACTTGATTGGTGTGCTCGCCACGCAACTGTTTGACCACTTCGTAGATTTGACCAATGCCGGTGGCGCCCACGGGGTGCCCCTTCGCCAGCAAACCACCGCTTGGGTTGATCGCGACATCACCTTGCATACCGGTGCGGCCTTCGGCAGCCCATTTACCGCCCAGGCCGCGTGGCACCAGGCCTAAGTCTTCGCTGTCGATAATTTCGGCGATTGAAAAGCAATCATGTAATTCGCAAACGTCAATATCTTTGGCTTTAAGCCCTGATTGTTCGTAGGCCTTTTGTGCGGCGGCGACGGTGGCTTCAAACGAACACAGGTCGGGGTGATTGGCGATACGAGGTGAGCCACTAGTTTGAGCCGACGCCAGCACGCGAATTTTGTTTTGTCGTGCCTGACTAGATAGCAAAGGCTCGGCGCACAGCACGATCGCCGCGGCACCGTCGCTTGCGGGGCAGCAGTCAAACATTTGCAAGGGGTCTGCGATCATGGCTGACGCACAAATTTGCTCGAGGGTTAACGACGCCCCCATTTGTGCCAAGGGGTTCTTCAAACCATTGGCTTTGTTTTTGATGACGACTGCCGCGATGTCTTCACGTGTGGTGCCGTACTGATTGGCGTGGATGCGCCAGGCCATGCCAAAGAGGCCTGGAAACGTCAGCCCGCTTGGCCCATCGTTTTCGTTGTCCATGGCGCAGTTCAGGGCCGAGGTCACTTCAGCGGTTGACGCGTGGGTCATTTTCTCAACGCCCACCACCATCACGGCGTCGCACATGCCGCTGGCGATCGCGATCCAGGCGTGCCTAAAAGCGATGCCGCCCGAGGCGCAGGCGCCTTCGACTTTGGTGCAGGGGATGTTGCCCAACCCTAAGCGCTCACCTACGATGCCCGCTAAGACCTCTTTGCCAGTGAGCGGGCCGCTAATGAAGTTACCCAGATACAAGGCACCGATGCGCTCGCGGTCGATACCCGATTCAACAATGGCACGTGCGGCGGCCTCAACGGCTAACGATTCAATCGGCGTGGCAAGATGTTTGCCGAAGGTGGTCGAGCCGATACCCGCTACAAAGACGTCACGCATGATTATTTTCCTTTGGCGAGTTGCTTACGCAGCTCTGTTTTAAGAATTTTTCCGTAATTATTTTTTGGCAAATCGTCACTAAAAAAGTATTCGCGTGGTCGCTTAAAGCGCGCCATGTTGTCCAAACATAAGGTATCCATCTCGTCGGTCGTGATCGTCATGCCAGGCTTGACCACCACAAAGGCAACCGGCTCTTCGCCGAGGTCGGGCTCTTCGCGACCCACCACTGACACTTCTGCTAGAGCAGGATGACGTAACAAGACCTCTTCGATTTCGCGTGGATAAATATTTGAACCGCCACGAATGATCATATCTTTTGAGCGATCGCGCAGTGTCAGATAACCTTTTGCATCCATGGTGCCGATGTCACCAGTCCAGAGCCAGCCGTCTTTGATGGCTGAAGCCGTGGCTTTGGGGTTATTCCAGTAGCCCAGCATGCGGGTGTCACTGCGCGACACCACTTCACCCAGTTCATCAGGGGGCAACTCTTTACCATCTTCACCGACGACGCGTACTTCAACGCCGGTACGCGCCGTGCCGCAAGACGCTAAGCGCGCCATGTGGGCGTCATCGCGCGGCCCTTCGTGATCCATTTTTGACAGCGCTGTCATGGTCATAGGGCTTTCGCCTTGTCCGTAAATCTGTACCAGGCGGGGCCCAAGTAAATCGAGTGTCTGCACCAAGTCGCTCACGTACATCGGGCCACCACCGTAAAACACGGTGAGCAGATTGCCCGCGGGGTTCTTGATACCCTCAGCCGAGCGAATCATGCGCGACAGCATCGTGGGTGCGGCAAACAAGGTGACGTCTGGATACTGTTGCAAGGCTTCAAAGACCAAATCGGTGCTGAAGCTCTCTTCAATCACTTGATGACCACCGCCAAACAAATGCGGCAGGGCATAGAGACCAGCGCCATGCGAAAGCGGTGCGACATGCAACATGGTTTGACCGGGACGCACGCAATCGACATCGGCGCCGTATTGCAAGCTCATGCTGATCAGGTTGCGGTGCGACAGCATCGCGCCTTTGGGGACGCCGGTCGTGCCACTGGTATAAAAAATCCAGGCCAAGTCATCAGGCAGCAGCGAGGCGCAGGGTACGGGGTTCGAGCGCACGTAGCCTTCGTAGGCGTCATCGTCGACCACAATGATCTGTCGTTGACCAGGCAGATCAGCGAGTGCTTCAGCCAACCCAGAATACAAAGAGGCGCTCGTGAAAATCACAGCTGCACCAGAATCTAAGGCAATTGGTTTGACTTCGCGTGGATGCAGTTTTGCGTTCACTGGTACCGCACAGAGCCCGGCCGTCCAGGTGGCAAATAGTACCTCGATAAACGCGTTGCGGTTTTCCATGCACAGGATCACGCGCGCGCCGGGCGCAAGATGCAGGGTGTTCAGCAAGCCACCGGCCAGACCATGCACACGTTGTGCCAGTTGGCCATAGGTGAGTGTTTGTTTACCGCAAGTCAGCGCCTTTAGCTCAGGATGACTGAGCGCGCGTGAAAGAAAGGATTTCGCAATATTCATCAGACTTTTTAATTTTTTTAAAGTTCAGATTAGAAGGTTGTCGCCTCAGATGATCATATCGCAAAAAAAAGGGATTGCATGATTGCTGCTTCGCGCTGCTTCTATGGCGACATGGGCGACGGCGAAGTGGATCGGTGACGCGGGCGATGAAAGACGCATCGACCGAATATAAAAACCCCAAAATGTTGAATGAGTATTCAACGTTTTGGGGTTATGTCAAGAGCTTGCGCCTTGCCCTCCGCGATCAGCGTTGCGGCATCTCGATTTTGACTTCAAGCACTTCAAGGCTATCTTGTCGTTCAAGACTGACCTTGATGTCTTCGGGATTGATTTTGACGTACTTCGAAATGACGGCGATCAATTCGCGTTGCAACGCTGGCAGGTAGTCAGGCGTGGCGCTTTGCCCACCGCGTTCGTGGGCCAAAATAATCTGCAGGCGCTCTTTGGCAACGGTGGCGGTCTTTTTTTTCTCGCCAAGCAAGAAAGACAGAAAGGACATCATTTGCCTCCAAACAGGCGCTTAAAGAGGCCAGGCTTTTCGTAGTCGACAAAACGTAGTGGTTTTTCTTCGCCGAGGTAACGTGCGACCACATCTTGATATGCTTCAGAGACGTCGGTATCTTTGAGGTGAATCGCCGGCAAGCCCTGATTAGACGCTTGCAAAACGGATTCAGACTCGGGGATGACGCCAATCAGCTTGATGCGCAAGATATCTTCGATATCTTTGAGCGATAGCATTTCGCCGTCTTCAACGCGCTTGGGGTTGTAACGGGTCAGCAGCAGGTATTCTTTGATCGGTTCATCGGCTTCGATGGCGCGACGCGATTTTGAAGCCAAAATACCCAAGATACGATCCGAGTCGCGTACCGAAGACACTTCGGGGTTGGTGACCACCAGCGCGTCATCAGCGAAATACGCTGCTAACAGGGCGCCTGTTTCAATACCTGCGGGCGAATCGCACACAATGTAATCAAAGCCCATCTCTTTGAGGTCGTTGATGACTTTCTCGACGCCCTCTTGTGACAGCGCATCTTTGTCGCGTGTTTGCGAGGCAGGTAAGACAAACAGGTTGTCGCAGTTTTTATCTTTGATCAAGGCTTGGTTAAGCGTGGCTTCGCCTTGAATCACATTGACAAAGTCATAGACTACGCGCCGCTCGCAGCCCATGATCAAGTCAAGATTACGCAGGCCCACATCAAAATCGATCACGGCAGTTTTAAAACCGCGCAGGGCCAAGCCCGACGAAAAACTGGCGCTGGTGGTGGTTTTGCCCACACCACCTTTACCTGAGGTCACCACTACGATACGTGTCATGACTGACTAACCCTTATATAAGACTGCAATATTTCACTGAAAACAAACCTAAAGCGGTACAAAGTGACAAGGTGTCGCTCACAAACCAAACGATACAAGTCAAGATACTTCACGACAAACGGTCAAGGCGTTAAAACTTTGAGGCAGGCACAGCAAAGTGAAACGTTAAACCACTATTTTTCAAGAGGCGTCAGATGCAACGCGTCTTTTTGTAGCTGAATCACGGCCGGGCGCTGGTGTAGCTCGGCCGGTAATTTTGAATCGATCACACGATAAATACCAGCCACGGCGACAAGCTCGGCATCAAGCGTCGTTGTAAAGATACGAGCTGCCGTATCGCCGCGCGCACCCGCCATGGCTTTGCCACGCAGCGGGCCGTAAACATGAATATTGCCATCCGCAATGACTTCGGCGCCGCGGCTGACTACGCCCATCACGATCAAATCACTTTGGCGTGCGTATACCCGCTGACCCGAACGCAAGGGGCCGCGCACCACCATGGTGGGGGCCGCGGCTGGAACGTCAGTGTTGGTTGTGGCGCTCGTGGCCGTTTTCATGCCCGAAGTCGTCGCGGCTGCTTGAGCAGCGCCACCTGCCTCTGCCGGTTGTGCAGCGCTCGCGGCCCCGTCAGCCGCTGCTGGTGCGGGCACGTTCGCCGTCACCGGCTCGGCCACAGAAGCTGCTGTTTGCGTATCCAAGGCATTGCGCACGGGGCTAGTCGATAAGTCAACCGCGGCAAGCCCGCAGGCTTTGGCTGCTGCCAGATTTTCGCCTTGCGCCACGACGCCAATGACAGGCAGGCGGTGGTCAGCAAAAGCCTTAAGCAAGGGTGCCCAGTCAACGACTTCGTCGACCGAACCCGCATCAATGACCACAGGCTCGTTTTCATAAAAAGCGCCAGCGTCAGCCATGCGTTTTTTGAGCGCCTTGATGAGCGCTTTGGTATCCGCATGCTGAAGCACCACTCTAATCGCATAGAGTGTGGCGCTTTTAAAATCGAGGGCTGAAATTTCGGTCGTCATGGCTGAGAATGATAACTCAGACGCCAGCGGCCCATGTGTCTTTTAAGGTGGTGACGCGATTAAAAACGGGTCGTTCGAGGGTTGAGTCAACCGAGTCGACGGCAAAGTAGCCCAGGCGTTCAAACTGAGACACCACGCCGGCAGTGGCGACCGTACCCGGTTCAAGCCACGCCTTGACGCTTTGCGCCGAATTTGGATTCAGGCAGGCTAAAAAGTCGTTGTCGCCCGCATCCGGAAAAGGCTCTGAAAACAGTCGGTCGTAGAGGCGAATCTCAGCGGGGATGGCTTGTGCCGCACTAATCCAAGTCACGGTGCCTTTGACTTTGACGGCATTTGAACCGGCCGTGCCACTTTTGGTATCGGGGTTGTATTCGGCATGCACTTCAGTCACTTTACCTGAGGCATCCTTAGCAAAGCCTGTGCAGGTGACCACATAGCCGTACTTCAAGCGCACTGAATTACCCGGAAACAACCTGAAGTACTTGGGAGGAGGCACCTCGGCGAAGTCTTCTTGCTCGATCCATAGCTCACGGGTAAACCCAAACTGACGCTGACCCGCTTGCGGGTCGTGCGGGTTACGAGGTGCCTGACAGGGCTCTACCTGACTCTCTGGAAAATTGGTAATGACAAGCTTTAAGGGATCAAGGATCGCCACTGAGCGAGGGGCAACCGGGTCTTGCACTTCGCGTAACGCTTGATCCAATAAGCTGTAGTCAATGCGCGCATTATTTTTAGACACACCGGTGCGTTCACAGAACAGACGCAACGCCTCGGGGGTGTAGCCGCGGCGGCGTAAGCCCACAATCGTTGGCATGCGTGGGTCATCCCAACCCGTGACGTGGCCCTCTTTGACCAGCTGCAGGAGTTTGCGTTTGCTCGTCACGATATAGCTCATGTTGAGCCGGGCAAATTCGTACTGATGGGGCAGGGGGGCTGCTAACTTGCCAAGCTCGTTTAGACGGTTCAGCGTCCAGTCGTAAAACGGGCGCTGATCTTCAAACTCGAGCGTGCAGATGCTGTGAGTGATGCCTTCGAGTGCATCTTCGATTGGATGGGCAAATGCGTACATCGGGTACACGCACCACTGGTCGCCCGTGCGGTGGTGGGTAGCATGCCGGATCCGGTACAAGACGGGGTCACGCAGATTGATGTTGGGCGAAGCCATATCAATTTTTGCGCGTAACGCCATACTGCCGTCAGCGTGCTTGCCTTCGCGCATTTCGTTCAGTAAACGGGTTGAATCAGCGATCGGGCGCTCGCGCCACGGCGAATTTTGCCCCGCTTCAGTGAGCGTGCCGCGCATGGTGCGCATTTGTTCGGGGCTTTGCTCATCAACATAGGCGTGGCCGGCTTGGATCAACGCTAACGCGCAGTCATACATCACACCAAAATAATCGCTGGCAAAAAACAGATGTTCGCTGCCATTTGACTTCCAGTTAAAGCCTAGCCACTTGACCGCGTCAATGATGCCATCGACGTATTCTTGCTCTTCTTTTTCAGGGTTGGTGTCGTCAAAACGCAGATGGCACACGCCACCATAGTCGCGCGCCAAGCCAAAGTTCAGGCAGATGCTCTTGGCGTGGCCAATATGCAGATAGCCGTTGGGCTCGGGCGGAAACCGTGTGCGAATGTTGGCGGGATCGGGCGAGCCCGCGGCCTGCACAGACGCTGGCCCTGGCTGGCCGGCCCACAGTTTGCCCGCAAAGCGCTGGGCGCTTAGGTCGGCTTCAATAATATTGCGTAAAAAATTGGTCGTTACCGGTGAAACAGAGTCTGTGGTCATACAGGATTTTGAGTATTAAAGCCATATTGAAAGGATCATTTTGCCACGACCGGTCTACACTAGCCCAAATCATGGAAATTTCAGCACTTTTTCTCGCCCGTGCGCAGTTCGCCCTGAGTCTGAACATGCACGTTCTGTTTGCTGCGCTCGCCATGGCGCTGGGCTGGCTTCTGTGCGTGTTTCGGTTTCGTGCCTGGAAGGCTCCAGACTCTGGTTGGACAACCGCGTATCGGTTTTGGGTCAGGATTTTTGCCTTGTCCTTTTTTTTGGCGTTGGCGACAGCCTTGCCGGTACTCGTCGAGCTAGGCACGCTGTGGCCTGAATTGATTGAGCGCACTGGTAACGTGGCTGGGCCCTTACTGGCCTTTGGTCTCACCACTTTTTTTGTCACAAAGTCGCTTTTTATGGGGGTGGTGCTGTTTGGGCAGCGTCGCGTATCCGCCAAAGCGCATTTTTTTGCCGTGCTGATGGTTGGCCTTGGGTTGACGTTGACGCTTTTTTGGGCAGTGGTATTGCACACCTGGGCACAGGCACCCGTCGGCGCAGGTTTAATCGACGGACGTTATCAGGTGTATGAATGGAAAGAAATCATCCTGACCCCGTTTGTGCTGTGGCGTTCGGTGAGCTTCGTGGCGAGTGCCTTTTTGTTTGCTGGACTGCTCTTGCTTGGTGTGACGGCCTGGCAGGCTTTGCGCCGCCCGCTTGACGATGGTGAACGCTTGTCGTTTAGAACTGGGGTGCTGGTGTCTGTGTGTGCGATCGTTTTGTATTGGGCTGCCCTGGATGGCAACGCCAGAATGGTGGCGCGCTATCAACCCGCTGTTGCGGCTGCCCAGATTGGAGTCTGGCAGAGTTCGACTGCGCCGAGTTGGGTGTGGCTGGGTGTGCCTAGGCTGCAACAGCGTACGACAGAGGTGTTTTGGGCCTCTGAGCTCGATCCCCAGCGGTGGTTGGGGAAGCAGACTGATGCCAGCGTAGTCGGGCTGGATGTGGTGGGTGAGTTAATGCCACCCGTCGTGCTCTTGTTTTGGCTCTTGCGCGCCGCGTTGCTAGCCGGTGCTTTAGCGAGCGTGTTAATTGTCGTGACACTTTTGGTGGGACTCAGACACGGGTTTGAGCCGTCACGCCAGCCGCAGTGGTTGTTACGCGTGCAAGTGTGGGCCGGTAGCTTAGGCGCTTTATCGTGGTTGTTAAGCTGGAATCTCTCAGACTTGGGGCGCTCTCCTTACTTGGTGTGGGGCACTTTGTTGCAACAAGATGTGTTGGCTGCCGTGGCACCAATCACCCTGGCTTGGGTGTTGGCGGGAGCGGTCGCCTCCTACGCTGTGATGCTAGCGGGGTTTATTCAAATGCTTTGGCATGCGGCGCGCTTCGGCGTTGTCCCAGTGCGCAAACCAGGGATGCGACCATGATTGATGCCTTGGCGGCTTCGTTGGGTTTAGACGCGGGGAATCCGGCGTTTTGGATGCCTTTGCTCATGATGGCGCTGCTCTTTGTTTTAATTGTTGGCGCAGCTTTATTCGACGGTTTCGATATTGGCGTGGGGGTGTTGGTGCTTCTGGCGCCCAAACAAACACGCTCGCAGTTGATGGTTGCCTTAAGCCCCTTGCGCGATGCCAATGGCTTGTGGATGTTATTGGCCCTTGGGTTGTTTTTAACAGCGTTTCCGCTAGCCTGGGGTGAGGTGCTGGGGGTACTGTATGTGCCCATGTCGTTGACGATGATTGGTGTCATGTTGCGTAGTGTGGCGTTTGAGTTTCGCATTCGGGCAGCAAGCGACAAGCGCGACCGTTGGATCGCTTTGTTTTGGCTTGGCTCGGTGTTAACTGCGCTGGGTCATGGCGCGTTAATCTCTCAGCTTGTATTAGGTGCTAAAGAAGATGCTCCAGCTGGCTGGTTTACGGGTTTCATTGCGCTGTGTGCAGTGGCCGGCTATGGCTTGCTAGGTGCCTGTTGGTTGGTGATGCGCTTGCAAGATGACTTGCAGTCGTTTGCTTCGCATTGGGCCCGTCATGCGATTCGTTGGGCCGCCGCGGGCATGGTTGCGGTCTCGATCGCCTTGGGTTTGGCAAACCCCGCTATTTTTTATAAATGGAGTAGTGCCACTAATCTTGTCATGGCGGCCCCGGTTTGGTTGCTGATGTTGGCATGCTTTGTAGGGATTGATATGAGCCTGAGTCGAGTGGTGCAACCGCGCTACCGACACTTAGTATGGTTGCCCTTTGCCTTGTGTTTGATTTTATTTTGCGCCATGCTCAGCGGCTTGACCTACAGTATGTTTCCATTTGTGATTCTTGATCACCTGACGTTGTGGGATGCTGCTGCCGCTCAAGGTTCGTTGCAACTTGTGTTGGCTGCCGCGGTTGTGGCTTTGCCTATCATGGTGATTTTTAATCTAATGACGTACCGGGGGCTGTTTGGTCGTGCGCCGTGACGGTTGTCATGCATGAACGTTTGCCCCGCAGCTCACGGTCGCAACGGGTACGGTCTGCTGTAACGTTTGCCCCGCAGCTCACGGTTGCAAGGGTGACGGTCTTCTGTACAACCGCTCGCCAGAACGGTTGCGACTAAGCGGCCAGTGGCAAACGAAGCTCGACCTTGAGCCCGCCATGATCATCAGCCTGATCGAGCGTGAGCGTACCGCCATGCGCCGCGGCGATCGCCTCGGCCAGTGCCAGGCCCAAGCCAACGTTACCCGTTCGCGTGCGCGCCTCGTCGAGTCGTACAAAAGGCTTGAGCGCCTCGGCGCGCCGCTCGGGTGGGATGCCCGGGCCGTGATCTGTTACGGTGAGCACTGCCCAAGTGTCAACAGAGCTTAAAGAGACTTCTACGGGTGGCGCACCATGATGCAGCGCATTGCTGATTAAATTATCGAGCAGACGCGAAAGCGCCGCGCCATCAGCGCTGACCATGAGTGGCGCAGGTGTGCCCACCAAGTTGACCTCATTGCGTGTACCGCTCCAGTTAGCGACGCGTTCACTCGCCCAGTCATTCAGCGCAAATCTTGCAAAATGATAAGTCGCCGGGTCAGAGCCTCGCAGGTATTGAATAAATTGATCGACCATTTGCTGCATGTCTTGCAGGTCTTTGCGCATCCCGTCTTTGAGCGACGTGTCGTCGCTCATTTCAATGCGTAACCACATGCGTGCGAGCGGGGCTTTCAGATCATGAGGCAGTCCTGCCAGCAAGGTGCGACGAGTCGCCTCTGATTGGCTCAAGGCGTCGAGCATGGCGTTAAAACGTTCACCCAGGCGTTTGATTTCGGCTGGGCCCGCAGGTTCAACGCGCGCCGGCTTTCCAGCAGCCAGACGATCGGTCGCATCGACCAAGCGCGTGATTGACCGGGTGATATGCCACGAAAACCAGGCAGCGAGCAGCAGCAACAAGGCAAGCCCGCTCAGCCACCAGATGATGAGCGAGGTGGCTAAAGGGGGATCAATCCGATCGAGTGGAATCACCAGCCACTCACGATGGCGAGGCAACTCGGTTTCGTTGGGTCGCGTGAGCGAAATGTAAATTTCTGGAATAGGCCCGCGTGAAAGAGCCACACGACTGTCCCCACTTAAACGATTGTTCAAGCGTCCAATCAACCGCGCAAGCCCACGCCTGACATCGTCTGAGGCAAACTGTTCGCGTGGCCCGGGTTTTACCGGCGCGAGTGCTGCGGGATGCTCAGGTGATGCAAGTGCGGTGGAGGACCCTGTTGCTGCAGGTGGAGCAGGAGGTGAAGACCGCTCTGCGGGTCGAGGATGAGTTGGCTGCGCGCGCGGGGCTTGCCCATCCCTTGGTTGAGGCATGCGCGTCGCCGCTTGTTCGTTTCTGGCGGCTCTGCGTTGAAGTCGTGCGTCGTTGGGCAAGGGTTTAGACCACATCCGCCAATGCCCTTGAGAGGCCTGATGGACGAACTCCGCCCGCTCAGGTGGGGGCACGTGCTCCATCGAGTACTGTAAGGTACGGATGGTGGTGGCCAGTAAATCTAACGCCACGGTTTGAGCGTGATCGCGTTGGTAAATCGACACTAAATACAGGGTAGCGGCCTGACCGGCCAGCACCGTCGCCAGCACTAACAGCACCAGCCTAGAGCGAAACGACTGCGGCAGTAAAAAGCTGAGCGGGTTCACGGCGAAAAGCGATAGCCGGTACCCCAGACCGTTTGTATCCAGCGAGGCTGTTTGGGGTCGTCTTCAAGGGCGCGACGCAGGCGCAAAATGGCAATGTCGATGGCGCGATCATTGCGCTCACCAGATTCGTCATCGCGCGCCAGTGTCAGCAGTCGTTCACGTGAAAGAGGTTTGCCTGGGTTGCGAATTAAGGCTTCAAGCAGGTTGATTTCACCTCCGGTCAGCTTGACGACTTCAAGGCCGCGCAGCAGTTGGCGCATGACTGGATCAAACGTAAAGGCACCAAACTGCACCGGCGCATTTTTGGTCAGTGCCGAGGCGCCGCGCTTGCGACGCAGTACGGCTTGAATGCGGGCAAGTAATTCGCGTGGGTCAAACGGCTTGCCAACATAGTCATCGGCGCCCGCCTCAAGACCGATAATGCGGTCAACGGATTCGTCGCGTGCGGTTAACAGAATGACGGGGATGTCTTCACCCTGCGCTCGCAGAGCGCGGCAGGCTTCGGCGCCGTCGCCCCCAGGCATCATGCGGTCAAGCACGATCAGTTCGGGGGCAAAGCGTAAGATACGCGCCGCGAGATCGGTCGCGACTGGCGCGAGCAGGGTGTCAAAGCCATGCTTGTTGAGATAGTCAGCGAGTAGTTGACGCAGAGCAGGGTCGTCATCGACCACTAAAATCTTGATGCGCGGTTCAGTGCCAGTTCGAGAATCCATACCAAGAGTGTGCAACGCGGCGTGGGTTTGGGCAAGCGGCTTGAAATCAATTGAAATGATCTTTTAAGCGTACGTGCACCTTGAGCGAATCCCCTACAATACCGATATGACAATGACGATTGATGCAAAAGCCAAATCTGGCGCCTCACGGGTGCTGGCAACGGTGTTTGGCTATGAGTCGTTTCGCGGTGACCAGCAGGCGATTGTCGAGCATGTCATCGGTGGTGGTGACGCCTTGGTGTTGATGCCCACCGGTGCCGGAAAATCCCTTTGTTATCAGGTGCCTGCGCTTGTGCGTTCGGGTGTCGGGATTGTGATTTCGCCCTTGATTGCCCTGATGCAAGATCAAGTCGATGCGCTCACAGAACTTGGCGTTCGGGCGGCTTTTTTAAACTCTACCCAAGATTGGCAGGATTCGCGCGAGGTTGAGCAGGCTTTTTTGGCCGGCGAACTTGATCTGTTGTACGTGGCACCTGAGCGTTTGCTGACTGAGCGCTGTCTACAGTTGCTCGCGCGCGGTAAATTGGCCTTGTTTGCGATTGACGAGGCGCATTGCGTCTCGCAGTGGGGGCATGATTTCAGGCCAGAATATCTTGGCTTGTCGATGTTGCACGAGCGCTGGCCAAACGTGCCGCGGATTGCACTCACCGCCACGGCTACTGATGTGACCCGTACCGAAATCGCAGAACGCCTTGCCTTAGGCGAGGCGCGCCATTTTGTGGCGAGCTTTGATCGGCCCAATATTCGCTATCACATCGTCGAAAAGCAAGAGGTGCGTAAGCAGTTACTGCAATTGTTGCGACAAGAGCATGCCGGCGATGCGGGCATTGTGTATTGCTTGTCGCGCAATAAGGTTGATGAGACGGCTGAGTTTTTGTGCGCTCAGGGCATTGAGGCCTTGCCCTACCACGCTGGATTAGGGCCTGCGGTGCGCGCCAAAAACCAATCTAGATTTCTGCGCGAAGACGGCATTGTGATGGTCGCGACGATTGCGTTTGGGATGGGGATTGACAAGCCCGATGTGCGTTTTGTGGCGCACATTGACATGCCTAAGTCGGTTGAGGGCTATTACCAAGAAACCGGACGAGCCGGGCGTGATGGCATGCCGGCGACCGCTTGGCTGGCCTATGGCTTGCAAGATGTGGTGCAGCAACGCCGTATGATCGACGAATCAAGTGGCGATGATTCGTTTAGGCGCCGGCTAGGATCGCAGTTAGATGCCATGCTTGGTTTATGCGAAACCATTTCGTGTCGTCGCCAGCGACTGTTGCAATATTTTGGCCAAACCATGTCGGCCTGCGGCAATTGCGACAATTGTTTGGTGCCCCCTGAGGCGTGGGATGGCACGGTGGCTGCTCAAAAAATGTTGTCAACCATTTATCGACTCTGGAAAGAGCGCGGCCAGCGCTATGGGGCTGGTCATTTGATTGATATTTTGCGCGGCAAACAAACGCCGCGGATGCTTGAGCACGGTCACGGTTCGCTGACCGTGTTTGGTATTGGTCAAGATCTGTCTGAACAAGCGTGGCGCAGTGTCTTGCGGCAGTTGTTGGCGCACAGTTTGCTGATGGTCGATCAAGAGGGCTACGGAACTCTCGCGCTCACCGATCAAAGTCGGGCAGTGTTAAAGGGCGAGCGCACCTTGCTGCTGCGTCGCGAAGCTGAGCGTACGACCGAGCGCTCGGGGCGAGCAGGCACCACACCCCGCAGTAAAGCCTCGCAATCTGATCTGCAGCTTGCCGCGCAGCCGATTTTTGAAGCCCTACGCAGTTGGCGTGCTGGCATTGCCCGCAGCCACGGTGTGCCTGCTTATGTGA
The DNA here is from genome assembly GCA_945895265.1 of Bordetella parapertussis. Taxonomy (GTDB): domain Bacteria; phylum Pseudomonadota; class Gammaproteobacteria; order Burkholderiales; family Burkholderiaceae_B; genus Zwartia; species Zwartia parapertussis_I. The sequence continues at coordinate 23,833 of CAMDEF010000024.1, read as the reverse complement.
TTTTTCATGATGCTAGCCTGCGTGAGATTGCACTTGCCCGGCCCGACAGCCTTGAGGCGCTTTCGCACGTCAACGGCGTGGGGGCAAAAAAACTTGAGTCTTACGGCGAATCGATTTTGGCGTGTATTGCTGAGTTTGAAGACGCGAAGTGATTTGAGATGACAGTGCGCCGGATTTAGGCAAGAGCCATTGGGCGCTGACGGTTTAGTGAATTGAAATATTTCGCCTCTGCCTAAAAGCTACGCATCGCCCACCCGCCAGCGTCTAGGCGTCAATCGAACAGTTTGCCGTCTGCTGTCGTACTGGGTGGCTTTAAGCCCAAATGGCGCCAGGTGGTTTGCGTGGCCATGCGGCCGCGCGACGTTCGTTGTAAATAACCATGCTGAATCAGATACGGCTCAATCACATCTTCGATGGTGTCGCGCTCTTCGCCGATCGCTGCCGCTAAGCTATCCACCCCAACCGGGCCACCGTCAAATTTATGAATGATCGCTTCAAGGAGCTTACGATCCATTAAGTCTAAGCCTTGCGGGTCGACTTCAAGCATAGATAAGGCGGCCTTGGCGACGGCATCATCAATGGTGCCATTGGCTTTGACTTGCGCGTAGTCGCGTACGCGGCGCAGCAACCGATTCGCGATACGGGGTGTGCCTCGTGCTCGCCGCGCGACTTCAGAGGCGCCATCCGGGGTGATGGGCACTTGCAGCAAACCTGCGCTGCGTGTGGCAATTCGGGTGAGTTCGTCGGGTGTATAAAACTCTAGACGCGACACAATCCCAAAGCGATCGCGTAGCGGGTTGGTCAGCATCCCGGCACGGGTGGTGGCGCCCACCAGCGTAAAGGGCTGTAAATCGAGTTTGACACTACGCGCCGCCGGACCTTCACCAATCAAAATATCAATTTGAAAATCTTCAAGCGCGGGGTAGAGAATTTCTTCGACGACGGGTGATAAACGATGGATTTCATCGATAAACAAGACGTCGTTGCGTTCAAGGTTGGTCAGTAAAGCGGCTAGATCACCTGGTCGCTCAAGCACGGGCCCAGAAGTTTGGCGCAAATTGACACCCATTTCGTGGGCAATGATGTGGGCCAGCGTCGTTTTGCCTAAGCCTGGAGGGCCAAAGAGCAGGACATGATCGAGTGATTCTTGGCGGTTGCGGGCGGCTGAGATGAAGATCTGTAGTTGCTCGCGCACCCGCTGCTGGCCGACGTACTCTTCGAGCGCGCGGGGGCGCAAGGCGCGTTCGATGGATTCTTCGTTGGGCGAGGTCGCCTGAGGGGCTACCAAACGAGTTGGCTCGGCACGAGAGTTTAAAGAATCGGACTGTATAGCCATGAAAGTAGGATCTTTGGTATCAGAATTGCAGTTGGCGCAAAATCGCCTAGACAATCGTACACTATCCCCCACGTTGATCCCCTATTTCAGAGAAAACTCATGTCGCTTGTTTTGCCTACTTATGATGATGTTGCTCGTGCTGCGGCCACCCTCAAGGGTGTGGCGCACCGTACCCCCGTGATGACCTCAGACACAGCAGATCGTCTGACTGGTGCGAAGCTGTTCTTTAAGTGCGAAAACCTGCAGCGCATGGGCTCCTTTAAATTCAGAGGCGGCTACAACGCGATTGCGAACTTGTCGCCCGAGCAGCGCCGCGCTGGGGTCTTGACCTATTCGTCTGGCAATCATGCGCAGGCGATTGCCCTCGCAGGCAGGTTATTAGGTGTTGCAACCACCATCATCATGCCGCACGATGCCCCTGTGGCTAAAAAGGCTGCGACTGAGGGCTACGGTGCCACAGTGGTTAGCTATGATCGTTATCAAGAAGACCGTGAAGACGTTGCACGCGCGCTTCAGCAAAAAACGGGTATGGTGATTATCCCGCCGTACGATCATCTTCATGTCATCGCCGGCCAGGGCACTGCGGCAAAAGAACTGTTTGAAGACGTAGGTGAGTTAGATTATTTGCTGGTCTGTCTGGGCGGCGGCGGTTTGCTGGCGGGTAGTGCCTTGTCTGCCGCTGCTTTGAGCCCGAAGTGCAAGGTCTATGGTGTTGAGCCCGAAGCGGGTAATGATGGTCAGCAATCGTTTCGTAAAGGTGAGGTCGTACGCATCGAACCGCCGCGCTCGATTGCCGATGGCGCCTTGACGCTGTACTTGGGTAAGCTGACCTTTGGCGTCATCCAACAAAAAGTCACTGATATTTTGACCGTCACCGACTCACAACTCGTTGACACGATGAAATTCTTTGGCGAACGGATGAAAATCATCGTTGAGCCGACCGGCTGCTTAGCTGCCGCGGCCGTGATGCACGGGGCGCTCGCCGTACCGCCTGGTGCACGAGTGGGCGTGATCCTGAGTGGTGGTAATGTAGACTTAAAATCCTACGCGAGTTTTATCACGCAAGCTTGAGTCTCTTTGGGGGTTGTATGCGCATTCTGGCAATTGGTGGGGCAGGGTTTATTGGGCGGCAAGTGGTTGGCCGCTTGGTGGCGCAGGGACATGTTGTCCATGTACCGACCCGTCAGTTTCAGCATGGTCGCGAATTGTTGGTGCACCCGACGGTCACGGTGATGCAGGCCGATATTCACGACGATGCCACGTTAGAGCGCCTGGTGGCGGGGTGCGACATCGTGATGAATTTCGTCGGTATTTTGCACAGCCGCGAGGGGCAGCCTTATGGGGTCGACTTTGATCGCGCGCATGTGCAATTGCCCCGCCGCATCGCACAGGCGTGCCGCACGCATCAGGTGAAACGGTTTATTCATCTCAGTGCCTTGGGTGCTGATTTGCAAGGCCCAAGCGGCTATTTACGTTCGAAGGCAGCTGGCGAACAAGCGATCCGCAATATCTACGCCACCCAAGGGGTGGGCGATTTCACGATTTTTAGGCCTTCGGTCGTGTTTGGGTCTGAAGATAAATTTATGAATATGTTTGCGCAGTTGGCGCGTTTCTTGTTTGTGCTGCCTATCGCGGGCGCCAGCGCAAAAATGCAACCCGTGTATGTGGGCGATGTGGCAAGCGCAGTCATGAACGTCTTGACCTTACCCGCAGCAGCTAATCATACGTACGACTTGGCTGGCCCCCGCACTTACTCGCTTGGCGAGTTGGTCAAGCTAGCGGCACTCTGGAGCGGTCATCCACGCGTGGTCGTTGAGTTGCCGATGGCGCTTGGGCGCTTACAAGCCCGAGTCTTTGAATGCATGCCGGGCGACCCACTGCTATCACGCGATAACTTACTGTCGTTATCGGTGGATAACGTCAGCACCGAACCGATGTCTGCTGATTTAAATTTGGTGGTAACGCCGCTTGAGTCTGTTGCGCCAATTTATTTAAAACCGGCGACGTGACGCGAAGTACTGAGTTGAGGCCGGTGACGTGAAGCAAAATACTGAGAGGGCGTTCACTGAGCAGCAAAAAGGGAAGCGCTCAATTGGGTTGAACGGCTGCAATTGGCCCAAAAGAGTGAAAGAGTTTGCGGTGGTAGGACCCCTTTGAGTACGATTAGAAAAATCACTTCATCATAAAACGAGATAATACGAACATGGCAACGGTTAAACAAGGCAAGGCTTTAAATATTAAAGAGTCACGGATTCTGATCGCTGGCGCTGCCAGCCTGGTGGGGTCGCACACTGCAGATTTGTTACTCAAAGAAGGTGCTCGCGAAGTTCTTCTTCTTGATAACTTCTCGTTTGGCTCGATGGATGCCATCGCCCACTTGCAAAATGATCCGCGTATCAAAATCGTGCGTGCAGACTTAATGCGCTTGCCTGATTTGCTAGATGCGACCAAAGGCGTAGATGGCGTGGTGCATCTGGCCGCTTACATGACCCTAGGGTTTTCGCAAACGCCCTGGCAAGCGGTCGATGTCAATATACGCGGCGCACAAAACATGCTTGAAGCGTGCCGCGTCAATCAAGTTAAAAAAATCATCTTCGCGTCGTCGAATGCGGTGTATGGCTATGGGACGGGTATCAAAGGTGCCTTGCACGAAGAGACCCCCTTTTATTCTGTCGGTGCGCCGCCCGCCGCGATTTTGTACGGCGCTTCAAAAATCATGGGCGAGCAATTGTGTCGCCACTATTACCAAAGCGCAGGTCAGGATTACGTGGTCTTGCGTTACTCAACCGTGTATGGCGAGCGCCAACACTACCGCGCTGCCAACTCGCTTTACATCATGGAAACCTACGACCTTGTGCGCAAGGGTCAGGCGCCTGTCTTGCCAGGTGATGGTACCGATACCAAGCACTTTGTGCATGTGTCAGACGTTGCCCGTGCCAACATGGCAGCTTTGCAAAGTACTGCGACCGATGTGGCGGTCAACGTGTCTGGCCCAGCCCCCATCACGACAGGCGAGCTCGTTCAATTGGTACTTGAGTATTGCAAAAGCTCGCTTAAACCAGAGATTCGTCCCGATCCTCCAGGCAAAGTTCGCTTAACCTCAGGTGGCGCATTTCATATCCCACATGACAAAGCCGGCGAAGTGATTGGCTGGAAACCTGTCGTCACCATGAAAGAGGGTGTGACGCGTTTGTTGGCGTGGCTTGAACAACAAAACAAATAAGGCAACAGGCCAACACCACTACGGCGACCAGAGAAGATTTATTCAGTCGCAGAGACAATCCATTAGGCAACAGAGAAGATGAAACATATATTTGCAAAAAAAGTGATTCAAACCGTTTTGGGCCTGTTCTTGGCCCCTATGTTGGGGTTGGGCGCCTCGATCAACACGTATGCGGCAGAGTTTCCAGAAAAAGCCGTGACGATTATTGTGCCTTACCCTGCTGGCGGTGCGACCGACGTGATAGCTCGGCTGATTGCTGAAAAGTTACCAGCAGTGTGGAAGCAGCAGGTGGCGGTTGCCAATCGCCCAGGGGCAGGTACGACCGTAGCAGCTGAGGCCTTTTCACGTTCGCCTGGTGATGGTTATACATTGTTCATGACGACTGCAGCTCACACGATTAGTGCCAGTCTGTATAAAAAACTTAACTACGACCCGATTAAAGACTTTGCACCGATCACTCTGGTCTCAACCATCCCGCTGGTGTTGGTGACGACGACAGCCTTACCGGTCACTACGGTGCCCGAATTAGTGGCTTATGCTAAGGCGCAAAAAAATGGCTTGTCGATGGCGTCGACGGGTAATGGTACCCCGCAGCATCTGACGGGCGAACTCTTTAAAGCCAAGACGGGGGTGCCTTTCGTGCATGTGCCTTACAAGGGCGACGCACCGATGTTGACAGATTTAATCGGAGGGCAGGTGCAGGTGGCGTTTGTGACCTTGTCTGCAGCGTTGTCGTACATCAAGTCAGGTAAGTTGCGTGCGATCGCCTTGGCGCATCCGACGCGGGTTGACGCGCTGCCGAGCGTGCCAACGATGACCGAAGCCGGAATGCCCGGCTTTAATGCCGCAACTTGGTTTGGTTTATTTGGCCCGGCCTCGATGACGACAGAGTTACGACAAAAAATCTATCAAACCGTTCGCGGGATCGTGGCAGATCCTGGGATGCAGCAACGCTTGCTTGAAATGGGTGGAGAAATTAACAACAGTTCACCCGCCGATTTTCAAAAGGTGATTGATGCTGAAGTCAAAAATTGGGCCGAAGCAGTGAAGCTGTCAGGCGCACGTGTGGATTAGCGAAGCAGAGGTCAAGTGCGCTGCGCGTGCTGAGGTCGGCTAGGTACGATTTGTTTGTACTTAGCGCGACAAGCTCTTTAGCGCGAGTCTGATGCCGTCAGACACACTCACACCCTCTGGTAGCGTTTTTAGTGCCGTGAGTGATTCACGCTCTGAATAGCCTAATGCGGTCAAGGCGTGTAGCACGTCTGTTTGGTTTCCAGCTGAGACGCTAGGCGTAGCGCCTAAGTCGGCGCCGAGTTTGCCTTTCATTTCAAGCAGCAGACGCTGGGCAGTTTTAGTACCAATACCGGGGATGCGGGTCAGGCGAGCGGGCTCTTGTAGGGTGATGGCTTGAGCCAGATCCGCCACAGACATCCCCGACAAGACCGCAAGTGCCGTGCGTGCGCCAATGCCGCTCACTTTCACGAGCTCGCGAAACGCCGCGCGCTCTTGTGCGCTTGAGAACCCAAACAGAATATGCGCATCTTCGCGAACGGTCAGGTGCGTCAGGATTGTGACCTGCGCGCCAAGTTCTGGCAGCGCATAAAACGTCGTCATTGAGACATCGATTTCGTAGCCAACCCCCTGCACATCTAAACCGATGCGTGGTGGCATTTTTTCGTATAAGGTACCTGTGAGGCGACCGATCATGATTGTTCCTTGAGTTAGCCCAGTAGTCGGCCGCCACGCACGCGGGTTCGGCCACGTGCGGTGCGCTGCTGATAGCTGGTCACACCGAGTTTTTCAGCTAAAGGGCTGACGTGTGCGTGGCAGATTGCGCAAGCGAGCGCGTCAGCAGAATCGGGTGCAGGTACACCATCAAGCGATAACAGGCGCTGCACCATCAGCTGCACTTGTTCTTTCGCGGCGCGTCCGGCACCCACAACTGATTTTTTAATTTGTAAAGCGCTGTACTCAAACACGGCTAAATCTCGGTCTGCTAGCGCGCAAAGTGCTGCCCCACGAGCTTGACCAAGCAACAAGGTCGTTGCTGGATTGGTATTCATGAACACAATCTCTAGCGCAGCCACATCCGGTTGTGTGTCCTCAACGACCTGGCGTAGGTTGTCGAGAATCACTTTAAGTCTGAGAGGCAGCGTGATGTCGGTGGGTACGACGATCGTGCCACTCGCGACATAGGTCAGACGCGAGCCAACCAAATCAATCACGCCAAATCCCGTGCGGCGCAAGCCCGGGTCAACGCCTAAGATGCGCATAGGCTTTTGCACACAGGGCGTTGAGCTTTCATAAGTGAGCGAATGAGTGAGCGATTTAATGTCTGAAGTGACGCATGCCAGTGAGCATCATCACGATGCCGCGCTCGTTGGCGGCGGCGATCACCTCATCATCGCGCATGCTGCCGCCCGGTTGGATGACGCAGGTCGCACCGGCATCAATCACAACATCCAGGCCATCGCGAAACGGAAAGAACGCATCAGACGCAACGGCCGATCCTTTCAGGGTCAGGCCCGCGTTTTCAGCCTTGATCGAGGCGATGCGCGCTGAATCAATACGGCTCATCTGGCCAGCACCCACGCCTAAGGTCATGCCTTCGCCACAAAAGACGATGGCGTTTGATTTCACAAACTTGGCGACCTTCCAGGCAAACAGCAAATCGCTCAGCTGTGCTGGGGTAGGTTGTTTGCGTGTGGCTACCTTCAGATCACTCGCTTGCACGGTGTGCGAGTCAGGCGTTTGCACCAACCAGCCACCACCCACACGCTTCACATCGATATCGTTTTGGCCATCACCCATCGGCACTTGTAAGACTCGAACATTTTTCTTGGCGGTTAAAAACTCAAGCGCCGCTTTGTCGTAGGCGGGTGCAAGTAAGACCTCGACAAATTGATTGCTGATTGCCTTGGCACACGCCAAATTGACGGTGCGATTAAAGGCAATGATGCCGCCAAACGCTGAGGTGGGGTCTGTTTTAAAGGCTTTGAGATAGGCGTTAACGGCTTTGTCAGCCACGGCCACGCCACATGGATTGGCATGTTTGACGATGACGCAGGCGGGTTCAGCAAAGCTGCGTACACAATCCCAGGCAGCGTCTGAATCGGCGATGTTGTTATACGACAGCTCTTTGCCCTGCAGTTGGACGAAGTTGCCTAGCAGGCCTGCGGGGCAAGTTGGGTCGACATAGAAGGCCGAGCGTTGCTGTGCGTTTTCGCCATAGCGCAAGACTTGCTGTTGGTGCACTTGCAGGGTGAGCGTATTGGGCCAGGTGGTGCGCTCGGGTACTGCATCTTGTGCAGGCTCAGGCGCGACCAGGCTGCTCAGGTAGGCCGCAATCGCACCATCGTACGCGCTGGTGTGTGCATACACTTTTGTGGCGAGTGCTAAGCGCAGCCCGAACGACGTGTCGCCCGTGGCATCCATTTCTGTTAAGACGCGTGGGTAATCAGTGGGGTCGATCACCACGGTGACGCCACCCGCTTCGGTGCCGTGATTTTTTGCGGCCGCGCGTAGCATGGCGGGCCCGCCAATATCGATGTTTTCGACGGCATCAGCGAAGCTGCAGTCAGGCTTGGCAACAGCCGCACGAAAGGGATACAGATTGACCACGAGCAGGTCGATACGTTCAATGCCATGCTCTAAGAGGGTTTGCAAATGCTCGGCGCTATCGCGTCGAGCGAGCAGCCCACCATGAATCTTTGGGTGCAGGGTTTTGACCCGACCATCAAGAATTTCAGGCGAGTCCGTGTGCTGTGCCACTTCGGTCACTGTCAAACCGGCTTGGGCCAGTAATTTTGCCGTGCCGCCGGTCGAGAGCAGTCGTACGCCTCGCTTAGCAAGTGCTTTGGCAAAATCGACGATGCCGGCTTTATCTGAAACAGAGAGCAGTGCGGTTTGAATAGTCATATAAGCTTGTGCGCCAACAGTTTTTTTCGAAGAGTATTACGCGTAACACCTAGCATCAGGGCGGCACGCGATTGATTGTTGTTTGCCCGTTGCATGGCAACTGCTAACAGGGGGCGCTCGACGCAGCCGATCACCATGTCGTAAAGGTCGTTGGGCTCGGTATCGCCCAGATCGGCAAAGTAACTGTCAAGGCTCGAGCGTACCGCTTCACCAAGGATATTGTTTTTTTTCATGAGATAGCCCTTCAGGCTGCGTGCAGGTATGGCGTAGTAAGACCATGATTGTCGCAGGTTGCGGCCAGACTGTCAGCGCCAGCGGCCGCCTGCGCTAAAAACCAGAGGTCGACAGCTGCAAATTGCTCGGTGGTGGTATCAAGCCGGTTGATATGGTCGGCCAATGCGACGCCGTTGGACAGACCGCTGACATACCAGCCAATGTGTTTACGCGCGGTTTTGACCCCGACGCTTTCGCCGTAAAACTGATAGTGATCTGCCAGGTGATGGAGTAATAACTCTCGCATTTCTGCCCAAGTCGGGGGCGCTAGAGTTTGGCCTGTACGCAGAAAATGATCAATTTCTCTGAAAATCCACGGACGGCCTTGCGCCGCTCGCCCAATCATGACGGCATCGGCACCCGTGTACGCGAGCACGCTGCGGGCTTTTTGCGGGCTATCGATATCGCCATTTGCCACCACCGGAATTGAAATACTGGCTTTGACTTCGCGAATGGTATCGAATTCGGCCTCGCCCAGATACAGATCTGCGCGGGTACGCCCATGCAGGGTGAGCGCGGCAATGCCCGTCTCTTGCGCCAAATAGGCAATGCGCAGCGCATTACGATGCTCGCGATCCCAGCCCGTGCGCGTTTTGAGTGTGACGGGTATCCCCAGAGGCGTGCAAGCGTTCACCACCGTTTCAAGAATTTTTGCCACAAGATCTTCGTGGCGCAACAGCGCCGAGCCTGAGGCGACGTTGCACACTTTTTTGACCGGACAGCCCATGTTGATGTCAATGACTCGGGCGCCCTTGCCGATATTAAAAACAGCGGCCTGCGCCATCATTTGTGGATCAGCGCCGGCAATTTGAACCGAAACGGGATCGCTTTCGCCATCATGATTCAGGCGGCGCGAAGACTTAACCGTTTGCCACAATTGTGGATTGCTTGCCGCCATTTCAGATACGGCGTAGCCCGCCCCCAGGCGTTTGCACAATTGGCGAAACGGACGGTCTGTCACCCCAGCCATCGGGGCGACAAAAACGTTGTTCGTAAGAGACCAAGGGCCGATATTCATGGCTAAATTGTAACGCCTTGGGCTTGTCAGGACGTTTGCTCAAGCTAGTACTACAGCCTGAGTCCCTGCAATAAATGGCGTGCCAGCGGTGCGCGAAGGGATGGCAAAAGGTCCATTCCTAAGAGCGCCAGGCCGGCAGCGTGCTCGATCAAAGGAAATTTTGTGGTGAAGACGCGCGAGAGCAGGTCGGTCAGGCGAACCGTGAGTTGACGATCGGGGCCGCGCAGCGTTTCATAGCGTTGCAAGGCGACGCTAGGAGTTTGCTCAGGGGCCACCAACCATTCGCGCAAAGCAATCGCAAGTGTCGCTGCATCGCGCAGTCCTAAGTTCAACCCTTGTCCTGCAACAGGGTGTAGTGTTTGGGCCGCATTGCCGATTGCCACGCAGCGGCCGTCAATCGTTTGAGGGCGCAGGGTCATGGCCAGGGGCACGCACGCAACAGAGCCCTCAACCGTGAGCGTACCTAGCCTCGAACCAAATATTTCGGTGAGCGCGCGCGAAAAGTGTTCAGGCGCTAAGGCTTGCAGCGCGTTTGCCCGTTCAGGAGAACAACACCAGACGATTGATTGCTCGCCTAGCGCCTCGGGGTGAGGCAAAACCGCCAACGGGCCTTCGTTGGTAAAGCGTTCAAAGGCCCAGCCTGCACGCGGTCTGCTCGCACGCGCACAAGTGAGTAGGGCATATTGAGTGTATTGGCGGGTGGGTTCAAGGCCCGCCAGCCCATCTGCGTGAACCACTAACTTTGCGCGCATGCGCCGTGATCCTTGTTCAATCATGACGCCTGAAGTATCTTGGCCGATCACGTGTGCGCTCTCGCCGTTTAAAACTTTTACGCCGCTTGTTTCTAAAGCTTTGGTGAGCTTGTCGTAAAGTTGACCATAACGCACCACGCAGCCCAGTTCGGGTACGTCAAAGTCGTGATGCCGGATGACAGTGCGGCCAAGGCGACCGCGTTGCGACACGTGAATAGTTTGTATCAGAGCCGCCTGCTGCGGCCAGGCACCTAGGCTTTCAAGTAACACACGACTGCCGTGATTGATTGCAAGCACGCGTGGATCAAGCTCAGGGCGATGGCCGTATTGCGAGGCGGTGTCGGTTTGCAATAAGACAATGCGCGCCGGTTGCGGCGCGAGACGCGCGAGCAGCAAGGCTAATACGCTGCCCACGGGGCCGCCGCCTAAAATTGCCAAGTCAAAGTCTTGTGATTGCATGTTGGCATTTTAAGCCAGTCGGGCACTCAACAGGGCTCAAGTCAATAGTCAGTTGAGCGCTGCAAGAGCGATGAAGTTTGAGGTGGGTTAACTTTGATGGCGTTTAAGATTGAAGAGGCTGTTTTGATGCAAAAAGTGATGTTAATATGCATCAATATCTACATTGTTAATTAAATCGATGAGGGTCACATGAGAACAACCGTATCGATCGATGATGAACTGTATGCCAAAGTATTAGAGGTTGCAGATCCTGGGCTCGACAAGGCAGAACTCTTTCGCGAGGCGATGCAAGTCTTTCTGAGAGTGCAGATCGGTAAGCGCCTAGCCGCACTCGGGGGCAGGGCGCCCAACATGAAAGATATCCCAAGACGAAAAGACTAAGCGGGGTGTTGAATGGCAATGGTCTTGGTTGACAGTTCAGTTTGGGTGCAGCATTTCAGAAAAGGTCTTGATGGCTTGGGGGCATTGCTCAATAACGACCGGGTCTTATGTCATCCTTTGATTGTTCTTGAGTTGTCTTGCGGTTCACCGCCTGCCCCTCGAAAACGAACCCTGCAATATCTATCAGCCCTGCAAACTGCCAGCATTGCTACGATCGACGAAGCAATCAACTTTGTTGAGTTGAATAAACTTTACGATTGCGGCTGTGGAGCTGTGGACATGGCCTTGTTGGCTTCAACGCTATTGACAACAGACGCTCAGCTTTGGACGCTAGACAAAAAATTAGAGGCTTTGGCAAAAAAATTGAAAATTTGTTACCGACCTTCTTTGCATTAAACGTTATCACGGATTGTTATGACTCTATCTTCTTTCACCGTTGCGACGCCCGCGACGCGGTTTCGCCATAAAACGACAGTCGGTTTACTGGCTGCGTTGTTTGGCTGTGTCGGCGCGCACTGGTGGTACCTGGGGCGGCGCCACGCCTGGATGGTCAGTGTGCTGGGTGTTACGCTGATGATTGCTAGTGCTTTCGCCGATATCTGGTACGAAAATCCGGCATTTTTTCTGTTGTTTATCCCGATTCTCGATGGCTTTATTGAGGCAATTGTTTTATGCCTGATGAGCGATGCGAAGTTTGACGGCTTTTATAACGCGGGTTTGGTGCGAGAGCGCCCAAGCGGTTGGGGTGCAGTGCTAATCGCGATTTTTACGCTGTTGATCGGTACCGTTGCTTTGATGTTTGGGGTCGCGATGATCGTGATCTATGTCTGGACCGCGCTTGGGTGGCTGGATGGCTTTAATCTAAATTCGGATTAACGCAACTTATTTGGCCACCGTGGTGATCAGATAAGTTGTTGCAGTCGTCGCTGTGGTGGCTGCAATTAAAACCCCAGTGATCCAGCGAATGATCGTCCAAGTCTGTGCATTCATGTCACGCTGAAGATCCTCTTTAGTCGCAAGGTTCGGGATGACTGCTTCAAGTTTTGTCAGGCGAATTTCCATCTTGGTGTTTCCTTTTTTGCTAAACGTTGAACGCCGATTCTACGCCCCGTGATTATGGCACTTCAAGATGGATAAATCGCGCTTAGACGAGTCCGTAGCGTGTAACAGTTGTTACTGCGTGCGGGTGACCCTAAGATGTAACAATTGTTACCGCGCGCGCATGAGGGCTTCGATCTCGTCCGCTGCAACGGGCACTCCGCGTGTGATGAGTTCGCAACCTGTTTCGGTCACGACAGCGTCGTCCTCGATTCTGATGCCGATGTTCCAGAATTTTTCGGCAACGTTTGCGGCAGGGCGCACGTAAAGCCCAGGTTCGATCGTTAACACCATGCCTGCTTGTAGCTGGCGCCAGGGGCGCTCTTCGGCTGATGCTGGGGGGCTGCGATAGCTGCCCACATCATGCACATCCATACCCAACCAGTGGCCGGTGCGGTGCATGTAAAACTGTCGATAGGCTGCGCTTTCGATGGTTTCTGATAGCGTGCCTTGCAGCAAGCCTTCGTCAAGCAGACCTTGCGTGAGCACTTGCACCGCAGCTTCATGGCCTGCATTAAAGTTTTGTTGTGGTGAGGTTTTTTCGTAGGCCGCCTGCTGTGCTGCCAAAACGATGTCGTACAAGGCGCGCTGTGGTCCTGAAAATTTGCCGTTCGCCGGAAACGTACGCGTGATGTCTGACGCATAACCGTCAAGCTCACAGCCGGCATCGATTAAAACCAGATCACCCTCTTGCATCACGGCATTGCCCGCATGATGATGCAAGATGCAGGCGTTGGCACCCGCTGCCACAATACTGTCGTAAGCGACCGACTGTGCGCCGTGTTTGCGAAAGTGATACAGCAGTTCGGCTTCAAGCTCATACTCGTGGCACCCAGGGCGTGCTGCCTGCATGGCACGAACGTGGCCTTGCGCAGAAATCGCAGCCGCCGCACGCATGGTGGCAAGTTCAGAGGCATCTTTGACCAAGCGCATCTCTGCCAACACGTCGCTGAGATCTAACCATTGATGTGGTAACGCCCGAGTGTCGCGCACACTGGTTTGTGCGGTGAGCAGCCAGCCTTGTAAATGCTTGAGCAGGTCGGGCTGAGGCGAGCGCGACAGGGTGCTAAACAAGTTGCGTTGCCCGATCAGTAGTTGCGGGATCAGGGTATCGAGATGCTTCACGTCGTGTGCCACATCAAAGGCAAAATGTTCTGCCGCTGCTTCGGGCCCCCAACGCACGCCAGTCCAGATCTCGAGTTCTGGATTTTTACCTTCGCAGAACAGAATGCTCTGATCCACTTCACCGGCGACCAACACCAGCCAGGCGTGCGCTTCAGAGAAACCCGTCAGATAGTAAAAATCGCTGTCGTGGCGGTAGCTATGGTGATTGTCTCGATTGCGCGTACGTTCAGGCGCGGTGGGCACGACTGCGACCCCGCCCCCGAGGCTGTGCATCCAGGTCAGTAATTGCTGACGACGAGCGGTCGGGCTCTTGAGATTGGCTGTTGCAAGGGGCATAGGGGTATCGTACGCGGTGGTTGAACACACGACATACTACAATCTCTGCGCGGCTTCTGTATCAGATTGCCACACTCAATAAGGGTTTGTGATGGATTGGATCGGCTGGCTTGAACCCTGGGAGCTTTCTCCCACCTTGCTGCTCTGTTTTTTGGTCTGTGGCGTATTGTTTGTGCGCGGCCAACGCGTGCATCGGGTGACTCGAGTCAGGCAATGGCTATTCTTGAGCGGAATGGTGATGTTGTATCTGTCGCTTCATACCATGCTTGATTATTACGCCGAGCGTATGTTTTTTATGCACCGGATTCAGCACTTGGTCTTGCATCACCTTGGGCCTCTGGTGGTGATGGCGGCCTACCCAGGCCAGGTCATGCGAGCTGGATTGCCGCTGACGTGGCGTCGTGGCTTGTCCCGCTTTAACCAAACTTGGCCCGGGCGTAGTCTGATCGCGATCCTGACCAACCCTATCATTGTGCCGGCACTGTTTATCTTTTTGGTGGTTGTCTGGCTGATCCCGTCAGTGCAATTTTATTCAATGCTGGATTGGCGCTTGTATCGACTGATGAACTGGTCCGTCGTGATCACCGGGTTCATGTACTGGAATCTGATACTTGACCGGCGGGTCTGTCCACCCTCAGCCATGAGCCCCGGTGGTCGAGTGATTTCGCCGATTGTGACGATGGCTCCGCAAATGGTGGCTGGCGCCATTATTGCTTTCACCGAACGCGATTTGTATCCTTTGTTCGATCTTTGCGGTCGGGCGATTCCGATGGAGGCACTGACCGATCAGATGATCGGTGGTCTGACGATGTGGATACCTGCCGCCATGACCGAAGTGATCGGTTTAATCGTTGCGTTGCGCACGCTGATGCGTTTGTCAGCGAAGGGGCGTTGGGGCGAGGCAAAACCTCGTTTGTAATGAAGGGTTTGCTGACTATCTCGCTAGACATGCGCTCGAACAGTTAGCGCATGCCAAGGCTTTGAGGGTTAAGGGATGAGGTTGTGATACTTACGCCCAAGTGCCACGTTAGCCCTGAACCAGCCTTCTTTGTTGCCGCAGTCGTAGCGCACGCCTTCATAGCGGTGAGCAAATACGGCTTTTTCTTTCATGAGTGACGCAATACCGTCGGTGAGTTGAATCTCGCCGCCGGCGCCCGCCTGAGTTTGGCGTAAATGCGCAAACACTCGGGCATCCAGCACGTAACGCCCAACGACAGCGAGGGTCGATGGCGCGACGTCGGGTTTAGGTTTTTCAACAATATGGCGCACGCGTTCGGTGCGTGCGCTGACCGGGTCGGTCGCCACGATACCGTATTTATCGGTCTCGCTGAGCGGCACTTCTTGCACCCCCAAAATGCTACCTTGATAGGTTAAGGCGGCGTCGATAAGCTGACCGATGACTGGACGATCGGCGTCAAGTAAGTCGTCTGCAAGCAAAACGGCAAAGGGTTCGTCTCCGACGATCGGGGCCGCTGTTAGCACGGCGTGGCCCAAGCCCAGCGGCGCAGATTGACGAATATAAATGCAGCTGACATGCGAAGGCAAAATACCTTGAACGATCGCAAGCAGCTCGGCTTTACCTTTGCGTGCTAATTCAGCTTCCATTTCGGGAGTCGAATCAAAATGATCTTCGATGGCGCGTTTATTGCGGCCTGTCACAAAAATTAAGTCTGTAATACCAGCTGCGACAGCCTCTTCAACCGCATACTGGATCAAGGGTTTGTCAATAACGGGTAACATTTCTTTTGGCATCGCCTTGGTGGCGGGTAAGAAACGAGTGCCTAGGCCGGCAACGGGGAAGACTGCTTTGCGAACGGGGCGCATGATTTAATCCTGAAGGTAGGGCCGCACACGTGCGGAACCAAATGAAACTGCCGCTATCATAAACGTATGACTCATGACAGTTTAATGAATTCGCTGCAATCGATGCCTAAAAAATGCATGGCGGGGTTGCTGGTGCTCACAATTGGCTGGCAAAGTGCCTGGGCACAGCCGTCTGCTGCGCCATCGCTTGGGCCGGCATCAAGCTCAGACCTGTCGCCGGCACTTGAGCGGCGCCTGGGTGAGGCCATCATGGTCGAAGGGCGCCGTGACCCAGAGTACATCAAGGATCCTGATTTAAATCAATATTTGAATGCGATGGGCAAAAAACTGGCCGTCTATGCGCCGGGCGGAGCGCCAGACATTGAGGTGTTTGGGGTGCGTAATCCTGCCATTAACGCGTTTGCGATGCCAGGTGGGTATATCGGGGTGCATACCGGTTTGATTGTGACCTCAGGCGCCGAGGCTGAACTCGCCGGGGTGCTCGCGCACGAAATCGCTCATGTGACCCAGCGGCACATTGCCCGAGGGCTAACCCAGCAGCAGCAAAGTGGACATCTTGCAATCGCGACGATCGCGGCAGCGATTCTTGCCGGGTTGACGCCGGGTGGCGGGCAGGCTGCGATGGGGATTGCGGCCTTTGGTCAAGCCGCTGCCATTGCGCAACAACTTGGGTTTTCGCGCGATGCCGAGCAAGAGGCTGACCGTACGGGCTTTGAAATGTTGCGCAAGGCGGGTTACGACCCAAATGGCATGGCAGTGATGTTTGGACGCTTGATGCAAGCCTCAAGCTTGAATGAGGGCCGTGGTGGTGGGGTCTATGTTTCAACTCACCCGCTTAGCATTTCGCGCATGACCGACATGCAAAACCGGATACGACAGTTGCCTGTTACCAATTATCAAGCCTCGGATGAGTTTTGGTTTGTGCGAGCCAAAGCTCGGGTGATGCAGGCCATCGACCCGAGGGTTCTGGTGCAAGCGGTTGAGCAACTGCAAGAAGAGGTGCGTGTGAGTGCGAAGGCCGGCGCGACAACAAGTGGTAGTGCGGCTAAGCAGGCTGCTGCCTGGTACGGTCTCTCGCTTGCCGCGACGGTGCGTAAAGATTTTAAAACCGCAGCGAGCACGCTAGAGCAGGCGCAAGGGCTCATCGCAAACTCGCCCTATCTCGATTTACAGCGTGTCGAACTTGACTTGGCCCGCAAGCAAGTGGCTCAGGCCTTAGCTGCGGCGCAAGCTGCGCAAAAGCGCTGGCCTGAGCGGCGCGCGTTTGCGTTAAAGGTGGCAGAGTGTTTGCAGCTGCAAGCGAAAGACAAAGAGGCCGTCGCGTATCTACAAGTGCAACTCAAACGCTGGCCAAAAGGTGAGCCTGACTTTTATAAAATGTTGGGGACTAGTCACGATCGTTTAAACGAGCCAGTGCTCGCGCGGCAGGCGATGGCGTCCTACTATGAACAACTTGGGGCGTTGTCTGCGTCGGTTGCGCAGTTGCAGCAGGCGCGCACCTTGTCGCAAGATTTTTATGTGCAGTCACAGATCGATGTCAGGATCCGTACCTTGACGGCAAAAATCGCTGAAGACCGCAGATTACTCGAGCGTTTTAAGTCGTAGGCGATTAGGCCGCAGTGGTCTAGGCTGTCAGGCTGCAGGGTTTTAGAACCTCAGGCCGTACGAGGCTCAAGCGTCTCGAAATAACGCTGCAGTCGTTCGGGTAGCCAGTTTAAGTGTCCGGGCCAAGTTCCCGTCACAAATCCCACATGGCCGCCCAGCGCCGGTTGGTGCAAAGTGATCGCCTCGCTGCAATCGTTGGGCCCCACCAGTACGGGCTCGGGTAAAAACGGATCATTTCTGGCGTTTAGCACCAACGTTGGCGTAACAATTTTTTTGAGCCAAGGTTTGCTGGCCGATTGAGTCCAGTAATCGATGGCATCTGTAAAGCCGTGCATGGGCGCGGTGTAAGCGTGATCGAACTCGCGCAAGTCGCGCGCCTGATTCACCTTAAAGGTATCGATGACGCCTGGATATCTACGCGCCTTCTCAAATACCTTGGGTTTGAGCGAGCGTAAAAAATGACGCGAATACACTTCGCGGTTAAAGGTGTTATCCGATAGATGATTGCCGGCAGCGACCAAATCAAGGGGGGCAGAAATCGCGGCAGCACCCACAAGCCAAGCCATATGTGTGGCCTGTTCGCCCAAATACTTTAATAACGCGTTGCCCCCAAGCGAGACGCCCGCTGCATGCCACTGCCCCTGAGGAACTTGTTGTCGCACTGCTTGAAGAATAAAACCGATGTCGGCAGAGTCGCCCGAGTGATACGCGCGTGCCAGCCGGTTCGCAAAGCCAGAGCAACCGCGAAAATGTGCGACAACCACGATCCACTGTCTGGCTTTGAAGTAGGTGGCGATCGATTGTGCATAGCGGCTACCGCTGCTACCCTCGAGGCCATGAAAAAGCAGTAAGGCTGGTGTTGGCGGGGTGTCGCGCAGTTGCTGCTGCTCTGTTGGCGTGAGCCAGCGTGCGGCTGCGGTGTGGCTCAACGAGCTGTCTTGGGTGCGTGGGTAGTGATAGGCGGCGCTTGAGTGCGCCCAATCCAAATCGATAAAATCGCCATCGGGCGTATTGACACGTGTTCTGGCAAAGCGCAGACGGTTGGTGGGGGCAACTAAGGCGCCAAAGAGCGTCTGGGTGTGACGTTCGGGCAACCAGTTCGGAGCATGGCAGGGCGAAAGGTCGAGGGAGGCTGGCACTATGCTGTGAGGTTAGTGCAAAAGCCCAGGGGCGTCGTGTGAGTCGAGCAAGCCGGTTTGTTCGGGTGCGGCCGAGGCGTGATGCATCACCATGCGCCACCCCGTTGGGCCCTTGTGATAGACGTTGGTCGCGTAGCAGTGAGCAACTTCGGTGCCTGTCTGGCTGCGCACTGTGATTTGTTCAATCAGCGAATGTACAGTGCTCATCATGCTTTGGGTGGTCACGAGTTTAGCTGGGCGAATGTGCAAGGCGCCTTGCGCCAGGATCTCTTGCCAGGACTCTTTGACTGCATGTAAACCTACCATGCGTAAGCCACCTGGGTGCACACAGATGATCTCTTCGTCGTCAGACCAGACTTGCATCAAGCGAACCAAGTCTGCCCGTTCAAGCGCATCATAAAAAGCTAGTTCAGCTTCTTCGGGGGTGGCGAACATCACCGGCATATGCGCGGTCCTTAATGGCCGTGCACAACAGTGCCCGCAGCCAATTGATACTGCGTGCCACAGTAAGGGCAATTGACGGCGCCGGTGCGTGTCACGTCAAGAAATACGCGCGGGTGCATGCTCCAGAGAGGAGCGCGTGGACCAGGGCAATGCAGGGGCAGATCGGCAGCACCGACTTGTACCGGAGCTTGATCTTTGCCAGAGGCGGGGGCTTGCGTCATCGCGAATCTCAAAGAAAAAATGGATGCGGACAGTGTACCAAGGGCGCGGTCTACACTAACGGCAATTGTTTCAAACACGCAAAAAATTGTTGGATCTGTTGACGACTCTCACTTCCTTGATCTCTCTGCGCGAGCAGCAACGTGCAACGTTTTTACTGGGTTTGCGAGCGATTGCGCCCGCCTTTATGGCTGATCTTGGTCGCTGCGCGGATTGTTACTGTTGTTTTTAGGGTCGCAAACAGCCTTGGATTAGCGAGTGAGCTAAGGGGAATCCCGAACTGAGACGCATGACTGGAGTACACTATGACGCGTTTCCTTAAATAATTCAATGACTTCAATCATACAAACTACTTGACCTCTACTACTCAACCAACCGATACACCTGTCGCAGCAATCCCCACTTTTTCTGAAATCGGATTGCATCCAGCGCTGTTACAAGCCGTGCTTGATACCGGCTACACGATACCCACTCCGATTCAGGCGCAAGCAGTTCCGCTTGCGATGGCCGGGCAAGATGTCATGGGCGCCGCCCAAACGGGCACAGGCAAAACTGCGGCGTTTACGTTGCCGATTTTGCATCGTCTGATGGCGTTTGCTAACAGTAGCGCCTCGCCTGCCCGTCATCCTGTGCGAGCTTTGATTTTGACGCCAACTCGCGAGCTTGCAGATCAGGTTGCTGAAAGTGTGAAGCGCTACGGCAAGCTCACGCCGCTGCGTTCGACGGTGGTATTTGGCGGGGTTGATATCAATCCGCAAAAAGAGGCTTTGCGCAATGGTTGCGAAGTGTTGATCGCGACGCCCGGGCGTCTGCTTGATCACGTTGAGCAGCGCAATGTCAATCTCAGTCAGGTCGGCATTTTGGTCTTAGATGAAGCCGATCGAATGCTAGATATGGGTTTTTTGCCTGATCTCGAGCGAATCCTTCGTCTGTTGCCCACCCCTCGGCAAACCTTGCTGTTCTCGGCAACCTTTAGCAACGACATTCGCAAGCTTGGTCGCACCTATTTAAACAGCCCAATTGAAATTGAAGTGGCAGGTCGTAATGCCACCGCTGACACGGTCACGCAAATTGCTTACGCCATGTCGGGCGATGCCAAGCGGGCAGCCGTTGTACATTTGGTGAAATCGCGTGGTCTGAAGCAAGTGATCGTGTTTTCAAACACCAAAATTGGTACCGGTCGTTTAGCGCGCCAACTTGAGCTCGATGGCGTACGTGCCGAATCGATTCATGGTGACAAAACGCAAGGCGATCGAATGAAGGCGCTTGAGGCCTTTAAGGCCGGCGAGCTCGAAGTGTTGGTCGCGACCGATGTGGCTGCGCGTGGCCTCGATGTGGCAGGCGTACCTTGTGTCATTAATTACGATTTGCCGCACAGCGCCGAAGATTACGTCCACCGCATTGGCCGTACTGGTCGCGCGGGGGCGTTGGGCGAAGCGATCTCATTGTTTGCTCCGTCTGAAGAAAAATATCTACTCGACATTGAAAAGCTGATTAAAAATTCGATCGTGCGTGGCACGCTCGAAATCCCAGGCGAGTTGTTGGCACGGGGTGCTTCGCGTGAAGAGTCGCGTTCAAGTCGTTCGAGCTTTGGTTCAGAGCGTAGCTCTGGCGCCTCGAGCTCAGAGCGTAGCTCAAGCGGGCGAAGCTCTCAAAGTGATCGCGCAGAGCGCGGCGCGCGCCCAAGTCGTTACAGCGCGCCAGCCAAGCCGCTTGATGATTTCTTTACAAAACCGTATCAGCCATCTGCAGCCTCGCTGGCTGCCGCTGCACAGGCACCCGCGACGTCTGTGAAAAAGCATTCGTTGTTAACGAAACGCCCGGTGGGCTTGCTGCTCGGTGCTGCGCAAAAAAAGCCTGATTAAGCGCTAGCTTGAAGATTGGCTGAACGAAGCGAAGCTTAAGCCACAGTTTGACGTTTAACGGCACTAATCGACAGTTAAGCAACCGTTTGAAGGCTAAGCTTCAACGTTAACATTAGGTTTTTTGACTGAGAGTTTTTAACTGCTCAATTAAGTCTTCGGGCAAGCTTGTGCTTTGCGGCCGACCCGGCGTGTGCATGGTCTCAATCAAGCGGTTTAGGTGCTCGATATGAGGCAGCAAGGTCCCCATAAAACGAATCTGAGCCTCTTGCACAATTGCGATCGTCGGAAAATTTTCAACATCTTCATCACCCAGCAGTTCGGGATAATCTTCAATGTCTGCCCAGATGAAACAAACGTCGGGATGTTGTTGGCCGAGCGCTTCGAATTTTGGTTGGTAGGCTTTGCAGGCATCGCACCAGGCCGCACAAAAACACAAGACAATAGTGAGCTCTGGTCGCTCAAGGGCTTGGGCAAGTGTTGGCGAGTTGGGAAGAAACACGTTTTCGGCAGCGCAAAGTATCAGGTTTGTCTATGATAGCCTCGTTTGCGTGCCTGACGAGGGCCGCCGCCCTCCTGCGGCTTCCCGTCGCACTGTCTGTTTTTCGGAGAATTTCGCGTTGAATCCAACCCAAACAACCCAGCAACCCCAAATCACGCAGCAATCGCTCGGCTTACAGGGGGTGGGCCAGGCATTTGGTCGCGCACTGGCTTCGCAATGTCACCCGCGCATGTTGTTCGCCATGTTGATGCCCTTTTTGATTGTGCTGGGTGCAGTGATTGTGCTGGTCTCTGTGGCACTAGGGCCACTCACAGCTTGGTTGAACCAGCAGGTGACTGATTCTAGTCTGCTGCTTGACGCAAATGAATGGCTCGTGTCGCTTGGTTTATTCTCGTTATTGTCGGTCAAAGCTTGGTTGCTCAGCCTGACTGCACTCTTGCTGCTCTTGCCCCTTTCGGGGATTCTTGGCCTGGCCGTTGCTGCTGTGTTTGTCATGCCCTTGGTGGTTTCGCATTTGTCGCGCCACCGCTATGCCGATGTGGCTAAGCAGGGCGAATACGGCTTCGTCGTCAGCTTCTGGAACGCGTTATGGGTGAGTGTGGTGTTTGTGTTGGGCTGGGTGTTAACGCTGCCCTTTTGGTTGTTTCCGCCTCTTGGCTTATTGGTGTCGCTTTTGTGGTGGACGTTTGCCTTTTCGCGCATGATGCGGCTTGACTCGATCGTCGAGCACGCCAGTGCTGCTGAGCGAAAAATTCTGTTAGCGCGTCACGGAACTGGGTTTTGGGTGATTGGCTTGTTCTGTGCGTGTTTGAATTTGTTCCCTCCAGCTTGGGTGTTTCTGCCAGTCTTCTCGGGCCTGGTCTACACACACTACGGGCTAGCAAGCCTGCGCCAGCTGCGTAGCGAAATGCACTAAATGTTTGAGGCTGACCCGCCATAAGTCGACCAAGGCCGTCGCATTTGTGCTGAAATGTCGACTATTCTCAAATTTGACTGACTTCAATTTTTACTGGAAACATCATGTCTGCTTCTCAAGACAACACGCGGTTTGGGTTGATTATCGTTGGTGACGAAATTTTGTCAGGTCGCCGGCAAGACAAGCATATGTCTAAGGTGATCGAATTATTGAGCGCGCGTGGTTTGCAGTTGTCTTGGGTCGAAGTCTTGTCCGATGATCGTGCCTTGCTGACCGCTGCGCTTGAACGCAGCTTTGCGTCGGGCGATACCGTGTTTAGTTGTGGTGGGATCGGCGCTACGCCCGATGATCATACCCGTCAAGCAGCCGCTGCCGCACTGAAATTACCTTTGGCGCTGCACCCCTTTGCCGCAGAGCAGATTGGCCTGCGAGTGGCCGAAACTGCCGCCAAGGGCGGGGGCAATCCTGATATCAATGCTCCTGAAAATCAACAGCGCTTGCAGATGGGCTATTTTCCGCAAGGTTGCGAGGCGGTCGTTAATCCGTTTAATCGTATCCCCGGGTTTTTCATTCAAAACCATACATTTGTGCCGGGATTTCCGGTGATGGCCTGGCCGATGCTCGAGGCGACGCTTGATAGTCGCTATGCACACTTGCATCACAAAAATCAGCAGGTCGAACATTCATTCTTGGTCTATGGCATGCCCGAATCGCGGATCACGCCTGCACTCGAAGCACTCGAGCAAAAGTGGCCAGGTGTGCGCGCCTTTAGTTTGCCCTCAGTGGGTGAGGGTGGCGGGGTGCCCCATATTGAGCTGGGCGTAAAGGGTGACCCTGAGCCGGCGGCGTTAGCGCTTGAATTTTTAAGGGCTGAGGCGCTGCGGTTGGGGGCGCGTTACCAGCCGGATGTGGCTAAGTAGCTAGCTTTTCTAGCGCAAGCTCTCTGAGTTTGACGCGTTGAAATTTTTGTCCGTTGGCACTGGCTGTTGTTGGAAACTCGTCAACAAACCAAAGGTGCGCGGGGATCTTAAAAGCAGCGAGTGTTTTTGCGACACCCTTGAGGGTAGCACTCGTATCTGGTGGGCATTGCTTATTTTTTGCGATCGCGAAGGCCACGGCACGCGGCTGACCGTTGATCTCGACACCCACCACTTGTGCGCTTTCAATGTCGGGTTGTGCGGCTAAGACATCTTCGATTTCAGTCGGGTCGACTAAAAAGCCCCCCAGCCGCATCGTGTCGCCCATCCGCGATTGGTATACAAAACTACCATCACCGCGCAGGTAGCCTAGGTCGCCAGTTTTGAAGTAACCGTCTTCGGTAAACGCTTGCGCAGTGGCCTCGGGGTTATTGAAATAGCCTTTGAATAAAGTGGGTGCCTTGATCTCGAGTTCGCCCGACAGGC